>JBEKRG010000042.1:0-36121 GCA_049518955.1 Occallatibacter sp.
GCCGAACAGAAAGCTCAGGCTGACGACGGCCATCACGCTTCCGTATGTGGAGTACGAGAACCAGCGCGACGAAACCCGCACCAGGGCCGCCCATCCCTGCGACTGGAAGAGGCGATTGCCGATCCATGCCATGGTGAAGAGTGGAAAGCTCCCGCTCATGGCAAAGAGGATGGTGAAGAGAATCGATCCGGCCATTCCGCCGAGAAAGCTTCGCCTGCCGCCGCCGGTATCGGCGATGGCGCCCGAGAAGAATTTGCCGAACGCGTATGCGATTGTGCCGACCGAGGCGATGAAACCGAGCCGAATCTCCGCCGCATTCGGCGTCATTCCGTGCCGCGCCATATCGTGAATCAGATCCGGCAGCACCACCGAGAGATCGGAGCGGCAAAAGTAGTAGCCGGAGTAGCCCAGCGCGAGGAGCAGCGCCGTCCCCGCGTGCCACGCAGTAAACCGCTTTGAACCTGGCTGCGCAGGCTCAATTTGGCCGGGGGCCAGAGTCTTGGCGTTGGACACACTAGAAAACTACCACACGGCTCTTTCGCGGAGTTCAACACCGCGGCGGCTCTTCTAGCCTTTCAGAACCTGTTCAACGGTCTCAATGTCGACGAGCCCTTTGCACCCGTAAATCGCCGGTAGTACTCGGTCGGCAGGATAAGTGCGCCGGAGTTGCGCCACTCTTTCCGTTCCGGAACGGTAGGCCGGAAGGTACATGCGGCCGAGCAGGGGATGCCGGCCCCATGCGCCGGAGAGTTTATCCGCGCGTTCTTCGGTCACCAGAAAATCGCGACGCAGCGTGGCCGCGACTTCCGCCTGTTGTCTCTTCTCGCCCCAGGTCATGTAGGACGACTGGTTCTTCGCATCGTCCTGCAAAAGGGCCAGAAGCACGCCGATCTGCAAGTCTTCGTCGGGCAACTGGTTCACTTCAGTCACGCCATGCGCAATCAGGATGGCATTATTGGCAAGTCCTTCAAACAGCGTGGCGGCGCGCGTATTCATGGTAAGAATCGAGGCCTCGAAGCCTGCCTTTCCGCACACATACAAATCCTGCAGGTAGGCAAAAGTGGTCACGTGCCCCGGAACCACTTCGTGGCTGACGAGCTGCTCAAACTCCGGGTACGAAATCTGCAACGAAGCGTTGATCTCATAACTGGCTTCGTACTGCGGACTGCCGTCAGCGTTTCGCGCCCGCCCAATGTAATTCATCGAGCCGGAGAACCATGCGTCCTTGATGGGCAGGAAGTCGATGTTGGCGCGCGGCACTCGCGAGAGCGCCACGGGAAGGTACGGCAGTAGGTTCTTCGCGCTCAGATTGTCAAAGTGTGCGATCACGGCCTGGCCCAGTGCGCGCACCGATGCCATCGGGGTCACGCGATCGCGGCGCCACGCATCCACTGCGGCCAGAATTCCGCCGGATTGCGAAGACGCGTAGCCTGCGCGCCCCAACAGCTCGGCCACGCGTTCCCGCTTTTTTTCCGGCCGCGAAGGTTCCGGCGGCTTGCCGGTGGAAGCATCGACGGCTCGCGCATACGGAACGGGATCGCCCTTGCCGAGCACTTCCATGGCAAGGTCCCACATGACGTCGAGGCTCAGCGCCATCCCGTAAAGATAGGACCGGCGCAGTTCGCCGCAC
Organism: Occallatibacter sp.; assembly: GCA_049518955.1. GTDB lineage: Bacteria > Acidobacteriota > Terriglobia > Terriglobales > Acidobacteriaceae > Telmatobacter. The sequence goes on from JBEKRG010000042.1 coordinate 1,631, forward strand.
CCGGCGGCCTCTTTGCGAACACCTGCAATTGCACCGGGAACATCCACGTCGCGGAGATAAGCTTCAATGGCATCGCGGTCGATGGCTTTGGCAGCCACGCCGCCGGACTGGCGCAAGCGCGCAGCGGCCGGATGCGTGTAGGCTGCGGGCAGCGGCTCATCGGAAAACCAGCTATCGGCGATGAAGCGTCCCGTGCCCGAGGGGCACATCACGTCGCCGCCCCAAAGCGTGTCGATGCCGAGAATCGCCTCGGCGATACACAGATCAAGTTGGTTCATGACTTCTCCTTTTCCATTTTGGAGGCGCCGAGCCAGACATAGAAACACAGCCCCGCAAAAAGCAGGGCCGATACACATTGCGAAACCAAATCCCAGGAATAAAAAGGCGTTTGAATGAGATCTTCGTGAAATCCCGGGAGCAGCCGCAAAGCCGCACCCAGGACGCCGCCCAGCGCGCCGCCTGCCATTAAGCCCGAAGCCAGGATAATTCCGCGCTCGCGGATTCGGTGGCCGGGTTCGCCGCCCGTCTTCTCTGAACGGCGATTGACCAGGTGCGACAGAAATCCTCCGGCCAGAATCGGGGTGGTCAGGTTCAGGGGAAGGTAAATTCCCAACGCGAACACAAGCGATGAAGTGCCAAGCATCTCCATCACCAGCGTAATTAATGCTCCGACGCCGAAGAGTACATAGGCGACAGGCTGGCGGCTCATGAATCCTACAACCAGCGCCTTCATGATGGAAGCTTGCGGCGCGGCGAGAATGGGCCGCAGATCGCCCGGCGCGGCTTCGCCGAACTGAAACGTATGGGCCAGCAGCACGATGGTGAGCCCGGCCGCGGCCGCCGCGGCAATCACGCCCAGGAACTTCACTTTCTCTTGCGCCGCGGGCGTCGAGCCCAGCCAGTAGCCGGTTTTCAGATCGGTGATGAACTGGCCGGAGACGCAGAGGGCTGTGCACACCATGCCCGCGATCGCCATCACAAAAAACATGCCCGTGGTTCCCGACAGGCCGAACCTCAACAGCACCACCGAAGAGATGATCAGAGTGAGCATCGTCATTCCCGATGCGGGATTATTCGCCGTGGTGGCGATGGCGTTTGCCGCCACGGAAGCAAAAAAGAAGGCAAAGATCAGCACCAGCCCAAGGCCCAAAGCAAGAACGGTCCATGAAACCTGAAGGCGGCTGAAGAAGATGGAGACCGCTATGGCGCTGGCCACGATGCCAAGAAGAATGGTGATTACGTGTATGTCGCGATCGGTGCGCTCGGATTGATCGGCCTCGCGCAAGTGAAATGCGCGCAGCGCGATCCCAAAGGAGCCGGCAATCACGCGCAGCGACTTGACCACGCCGATGAGGCCCGCCGTAGCGATGGCGCCCACTCCGATAAAGCGTACGTAACTGCCGTAGATTTGCGCCGCGCTCATATCGCCAACAGGCATAATTCCGGGATACACCGCCATGTTCATGTGGCTGCCCAGAAACCAGATCACCGGAACGATGACCAGGTTCGCCAGAATTCCCCCGGCGCAAAAGATGAGAGCGACGCGCAAGCCCATCACGTAACCCAGGCCGAGAATGAATCCGATGGCGTCGAAGCTCACGACCATGCGGCCGCGATCGGCCAGAGTGCGCAGGAGCGGAATGAACTGAAAGTTCAGATACTCCCGCCAAACGTGAAAAGTGGTGACAAAGAAGTCGTAGAGCCCGGCAATAAGCGTTGCCTGCAGCAGTAGCTTGGCCTGCGAGCCGCCTCGTTCGCCAGTCACCAGCACTTCGGTGATGGCGGTGGCTTCAGGAAAAGGAAATAGGCCGTGCATCTCTTGCACGAAGTATCGCCGTAAGGGGATCACGAAAAGAACGCCGAGACAGCCGCCGGCGAGACAGATGAAGACGGTTTGGGCCGGATGTGGATTGAGGTGAAGGATGTAGAGAGCAGGAAGCGTGAAGACTGCACCGGCAACAACGGCGGCCGATGCTCCGCCCATTCCTGTGATGATCACATTTTCGAGCAAACTGGAACGCCGCTTGTAGGCGCGGGCGAGGCCAATCGCGAGGATGGAGATCGGAATCGAGGCCTCCATGCCCTGACCCACTTTCAGCGTTGAGTACGCCGAAGCCGTGGTGAACACAACGCAGAGAAACAGTCCCCATAAAATGGCGCGCGCCGTAAGTTCCGGCGCATGCATCCGTGCATGAATGATCGGGGAGTAGGTTTCGCCGGGTTTAAGAGTCCTGTAGGCATTTTCCGGAAGGGCTTTACTGTCGATTTCGTTCATCGCGGGATGATACTCCAATCAAGCTGCCGCGGTTCGCTCGTTGCTCGGGGCGAGTGGGCGGTGGAAACAAATCATGCGGAGACGAGGTGCCCAACGTGCTGGCGCTTTACGGACATTAACTTCACAGCTGATTCGGCGATATGTTCGGCACTGACTTCGAGCTCCTTGATCAGCTCCCACGGCGCACCGGAGTCGCCGAAGCGGTCCTTGACGCCGATCGCAGCCGTGATGACGGGCATGCCGTAGAGCTCGCGGCTGGCGGTGAGAATGGAGCTGACGCGGCCCGCGAGCGCGCCAATCTGATGTTCTTCAGCAGTGACGATCACACCGGTTTCGCTCGCCGCGCGAATCAACGCTTCCCGGTCAATGGGCTTGAGCGTATGCAGGTTGAGGATGCGCGTTTCGTAGCCGAAGTCGCGCTTGAGAATCCAGGCCGCGCGCATGGCTTCGGGCACCATGGGTCCGCAGGCGACGATACTCAGATCCTCGTGCTCATCGGCGCAGCCTTCGGCCACGCGCGTCTCGAAAGCAGTGGCGAATTCCGCTTTCTCTCCGCGAAGCCGGATAAGGTTCGCTTTTCCGAAGACAAAGGGCGTTGATTCATCCGTCACGATGGGTGTGGCCTCGCGCGCGAAACGGATGTACTTGGGCCCGACGTGGTCGAGAAGCAGATGGTGCGTGGCCTTGCGTGTTTCAATCGCATCGCAGGGCACCACGACGGCCATGTTGGGCAGGCCCAACATGGCGAAGAGATCCTCGAGCGCCTGGTGGGTAGCACCATCGGGGCCGACGGAGACGCCGGCGTGTGCGCCGGCGACGAGCACGTTGAGGTTGGAGTAGCAGACCGAAACGCGGAGCTGATCGAGGTTACGGGCGGCGGAGAATGTGGCGTAGGAACCGAGGACCGGCAGCTTGCCCTCGCGCGCGAGGCCCGCAGCGGCTGCCGTCGCCGACTGCTCTGCGATGCCCATCGAGATCCAGCGGCGGGCGCGCTCAGGCTTGCCGGCGTAGAAATCGGCAATCGTAATGGAACCGGAGATGTCGAGACCGAGGCAGACGACACGCTCGTCACTGCCGCATTCGGCGAGCGCGCGACCGAAGCCCTTGCGCGTGGGTTCCATGGTGACCTGCATTGCGGCGGGATCGGCGTTCCACCAAAAATCACGCGAGAAGCGCGGCATTTTTGATTCGAGAGTGCGCGTGGCCCTGGTCTGCCAGCTCTTCGCCTTGGCGAGCAGATCTTCGACCGGGATGCGGCCAGCGAGGCCAAGTTCATTGAGTGCTTTTTCCAATTCGTCGCGATTGGGCGCCTTGCCGTGCCAGCCGGGCTGACCTTCCATAAAGCTGACGCCCTTCCCCTTGATGGTGTCGGCGAGGATCACGATGGGTCTGCCTGTTGCCGCGCGTGCCTGCTCCAAAGCGTCGACAACTTGGCTCATGTTGTGGCCGTCGATGCGCAGCACGTCCCAGCCAAATGCCGAGTACTTGGCGGCGAGCGGTTCTATCTGCATCACGTCTTTGACCAAGCCGTCGATCTGCAGGCGGTTGCAATCAATCACGGCGATGATGTTGTCGAGATGAAAGTGGCCGGCCTCCATCGCCGCTTCCCACACCTGGCCCTCCTGCTGCTCGCCGTCGCCCATCAGGCAGAGGATCTTGTTCTTCCTGCCATTGATGCGGGCGGCGAGCGCCATCCCGACCGCGATGCTGAGCCCCTGGCCGAGGGAGCCGGTGGAGATTTCGACGCCGGGCAGCCTGAGCCAGTGCGGATGCCCCTGAAAGGGTGAGCCGAGCTTGCGTAGAGTGACCACATCGTCGAGCGGACAAAAGCCGGCCATGCCGAGTGCGACGTAAAGCGCTGGCGCCTTGTGGCCGGCCGACCAGAGGATGCGGTCGCGGTCAGGCCATTCCGGATTCCGCGGATCGTGTTCGGCCACAGACAGATAAAGGGCTGCGGCGAGGTCCATGACGGAGAGCGTGCTCCCCGCGTGGCCGGAGCCCGCCGCGCAAAGAGCGACCAGGTTGTAGCCGCGCATGAGACGCGCCGCGTCGCACAGTTCCGCAACAGAATATGTTTTGGTCACCAAGCCGGTTTTTGAATCTCTCAGCGCCATTGCCGTTCTCCTTCGCGCTTCACGCCGGACCCTTATCTCGCCGCTAGAGATTGGCCTTCCCCCATGCGTCGATGCGCTCGAGCGCTTCCCTCAAATTCGCCATTGAGTTGGCCACGCTGAAACGCAGGTAGCCCTCGCCGTAGGATCCGAACGCCGTGCCCGAGAGAGCCGCCACGCCGGCCTGCTCCAACAACGCATCAGCAAGAGGTTTTGACGGCCACCCCGTGCCGGTGATGTTGGCAAAAACATAAAACGCGCCTTTGGGCATGCGCGCGCTAAAGCCCTCGATGCGGTTGATGCCGTCGACAAACGCGCGACTCCGGCGTTCGAACTCCGCGCGCATAGCGCTCACGGCGGATTGATCTCCGGAAAGCGCCGCCAAAGCCGCGCGCTGCGTAAAGGCCGCGGTGCAGGAGTTGCAGTTCGTCGCCAGGCGCGAGATTTGTGCAGCCAGATCGGCGCGCATGACGCCGTAACCGATGCGCCAGCCAGTCATGGCATAGGTCTTGGAAAAGCCGTCGAGCAGGATGGTTCGCTCCTGCCTACCCGGCACACTCATGATGGAAAAGGGCTCGCCTTCAAATTGCAGGCGGCTATAGATTTCGTCACTCAGGATCATGATGCCGCGATCGCCGATGGCCTCGGCTGCGTGCTCGATGTCGCGGCGGCTGAGCACACCGCCGGTGGGGTTTTGCGGCGAGTTGAGGATGATCAATTTGGTTCTGGGCGTAATCAGCCGCGCCATTTCGTCCACGTCCATGGCGAAGCCGCGCTCTTCGCGCAAGGGAATGGGCACCACCGTGCCACCGGCATAACGGATCATCGATTCGTAGATGGGAAAACCTGGGTTGGGACAGAGGACTTCGTCGCCCTCATCGATGAGAGCGAGCATGACGTAAAAGATGATGGGCTTGCCGCCGGGAACTACCACCACCTCCTCGGGCTGGATGGTGATGCTGCGCGTGCGGCTCACGTAGCCGGCAATCGCCACGCGCAACTCAGGCAAACCGGCTGAAGCGACGTAGTGCGTCCATCCTCCGCGCAGAGCGTCCACGGCTGCTTCAACAATGTGCTGAGGAGTGTCAAAGTCGGGCTCGCCGATCTCCAGATGCACGATGTTCCTGCCCTGAAGCTCGAGCGCTTTGGCTTTGCTGAGGACTTCGAAGGCTGTCTCCGTACCCAGGCGCTCCATTCGCCGCGCCAAAACCAACTCGTGCTCCACCAACTGGATGGTCATCGCAAGTTCTCCAATCGTTTGCATCAGCCGGCGCAACGGGTCAGTACATGAAGGTCCCGCACCCCGGCCGGATGGCATTATACTTCCGGCTAAAAGCAGGAAAATGTGACGGCCGTCTCCCCCCTCAACCTAAGCGAAAACCCACCTTTGCACAGGACAAGCCGCGCAATGCGCTGTGTAGAATACTCGGAAGCGTTCCGCGAGTTCTGAGATGATGACGTACTACGACCAAGTGGCAGAAGCAGCCGCCTACCTGAAGGAGCGGCTTGGCGCGCTCAAGGCGCAGGTGGCTATCGTGCTGGGCTCGGGGTTGGGAGCGGCGGCCGAAGCCGTCGAGGATCCGAAGGCCGTTCCCTTTAGCGAGATCCCTCACTTTCCGCAGTCCACCGTTGAAGGCCACTCGGGTCGCATGGTCGCGGGTATGCTCGGTGGCGCGCCTGTCATCATCATGCAGGGGCGCGTTCACTCGTACGAGGGCTACACGCCGCTTGAGGTCACGTTTCCCATGCGCGTGCTCGGCATGCTGGGCATACGCGCGGTGGTGCTCACCAATGCGGCTGGCGGCATCCATTCCAGCCTGCATGTGGGTGAACTGGTGCTGATAAGCGACCACATCAACATGATGGGCTGGAACCCGCTCACCGGACCCAACGAGCCGCGCTTTGCGATTCGCGCGGGCGCGGGCCAGCGTTTCTTCGACATGACAGAGGCTTACAGCTGGCATCTGCGCGCACTGGCGAAAGAAGAAGCGCACGAAGACGGATTCTCGCTGGAGGAGGGCGTGTATCTGGCCACGCCGGGGCCAAGTTTTGAAACGGCCGCGGAGATTCGCGCATTTCGCGCACTGGGCGCGACGCTGGTGGGCATGTCGACGGTGCCCGAGACGATTGTTGCGCGGCACATGGGGATTGAAGTGCTGGGAATCTCGTGCGTGACCAACCTGGCCGCGGGACTGGGCTCGAAGCCACTGAGCCACGAAGAGGTTGGCGAGACCGGCCGCTGGGTGGAGAAACGGCTCGCTGATTTGCTGAAGCGCGTGACGCCGAGAATCGCGGAGAGGGTCAGTTTGGAAGAGTGAGCGCGGGCATGGATGAGGCGGGGCGAAATCCGGCGGCGGAAGATGAGGCGCCCGAAGCGCCGACCCGACCACCGGGCGCCGCAGCGGGCAGCGAGGCCACCGAGCAGCCGCAGCGCCTTCCCTTTCCGCCCACGGTGCTTGCCATTGCCGGCTGCTCGGGTTCAGGAAAGACGACTCTCGCCAACGAGCTGGCGCGCACGCTTGGCGGCCTGCGCTTTCATCTCGACGATTATTACCTTGACCTCGGGAATCTTCCGCTGGCCGAGCGCGTCGCGAAAAACTTCGACGACCCTGCGCTGATCGAAATCTCGCTGCTGGCGCGGGACGTGGCGGCGCTGGCGCGTGGAGAAAGCATCGATCGCCCCATCTACGACTTTGCAACTTACACGCGCGTCCCAGGGCGCAGCCAGCGCGTCACCGCCGGGCCGTTTCTCATTGTCGAAGGGATCTTCGCGCTCTACTATCGCGAATTGCTGCCCAACTACCACTTGCGCGTGTATGTGGACGCGCCCGACGCGTTGTGTTTTGAGCGGCGACTGAAGCGCGACGTGGAAGAGCGCGGCCGAACTCCAGAGCTTGTGCGCGAGCAATACGATCGGACGGTGCGCCCGACGAGCGTGGCTTATGTGCGTCCGTCCGCTGCACATGCCGATTTGGTCGTCGATGGCACGGGAGCTCTCGACTGGAAAGTGCAGCGGGTGATGACGGAGATGCGCCAGCGCGGGCTACTGGCTGCGGCTGGGTGAGAAGCAGGGACTCGGGACGAGGGACTAGGGACTGAGGACTCGGGACAAGAGAGCAGCTTTTTGCCGAGTGAGACCGCGGGCTCGGGCGCACCGCTTCTCCGACTGATTGAAGACGGTCCGAACCGCATAAGCGATCCGGACCGTTTCTGCGCGGAAGTTACTTGCTCTGGCAGCAGCTTTCGTTGCAGCTACCTTTGCAGCAGGTTTTGCCGTCGCACTTTTGGTGGCAGCAGTCGCTGCAGTAGATGGCCTTGGCTTTGGGGGCTTCTGTCTGCGCAAAAGCGGTGACAGCGAGGACGGCTGCGAAAGAAAGAACTGCGATCGTGCGTTTCATGAGATTCTCCTTGAACGTGAGTGGAACGGTTGATGGTTTCGGCCTGTGTTGAGGCCGCATCAAGGGCATGCACGTCAAGGGAGAATTAGATTCGGAAGACTTGATTGAGAAGGTAGGTCGGGGGAGACGCTGCCCGCGCATCGATGGGGGACTGGACTGTGAAACGAAGGTCGGCTGCGGGAAGCGCGAAAGATGGCGCAACCGGAGAAGCGATCGCCGAAAGATGAAGTTCTTTCGGCACTGCAAGAGGTACGAAAGCCTGGGGGAGGGATTGCGAACAGCAGTTCTGAGGACAACCGCCGACGGCCGTCTGGCCAGTCATGGGGCAGTCGGGGCCCATATTGCTCATGGTCATTGGGCAGCCGGGGACACAGGCTGCGGACGCGCCTTGAATGCAGGGCAGAGCAGCCAATGCGGGCTGAACCGCCAAGAGACCGATCAGCAAAATCGCCGCGAATTGGATGCGCCGTTTCATTCGCTGATTTTGAAGATAGTGGGCTGGATTGGCGGCGGTCTGTGTTTTGGATCACATCGAGCGCGAAACGCCCATCACTGCGGCAGCATTTCAATCCCAGTGACGGTGGCGTAGCCGTGGACCGGAACAAAGCTCAAAACCAGCTTGCCCTGCGCATTCGGCTCCAGGCCGGCAAATCTCCGGATCACAACGTCTGAAACGCCGGCTTCCTTCGCCAGGTCAAAGGTGGTGAGGAGGGTCTGGCCATTACAAAAGACGTTGAAGACGTGCGCGACTGCCGGCTTGCCTTCGAAGGCATCGCCTGAAGGCTCGTCCCAGTTGCCGTGGCGCGCGGCAAAATACAGGGTCAGAGTGTACTTTCCGGCAGCAACAGGGATGGCATAGGTGAAGTTTCCCCACCGCTCGGACTCGTACAGCTCGGGATCGTCGGTTCCCTTCACCGGCGTTGTATATGCCGCCAGCTGGCCGCCTTCAAAATAATCGTCGGGACTCCACCAGTGGCTGTCGTTGGAGTAGTACGGAGTTTCCCTGGCCAGAATTCGAATGGGACGAATGTGTCCCCGGAATCCGGGCAGGATCTCGATGGCCGAGAGAATCGCTTGCTGCCCGTTGTCCGCCGAAAACTCGAGGTGTAGCTTGCCATCCGCCGCCGGTTCGATGCCCGTGAACACCTTCACATCGGCGGTGGAGCTTGCGCCCGCGTCTGCTACCACATCGAAATCGCTCAGCAGGGGAATCCCGTTGGCGCGCACGTTCATAATCCTGCTGCCTTCTCCTCCTGTACCTGAAGACTCGGGCCCATAGACGGTTTCTGCGAAGTGAAGGTGCAATTCGTAGATGCCTTTGCGTAGGGGAATATCGTAGCGAAACTGTCCTTGCCTGCTGGTGCGATAAAAGCCTGGATTGAGGGTGCGCGCAATGTGCTCGATGGAGCTTTTAACTGCCGTGCCGCCCGTGAAACCTTCGTCCGCACTCCACATTTTGTCGGCATGGTCGACAAAGCTCCGCCCGGAACCGGCCAGAATGCGGATCTCTTCTCCTCCCGGCGGGCCGAGAGGCGGTTCGAAGTTCAGGCCGGCGAGCGGGGCCTGCTCGCCTTCATGCGGCGCGGGTTTTTGCTGGCGCGAGAGATGCCAGGCAAACCAAAGGGCGAAAGAGAGGCAAACAAGGCCGGCGATCCACCCCAGGCGCCAGGCAAAGGCAAGCGAGCGATGCGGCGAGGGCCCACCAGGTCCGGGGGTTGCGTGCGGCGATGCAGCCGGCGTTTCGAAAGCCTGAACTTCCTCAGGAGCATCGTTGCGCTCGAACCTGGGAACGTATTGCCCCACCGGAATCGAGATTTGGATCGGATTGCTCGCGCCTTCGCCCTGGTAGTACTCGGCAAGACGCCGGCGCAGTCGGTTGGCCTCAACGCGAACAATAGAATCCGAATCCTGATCGAACGAATCGCCGCGACGAAACGCCTCGACCGCAATCGAATACTCCTTGATCTGGTTCGCCTCGCCGGCAAAAAGCTTTTCACATAAATAGGAGAGGAGGTTGGCCAGAGTGGGGGCCCGCACAAAGCCTTTGGACTCGAGCACGGTCCTCAGTTCCGCGCGCTGCTCGGCGAGTTCGATCGTTTCAGGAGTTTCCACGGTCATCTCCGCCGCCTCACGAACCCCTATGGGATCGTCGCAACGATTGTTATGTTAGCGCGGCTTCCTCGTTTGGGAAGGCTTTAACGGTGTCCGAAGCGGTGCGAGGGGTCGTGTAACGCCCTGTAACCCCAGCTGCGAACGTTCAATGATGTGACCGAGTCGCGGTTTCACCGTGAACACAAGCTGCTGAATCGCGGCGCCTTGAGCGACACGCCCGCTACTGTAGCCCAGCCGCCACGGGCAGGTAGCAGGTATAGCGTTGTACGGCGCGGCCGGTTGATCTTTACTCAATATCGAACTCACGTTCCGGGGACCGCCGATCAAGCAGCCCTCCCTGAAGTGGCCCGGATCGAGAAAGAGGTGATTCATGAAAAAGCTTTCAACCATCATCGCCGCGATGAGCCTCCTGTCCTGCGCTTCCGCGTACGGCTGGCGTGCTCCCATGCGGGACCTGCCCAAAGGAATCAGCCTTGAGACGGCGTCGGCCGCCGAGCAAAAAGGCGACATCGCACGTGCGCACAACGACTATCAATCGGCCGTTGCTTATTATCAGCGGGCCCTGCGCGTCAGCGGCGGTGACTCCCAACTCTATAACAAGATGGGAATCGCGCAGCTCTCACTGAAGGAATACGGCGCGGCGCGCAAAAGCTTTCAGGAAGCCATCAAAACCGATCCGCACAATGCCAACGCGCTGAATAATCTGGGCGCGCTCCTATGCATCCAGAAGAAGTACAAGCCGGCATTGACGGATTTAAGGCAGGCCCTGGAGCTGGACGAAGCCAACGCCCCCTACCACGTGAACATGGCCGAAGCGTGGATGGGCCTGAACGATATTGAACGCGCCATGAACGAATACGCAAGGGCGATGGAACTCGATCCCGACGTCTTCGACGTGGAAAATGGTGGAGTGGTGGCGCAACTGAGAACCCCGGAGCAGATCGCGCGCACCGATTTCCTCATCGCGAAGCTTTATGCCCGGAGAGGCAATATGGAGGGCGCGCTCGACTACTTGCAGCGCGCCAAAGTGGGCCACTATTCGCAGTTGAGCGACGTGTACACAGACAAGGAATTCGCCGGTCTGTGGAAGGATCCGCGGCTGCAATCAATCGTCAAGCCCCAGGACAAGCCATAGGCTGGCGCACTCGAGTGGAAGGGTTCGCGGGAAACCGTGGAGATGCGCCAAAGCGGTTCCGCAATTCACATGCCCTTTCCGGCGCCTTGCAGGGTGGCTTATTCAAGATGAAGAAGCCACTTGGCGATCGCGGAGCGGGGTGTAGCCATTGTGGAACCGCTGCAGAGCTGGCTGCCGGTAGGTGCGGGGTTATACGCAGAACTCAAGCGCCGCCGGTGGCCAGCGGAACATGGGGTTGGTGTAAAAGCGAGTTCCCGGTTCCACTGGCAATACCTGACATCGGCCGATAGACCTGGAAGCTGTTTTTTCCCTTCATTTTCGCCGCGTACATGGCCTCGTCGGCACAGTGCATCAGATTCTCCATATCGGTGCCCGCCTCGGGGTAGGTGACCACTCCCACGCTTACAGTAATCAACGCCTGCGTGTGATCGATGACATACGGTTGGGCGACGGCGGCAACGATTTTGGCGGCAATGGACTCGGCCTCCGCAGGAATGCGCAGGTCGGGGAGCAGAACGATGAACTCGTCCCCGCCGATGCGAGCTACGGTGTCAGTCTCGCGCACGCATCCGCAGAGGCGCTCCGCTAATTCACGGAGTAACTTGTCGCCGGCCAGATGGCCGAGTGCGTCGTTGACGATTTTAAATTCGTCCGCGTCGACCATGAGCAAGCCCAGGCAGGATTGAAAGCGCACGGCCCGCTTGAGCGAATTCTGACATCGATCGTTCAGAAGGATGCGATTGGGAAGGCCTGTAAGAACGTCGTGCTCCGACAGATGGCGCAGGCGCTCCTCGCTGCCTCGAAGGGCGCGCGTCTGCAACGCTACGCGATGGCGCAGAACGACGATCCAAGCGAAAGAGCCGAGGACCAGCATGCCGACTATGGAGAAGCTTTCGTAGGTATGCTGCGCGGTCCACCAGGTGGGAGCCTTGAGAACGGAAATGTCGTCGAGCGAGCGCAAAAGGATGTGCACTGACTCGGGCCGCACCGCGCCCTCGCTCAGGTTCGTGCTCAGGGAGTCAACCTGCACATTGCTGATGCCTGTGATGCGCACCAGGCTACCGTCTTTCCAAGGCAGCGTCGAGCCGAGGGCTACGTTCCGAGGAAGGATAGCTGGGAACAGCACGCCATCGGCTCGGACCATAAGCGTGGGATCGGGCGCGGCAACGTCGCGGCCAATCAACTCGGCGTCGATCTGGACGAGTTTGCCGTCGAGATCGCCTTTGACAGCCTTGTCGGGAGTGATGGTGATGGGCGGGGGAGGCACTGCGGTGCTTCCGGCTACGCGAAAGACCGCATCCTCGAGCGAAGGCTTAAAAAGATCGATGGCGGGAAAGCCAACCACATCGACAAAAGAGCCGACCGGGACAGCGGTCGTCTCCGTCGTCTGCATGCAGATGCCGGCTTTAGCGTCTTGAATGCAAAGCACGCGCCCCGGCCAGTCAAGCGTGACCGTGCCCTGCACGTGAACGCGATGGAGCAGACCGGGGTCGGGCGAGAAGCGGAACAACTGCGCCACCGGAACCGCGGGCACAGCAAAGGGATCGCGCGGCGCAGGCTGAACGACCGTGACCTGGCCGAGCGTGGGAAAGAACAGGTGTACGCCCACCATCTGGCGCCGCTGGTTAAAGAGCGGTGCCGCGTTGCCCTCGATGCGGACAAGGGAGTCGACCAGCGAATCGTAGTCCACGCCGTGCTGGCGCACGGTCACCGCCGTAAGCATTCCGCCGTCGCCAGCCACGCCAAGGACCACGTTATTCAGCCCTACATGCGCGGAGCGGACGCGGCCTTCAACCTCGACCCACTGGCAATCCAGGACGCCGCTGAGCAACTGCGTCAGCGTGACCTTGGGAGGGTTCGCAGGTAGGCTGGACTGGCCAACGGGCCGCACGTGGTTGCTCGAGACGACAGGCGCGTAGTCGCCGGCATTCGTCACTCCGGTGATATCCACGAGCGTGCCAGGCTTGATGGAGAGGATAGGCCGCGCAGGAATCGAGACGAAGACGCCGCCAGATGCGTCATGAACGAAAATCGCAGCGTGTCTTACATCGATGTAGGGATCGTAATTGGTGACGACCGCGCGGAGATGGACGGGAAGTTCGCTGGCAGCGTCTTCGGGAGAGAGGTTATGCACCGCTCGCGCCCAAATCATGACGCGTCGCGCCTGGTGAGTGAGAGGGTTGGGCTGAGCACCTGCGGTCATGCAGGCAGCAGCGAGCGCGAACATCGGCACGAACACGCGCCGGATCCGCATCCAATCCCTCCCATCAAAACCGGTTGATTCAGCCGCACAAAACGGTCCGCTCAATCACCCGCACGAAGACACCAGTTCCATGAAGGCCAAGAATCTCATCGACCATTATGCTCCATAGCTTGAGGAAAAGGCGGATTACCAGCGTGGAGCGAACGAAAGTGGCAGACTGCCGTCTGGAGCCGGTGGAAAACACCTTCAAATCGGTTTCGGCCGGGACACGAAGAATGTCGCCGGCGGGATCGGCTCACTTTGCCGTGAGCGCCGCCACTGGCACCAGCATGTCTTCCTTGCGCATGACGAGATTGGTGGCGTTCAGCGTGGCGAGTTCAAATCCGTGGCCGTGCGTAATGGCGTCAGTAGGGCAGGCCTCGACACAGTAGCCGCAAAAAATACAGCGGTTATAGTCGATGTTGTAGACCTTGGCGTACCGCTCCGACGAAGAAATGCGGACTTCGGCTGTGTTTTCCGCCGCCTCAATAAAAATGCAATTCGCCGGGCAAGCTGCGGCGCAGAGAAAACAGGCAACGCATTTTTCCAGGCCGTTCTCGTCGCGCTCAAGCACATGCGCTCCGCGGAAACGCTGCTCCAGGACGGCGCCGCGATTGGGGCCCTTGCCGTCCGGATAATTCTCCACCTCGGTGGGCGCAAACATCTCGCGCAGCGTGATGCTCATCCCCTTGGCAATGCCGGCAGCGTTGCGCACAATCGACATGGCTCCAGTATACGATGGAGTTCGGGAGCAAATCATGAAGGCTCGCATTGCATGTACTGCCATTTTTCTATATGCGTTGGGTTTGGGGACTGTTGCCGCACAGCAACAGGCACCGGCCATGTCGCCGTCGATGCCGATGGACGAGATGCACAAGCCCGCGCCGCCGGCCGGGCCGCTGCAAATCACTTTTGAGGGCAAATCGGCAACCTGGACTGCGGCCACACTTGCCTCCCTGCCGCACACCACCATCACCGTCCACAGCGAGCACACCAAAGCCGACGAGACTTACTCCGGCGTACCGCTCATCGTTTTGCTCACTCCGCTAGGTGTGAGCGACAAGCCGCGCGGCAAGCAATTGCGGCTTTATGTTGTGGCCGCGGGTTCAGACGGCTACGAAGTTGTGTATGCGATTGGCGAAGTCACACCCGATGTGCACGACGCCACAGTGATGGTGGCCGACACGGAGGATGGGAAGCCGATCGCCGACGATGGGCCGCTGAAGCTGGTGGCTACAGGAGAAAAGCGCCCCGCGCGCTGGGTGCGCAATCTCGTCTCCATCGAAGTAAAGACGGCAGAGTAAGTCGCGCAAGCGTCCGCAAGCCTCTTCTTAAGAAGAGTGAACTCGAACGCTCGCGAAGGATCGCGCACTCCGGGAAATTGATTTCCTGAAGTGCGCGAGCCGATGCGAAGGCAGGTTCTAGCAGCAGCGTCCTTCTACTTGTGGTGCCCGCTACTACTACTCCCGCCGTGACTCGATGATGCAGATCTCGAACTGTGGTCTGCCGGAATGGGCCTGCTAACCGCCGGGGTCGCCGGTCGCCCGTGATTCTGGGACGCGTACTGGCCGCGCACGCCGCCGTAGCTCTGCTCATGTTGCACCTGCGTGTTCATGCGCGGAGCCGTTGGCTCGTGTGCCGCCGCGCCCTCCGATGGCTGAGGCCGAGTCTGTACGCCCGACCCGCCGCGGTAACTCGGGCGAGGATTGTTGTTGTAGTTGTGGTTGTTGTTGTTTCCGCCACCGTAGGAGCCGCGGTTGCCGGCGCGATAGTTGTACGTATTGTGGACGACGCGCACGTTGATGTTGTTGTATGAGCGGTTATAGAAGAAGTGGCCGCCGTTCCAGTAGCCGCCTTCGTACCCGAGGCCGATGTAGCCGAAGCCATAGTTGATGCCGCCATAGAAGCCGATGTGCAGGCCCCAGTGGCCCGGATAAAAGAGATAGCGGCCGCCGTAAAAGCCCCAATAGCCCGGCGTCCACAAACCACCAACGTAAGGCGGCTCGACCCATGCACCGGGCACCCAGTAGTAGCCGCCCGCACCCCAGGCCCAATAGCCCGGAGTCCAGATGTATCCGTCGCCGGGATCAGAAGGCTGATCGTAGTCAGGAAGCGGCGGCGGCGCTTCTGTTGCCTGTTGTATCGGCATCTCGGCGTAGCCGGAATCGTCGGGAGCCTGGCCCGGTTGCGCGGCGGATTGATCGGGCGGAGGAGCTTCAGTGGTGTAGGACGGCCCGCTGGGTGCCATGTTCCCTGCGGCGGGGTCCGGGCCCTGATCAGGCTGGCCCTGGTCTGGCGGAGCCTGATCTTGTGCGGCCGCAACGGCAGCGAAGACCGACGGAGTGGGGGAAACGATCCCGAAGCGGCAGACAGAGAAGCAAAGTGCTGCCGCAACGGCAATCGACAACGCGATAGCAAATCGAGGAATTCGGTTCATCTTACCCTCCAATGAATAGGACGCAGCCCGTGGTCCACCAAGTCTAGCGCGCCGCTCTGACCATCGGCTATCGCCCATGAATGAAAGAACACGAATTGGAGCAATTAGTGGCGGGCTTCGGGCGGCACCGAGCGGCCGTGGTTCTTCGCTGGCTTCGGAGTGACGACATCCATCTGATTGACATCCGCGGAATCCCCTGACGCCAGCGAAACGCTACTACTTGGGCTGTTCGTCCTTCCCTTTCGAGGCCGCCTGGTGCTGTTGAGGTTGCGGGGCTGCCTGATGTTGTGGCAGCGCCTGATGCTGTTCGGGTTGTGGAGCGGCCCGCCGTTGCGGTTGCGGAGCTGCCTGATGTTGCGGCGGAGCCTGGCGCTGCGGTTGTGGCGTCGCTTCTCGTTGCGGAGGCGCCTGCCGTTGTTGCGGGGCCCGGCGCTGCGGTTGCGGAGCTGCCTGCCGTTGTGGCGGAACCTGATGCTTCGGTTGTGGCGTCGCTTCGCGCTGCGGCGGCTGCTGATTTGTCTGCCGCGACTCTGGTTGCGGAGCCGCATGACGTTCCTCAGGTTGCGGGGTTCCATTGCGCGGCGGTTGCTGACCCGACTGACGTTCCGGTGATTGCGGAGCTACTGGGCGTTGGCCCGGTTGCGGCGCCGGTTGATGCTGCTGTTGCTGCTGGTTTACTTCCCGATTGGTTGCCCGCAATGCCGGAGGAGCTTTCACATTGCGGTCTGCCGCAAGAGGCTGTTTGACGGCCACATTGGCCGGTCGACCATGATTCGTACTGGCAAACTGGGCGCGGTCGGTGCTGGCGGTGCGTTGATTCTCGAGTTGAGCTCGCATGGGCGCAGTATGCGGCTGGCGCATCGCCACCATCTCCGCGGGCCGCGCCGGAACATGGAGCCCACCGGATCCGCCGTTGTAGCTCACACGTGAGTTGTTCGTATTGCCTGCGATACGGCGGTTATAGACGTAGTGGGCGGCTGAGACGTTGACGTTGTTGACCGAGCGGTTGTAGTAGAAGTGGCCTCCGCCCCAATAACCACCCTGGTAGCCGTAGCCGGTGTAGCCACGGCCGTAGTCGATGCCGCCATAATAGCCAACGTACTGGCCCCAATAGCCGGAGTAATACCCATAGGAGTTATTCCAGTAGCCCCAATAACCTGGGGTCCAGAGTGCGCCCTCGTAAGGCGCCTCAACCCACGCGCCGGGAACCCAGTAATAGCCGTCTGGAGACCAGGCCCAGTAGCCGGGCGTCCAGATGTAGTCGTCGCCGGGGTCCTGCGGCTGGTCGTAGTCGGGCAACGGCGGGGGCGGCTGGTCCGCCGTGTATTCCGGCTGCTCTCCGTAGCCGGGATCATAGGAAGACTGGTCGGGCGCCTGGGTGCTTGAGTTGTCTGGAGCGGGGGGCAGGTTGGCCGCTGCCGGGTCAGTACTCTGATCCTGGTTGCTTGCCTGGTTGTTATCCGGTTGAACCGCGGCTTGATCTTTATGACAACCAGCGGTCAAGTGCGTAGCGGCCAGGAGAAGTAGCAAAAGGAATGCAAGTCGGAAAAAGCGCCTCATTTTACCCCCACTCAGCTTTGGATGCTAAGGGAGGCGCGGGTGGCAATACTGCTCTCTATTGACCATCAAATGAGGACGCTGGAACCGCTCAAAAAGCTCACCTTAATGGCGGACGGCAGGTGGCGCGGACTTGCCGCGATTGTTGGCCGGAGGAGTGGTCACGGGCCGGCGCTGGGGTTGCTCATTCAGCATTTGCTGGCAGACTTGGGAGTCCTGCCCGCGCTCAAGGCCCTGCACAGTATTTTGCCCGCGGCAAAGACGAAGCTCCATGGCATCGGCGTCGTCGCGCGTGAGTTCGACTGTGCGCTCCAGGCCGCTGAGAGGGTCCACGTCATAGCGGAAGAGCGTGTTGCTGGGAGGCTTGATCTTGCCGTATTCAAAGTGATTCCAGGTGCAGAGAAAAGCGCGGCCATCGGGTTCTGCCATCACTGCGTAGACCTGCGTCCAATCGATGCCGCTCGCGGCGCTCGGCCCGGTCGCATTCCAGACGAGAACTCCCTGTCCGCCGCGCAACCATCGCGCCGTCCACATGTGGTGGGCAATGTCGTAATAAAGAGCCGTAAAGTACGTGCTGGCAGCGCAATCGTGGCAATTGTCATAGAGAATGGTCAGTTCCTCGGGCGCATCCGTTTGAAAGTGCTGCCAATCGAACCAGCGAAGGTTGACGCCGGAGATGAGCGGAGCCACGACGTGGCTGGTGAGCGAGACATTCCAAAGTGTGAAGGAGTCGTCGCCGGGCGTCGATTGCGGACCGGGGCGATCGGTGGTGACCACGAGCGCCGCATCGTAAACCACGCCAATCTCGCGGATCGACGTCCATTTTTCTACTGTGAGCGAGCGCGTGATCCAGGCAACGATGTTCTGATCTTTGGGATCGTGAAAGTCGATCCAGCGAAATGTGCCCGACGTTTGCTGCGCGCCAAGAGGAACTGCAAAAGCCAGCGCCGCGGCAAGAGCAATGAGGCGCCTGGGGAGGTCAACCTGCATGAATTTAGATATAGCAGAAGGACAGGGGTCGAGGGACTGAGGGATCAGGGACTCCGGGGCTACGGGATTGCGGGACTGAGGGACGAGCGCACGAGAAATCTTGAAGCCGATTATTTTCCGGGAGCGCCGGCGGGCTTGATCTTCGCCGCAAAGTCCGGCGGCGGCGCATCTTGATCCGCAACGCTCGTCAGCAGAGCATCCCAGCCATCGTCGCCACCGTGAAACTTCGTATATCTGGCTTTGCAATACGCCGTCATGCCGCCCGCATCCTGCGGAGTGGCGGCGCTCTGCGCTAGATGGATACCGCGCGCGCAGTACCAGAAGCCATCGGCATCGATCGGCGCAGACTCCAGGTCCGCGACTGCCAGTTGATACGTGTCCTGGACATTTGTGGGATCGATCTTCAAGGCGCGCTGGAGCCAATCCCGAGCCTGCGAGTAGTTCTTCTCCTGGACCGCGCAGTAGCCTTCCGCGCCGATAAAGATATCGCTCAGGAGTTTGCTTAGCGAATCGTAATCAGCCGCCGACATATTCGCGGGCTGGCGCCACATGGGTACGGCGAGCATTCCGCCCGATGCGTACTGGCACATCTCGTTCAGCGCGGCATTATCGCCGGTGGCTGCGTTCACGCGGTCGAGTGCGACCACAATGCCCAGGGCGCGAATATTGCCTTGGTCGGCCGCGAGCAGGCGCTTGGCCACTTTCATGACTTGTTTCGAATCGCCGGCCGTCTGCCATGCCGCCATCTCCTCCTCGAGTGCATCTGTCAGAACCACACTCTTTGGGTACTGCTGGACGAAGGCTTCAAGAGCTTCAGCTCGCGAGGTCGCATCCTGCGTGTTGATGGCGGCAGTATAGGCCGCGTATTCGGCTTTGTCCTGGATTGTCTTTTGTCCGGAGGGAGCTTGTTGCGCAATTGCGGCTGCGGCGGCGAAAAGGCCGAGCGCGCAGAGCGAACGGAGAGTTTGACGGAAGCACAGGCGATGCACAAAGGAAGCGTAGCACAGGCAAGGAGGACGGCTGGAGGGTTCTCGCTGCGCGCCTTCTTGCCGAAGTTGGTTCAGATTTCGCGAGGCTCCGACGCGGCCTTCTCTCCGGGCGATTCGGTTGCGACCAAATACGAAATCTCATCGACGACGCGTTTGAGTTCGCCGACCATGCGGCTCTGCAGGCGCGCTTCAAATATCTCCAGCAGAGAATGAAAGTACCAGAGCTGATCCTTCGGGCCCCGCTTGAAACGGTACCAGACGGCGGGGCCTATTACTTTCAAATCGTCGAGGATGGATTTTGCGTTGTAGAGCTTGTCAGCGACGGAGATGACAAGGACGCCTTCCGGTTCGGAACGTAGGCGCGCGAGGTAGGCTTTCTTGCGCTCTTCCCAGCCTTCTTTTTTGTCGTGATCTTCAGCGAGGGTGTCGGAGAGGCCTTCGACCATGCGAGATACGTCGGGGCCGAATCTCTTTTCGACGTCGTCGAGCGTACGTTGGCCGCCGTGATCCTCAACGGTGTCGTGAAGGATGGCGGCGATCACCATGTCCTCGGTGACCGGAACCGCGCCGCCCGCCTCGCCCATCACCAGCGAGGCGACTCCGAACAAGTGGGCCATGTAGGGGATTTTGGTTCCCTTGCGGGTTTCGGTGTGGAGTGTTCGCGCGTATTCGACCGCGCGGGTGAAGCGGTCAGTGAGGATGGGTGTTTTTGTGGGGTTTTTCATCTTTTAGTGTCGCATGTAGCAGATGCGGAGCGGAAGTTGCGCGTGCTTCTGCGCACTCGGTTCCTACTCACAGCCCCAGCTTCGCCCACATCGCGTCAACCTTCGCCTTCGTCGCGCGGTCCATCTCAATCATCGCCGGCCACGGCCGGTTGAAGCCTTCGGCTTTCCACTTGCGTGTGGCGTCCACTCCCATTTTTGAACCGTAGTTGGGCAGGCGGCTCGCGTGATCGAGCGAATCCAGCGGGCCGAGAGTGAACTGAATGTCGCGCTCGGGATCGATGTTGTTGGCCACGCGCAGCACGACCTCGCCGATGTTCTGTACATCGCAGTCTTCGTCGACGACGATGATGCACTTCGTGAACATGGCTTGGCCAAGCGACCAGATGGCGTTCATCACCTTGCGTGCATGGCCGGGATAGCTCTTCTTGATCGACACGATCATCAGATTGTGAAAGACGGCCTCGATGGGCAAATGAATGTCGACCAGCTCGGGAATGGTCATCTTCATCGCCGGCAAAAAGATGCGTTCGACCGCCTTGCCCATCCATGCGTCTTCCATGGGCGGTTTGCCGACAATGGTCGCGGCATAGATGGGATCCTTGCGATGGGTGACGCACGTGAGATGGAAAACGGGGTACTCGTCTTCAAGAGTGTAAAAGCCGGTGTGGTCGCCGAAGGGACCTTCGGGGCGCAGTTCGCCCAGCTCCACGTAGCCTTCGAGAATAATTTCTGCGTGGGCCGGCACTTCGAGATCAACGGTCTCGCATTTGACGATCTCGACGGGCTTGCCGCGCAAAAATCCCGCAATCAAAAACTCTTCAACTTCAGGCGGCGCGGGCACAATGGCCGCGAACGTCGTCGCGGGATCTGTTCCGATGGCCACGGCCACTTCCAGCCGCGAGCCTTTTAGCTTTCCGAGTGAAACTTGCGGCGTGCCGGCCAGAGGGCCGTCGGGAATGCTGACTGCGCCTCCGGCGGTCTCGGCGATCATCGCCACGCGAGCGCTCTTCGGATCGAGAGCCGGGTTGGCTCCGGCCTCGGCAGCGTTGCGCAGCGCTTCGCGATAATGCTCAGCGGCAACTTTCTGGCGCTGCCAGTGCATGCCCGTGGTCTGGCCGTCGTAGACCTGCATGCGATACATGCCAATGTTGCGCTTGCCCGCACGCGGATCGCGCGTATGCACGCAGGGCAGCGTGATGAAACGACCACCGTCGAGCGGCCAGCACTTGAGAATCGGAAAATAGTTGAGGTCGAACTTCTCGCGCCGAATCATCTCCTTGCAAGGCGCGTCCTTGGCGCTGACGGTTTTGGGAAATGCGCTGGAAAGCGCGCCGAGCTGCGGCAGCATTTTGAGCTTGTCGAACAGGCCCTCAGGGGCCTTCACATTCATCAAGCCGGTAATCCGGTCGGCAATTTCATCGAGGCGGTCAACACCGAGCGCCAGCGTCATGCGCCGCTCCGAGCCGAACTGGTTGATGAGGACTTTGTGGCCGGGATGGCCCTTTACGTTTTCGAAGAGCAGGGCCGGCCCGCCGACCTTCGTAACACGATCGGTGATCTCGGTAATCTCGAGCTCCGGCGAAACTTCTTCGCGGATGCGCTTGAGCTCACCATGCTTTTCGAGCGTCTTGATCCAGTCGCGCAGATCGTCGTAGGCCAAGGCCGTGCTCCGAACGGTGATGACCGTTCCTCAACCATGGTACGGCAGAAAAACAGGGTTCAGGGATCAGGTTTCAAGGGTCAAGCGTTGAGAAAGCGGACGCCCGGGGTCGAAGCTACCGAATGGGGGCCCGGCTTTGCCTGCCGCATCAAACTATGCGATGCTCGCCTTGAACGCTGGTCTTGATGAAAGGAGCGTCCCCTGTGAACCCTTCCCATTCCCACGACGGTCCGCGCAAGTACGGCAACAGACCCTATTTCAAACTGCCCAAGGACCCGAGAGCCGCAGCCGCAACCTCGTGGAATGTCCCCAATCTTTGTGCTGCGTACAGCTGGCCCACCGGCGAGCCTGGCGGCGGCGTGATTGCGATTGTTGAGCTGGGCGGCGGATGGGTTGCTTCGGACGTCGACGCTTACTTTCAGTCTCTCGACCAGCCCACGCCGTCGGTAACCGACGTTTCTGTGGACGGGACTGAGAACACGCCGGGGCAGAGCGGATCGGCGGGCGACGACGATTACGAAGTTGCGCTCGATATCGAGGTTTCGGGAGCGGCTTACTACGCAGCGACGGGGCACGCGGCGACCATTCGCGTCTATTGGTCGCAGGACATCGGCACAGCCGTTCAAAAAGCCGCCTCCGACGGATGCGACGTGTGCTCCATCTCGTGGGGTGCGGACGAAGCGAATTGGGGCGCGACAGCTGCGCAGCAGATGGAGACGACCGTGCAGGCCGCTGTGGCCGGAGGCATGGTGGTCTTTGCCGCTTCGGGCGACAATGACTCGAGCGACGGCGGCTCAACGCCGGCGAATGTGGATTGCCCTTCGTCGTGTCCGCACGCGGTAGGCTGTGGCGGAACGATGAAGGCGCCGACCGAGGAGACGGTGTGGAACGATAATCCCGGCGAGACCGACGGCGAAGGAACCGGCGGCGGCTACTCAACTATCTTTCCCGTGGAGAGTTTTCAGATTGGCGCGCCGCCCGCCCCCGCCAACGCTCTGTATGGCAAGGGCAGAATGGTGCCGGATGTGTGCGCAAATGCCGACCCCAACACCGGCTATAACATCTTTGTCCGCGGATCGGCGACGGTGGTGGGCGGGACGAGTGCTGTGGCGCCGCTCTATGCCGGGCTGTTCGCCGCATTTGGAACCAAGCTCGGCTTTGTGACGCCGACACTCTGGAAGAATCAGAAGGTGTTCAACGACATCACGGTGGGCAGCAACGGATTCTACAGCGCCGCCGTGGGGCCTGACCCATGCAGCGGAATTGGATCACCAATCGGATCCAGAATCGCTGCGCTCATTGCAACATTGGCGTGAGTTGTTAGCTGGCGGGCTCGATGGCGGGAACTAGCGTCTTGAACGGCGGAATCGCATCCATGGGATAGCCCAGGCGCTTCCATTCATCGAAGCCGCCGCGGAGAGGGCGCACGCGCTCGACACCCAGCTTGTGCAGTTGCAGAGCGACCTTGGCTGAAGTGGCCTCGCTGGGGCAGGTGCAATAGAGCACCACATCGCGGTCGCGGGGAATCTCGCTGTGGCGGGTGGTCAGGGCGTCGGGCGAGAAGTGCACGGCGCCTGGCAACGTGAACGGGTCAGGCACCAGCTCGAGGGGATGGCGAAGGTCGATGATATAGATCAGCTCGCCCGCGTCGAGTTGCTGCTTCAGATCTTTGGGCTCAAGGCGCGAGGCGACGAGTTCTTTGAGCACCATGCGGCGGCGAACCAGGCGCCCGATAAAGAAGGCCGCCACGCCCAGAATCAGCAGCGCGCCAGAGAAGCGGCCGACCCAGGCGAGTAAATTCGGATTCCGCCGCAGCACGTCGCCGAAAAATCTCCCGCAAACAAGCAGCGCGCTTACCCAAAGCGTAGCGCCGAGGCCGTCGTAAGCTAGGAACGCAGCGAAGCTCATGCCATTTTGCCCGGCAACCGGGGCAGCCAAAGCGCCCAGGCCGGGAACGAACTTGGCAAACATGAGCATTGCGCCGCGACGGCGGCCAAACGAGTCCTGCGTGCGGCGGACGCATGTAGTGGGCTCGAGCGACAGTTTGCAAAGAGTGCGCAGCACACGATGGCCATGCCTGCGCCCGATAAAAAACCAGGTACTATCCGCCGTGAGCGCCGCAGCCACGCTTACCGCGAGCGCAAACGGGAAACTGATTTGGTGTTGGGCGGAAAGCGCTCCCGCGGCCAGCAGCACCGGCGCCGAAGGCAGCGGCAGGCCAAGCTGCTCAACCAGCACCCACACAAAGAGCAGCAAATAGCTGTAGGTGACGACAATGTCGATCGGCAGGGCCATGAATCTATCCAAACAAAGGCGTGCTGGGGAATCAAACCGCCCGTCTCCGCAGCGCGAATGCAGAAAAGCAAGCGGCCTCACCTTATGAGATGAATCTAAACGAAGTTCGTTTCAGAAGTATCAAGAAAATTGCGGACGGAGGGTCAGGTGGACCTGGCCGGCGACGAAGTGACCTGCTCAATCACCCAGTCAGTCCAGGCGGCTTGCTCGGCCGGGCAGGCCAGGCGAGCCGGGTCGTTGGCCAGCACGGCATCGACAAAATTTTCCACGATGGGAAAGTGGAGATTGGCGTGAGGCGGCAGCAACTCCGTGCGGCCAGGCACGCGAAGCTCCGGCGCGTTGAGGGGATCGAGGTTGATCTCGCCGTTTTCACCAATGATGCGGAATTGATCGCGGGCCACGCGCGAGTTCCAGCGGACGTCGACCACCGCGTGCACGCCGCCGGAGAATTGCATCAGCACGGTCGCAGAATCTTCGGCGGCAATGCGATGGACGGCGTTCGACAGCAGGCCGCAGGCGCGCTCCGGTTTGCCGAAGAAGAAATTCATGGCGTCGATGCGGTGCGAGGCAATGTCGTAAAGCGGGCCGCCGCCGGAAAGCGCAGGATCGGCGAGCCATTCGCGGCCGGCAATCTCAAGCCAACTGTGGCAGTTGGCCTCGGCCAGCAGCGGGCGGCCGATCGCGCCTTCGGTGATGAGTTGTTTGGCGCGGACGAGCTTCGGATAAAGACGGCGATAGTACGACACGCCGAAGAGGCAGCCAGAATTGGAATTCGCCGCGCGGCCTTCGGCAACCATATGCTCGGCCTCACCAAAGTTCATCGCCATCGGTTTTTCGCAGAGCACGTGTTTGCCCGCGCGGAGAGCGGCGATCGCGGCATCGGCGTGCAACGCTACGGGCAACGCGATGTAGACGGCATCGACGGCGGAGTCGGCGACGGCTTCTTCGACGCTTGGCCAGGCGCGCGTTCCTGGATAAGCGGCGATTTTCGCCGCATCGCGCGTGACAAAGCCGACAAGGCGGCTGCGCGGATCGGATTGAATGGCGGGAATGACGCGCTTGCGCGCAATGTCGCCGATGCCGGCGACCACCCATTTAACGGTCTTCATGCTTCGGACAGGATAAATCCGAGTGGCTGAGCGAGGGCAAAAAAAGCCGCCCGGAGGCGGCTTGATTGCAATCTGAACTCGGGAGCTCCGAGCCGTTATTGATGAGCAGCTGCTGCCCCGCCGGACATTGACGACACTGGCAGCGTTGTGCCCTGCGCCGGCACTTCGCTGGGCGCGGAGATCGCTTCCTGATTCTTCTCGCCGAAGTAGTCGTGGTCCCAGAGGTCGGCGTAGAACGCGCCAGTTAATTCGGCAGCACGCGGGCCAAAGGTCGCTCTGCCGCCCTCGAGGAAGAAAACGGTCACGAGTCCTCCCTGGGGCGATTCGGAATAGGCAGCGAACCAGCCGAAACGCGTTCCGTTGTCGGAGCAGGTTCCCGTTTTCCCAAAGATGGGCAGCTCGCGGAAGTTTGCGCGCAGGCGGCGCGCGGTTCCATACTCAACCGCTCCGGCCATGCCGTCTTCGAGGTCAGGAAGGTAGCGCGCGATTTCGAGGGTGCGCTTGATGCGGGGCTGAAACGAAGCAATCTCTTCCGGCGTGGTGGGATGCTGCAGGTAATAGAGCGTGCCACCGTTGGCGATGGCGGCAACGAATGCGCCCAACTGAAGCGGAGTGAGCGAAACGCCTTGCCCAAAGCTGCACATGCGTCCTACGCCGCCTTCAGAATCCGGAATTGGCTGATCGGGATATACGCCCAACTGCTCGCCGGGAATGTTGTAACCGGCCAGTTCGCCGAGGCCGAACTGCGTAGCATATTGGCGCACGCGCTCAAAGCCCAGCTCGCGGCCGAGTTCCTCAAAATAGAGATTGTTGCTCTTGGCTAGCGCCTGCGTCATGTTCATGCGGAAGCCCGCGAGTTGCACCATGGTGTCGCTGGTGACCAGCGATTCAGACAGCGCGGCAAGCGCCACCGTGAGCTTGATGGTGGAGCAGGGCTCGGCGCCCGGCGAGAGCGCAAGCTTCTGGTTGACCATGGCAAGGATGCGGCCATTGGCGGGATTGATGACGACCGCCGTGCCGTTCATATCGCCGAGGGCATCGATGGCCGCCTGGCGCACTACTGGATCTTCGCCTGTCGTGATGTCGTCCGCGCCAACCGCGCCTTGAACAAACGAGCTTGCCGTGAAGCGCTCGTAATAATGGTGGCGGCGGTGATAGGAGGCAGTGCGCACGCGCGCACCTGTAGTGGCAGTGAGGCGGTTAGCGGTTGTGGTTCTTGCGGCGACGCGGACCCTCGATCGGCCCGTGTATCTGCGATGAAGAGTTGAAGTATGTGTGGCCGAAGCGCGCGTTGTGGAGGTGCGCGAAGCAGTCGTCGTGGCCGTGTGCGCAGTCGCATGATGCGTCGCAGTCAAATGCGACATAGTTCTGGATCTGGTGTGGTGCAGACTTTGCGGAGCGTCCAACGCCGCGGCGCTGATGGCACCGATGCCGAGGAGTAAAAAGACAATATGTATAGGCCCAATTCGGAACTGCTTCATCCGGTCAACAACCCCTCAAAGTTCGGATCCCGTGCCGCGCGTTCGCCCGTGGGCGCCGCACTTCGTTCGATTCACCCGTGATGCCACTTCTTTCTGCTTTAGTGCAGCACCACTTGAGTGCGACAATCCACCAGCGCAGACCGTAGATCTGGCGCCGACCAAGTTCCTACTGAATGCCAGAAACAAGCCGGGAGACAGTAGTGTCCCGCGATCGGACATCACAACCCATACAACTTTCGGGGCGTTCTCTTAACTATAGCCTTTTCTCGCCCAATTTGGAACCTTTCCCGATAACACCCTGCGACGTGAGCCGTTGATTCGATGGAGCTTTAGAACTTATGGCGGCGCAGAAATGTGGGAACGTCCAGGTCTCGCTCGGGCTGCTCAGCCGGGCCCGCGAAGAGAGCCGAAGCGGCCTCAGCACCGGGCTCGGCGGCACCGCGCGGGGTTCCAGCGAATTCCGCGGCAAAATCGCGGCGCTGAAGATCGGTTTCCGACCCTTCAAATTGCGATCCATTCGACGTTGTGTTCGCGCTATCGCTCGCAAATTCGTTTGCGTGACCGGCAACTTCGTTCGACGGCGCAGCAACCGTAACAGTGGTGGACACTCCCGGCGCCGCAGCGGCAAAGAAAAACCCGTCGTCGGCGTTTTCTGTCCCCGCATCGTCATCCTCGCTCATAAAGCGCGCCGGCTGCGCGGCAGGTTCCGGTTTGCTTTCGCGCATCCAGTTGCCAGAAGACACAACCGGCACCGAAACCACGGGCGTCTCTTCTACATTCAGCATGCGCGCGCGCCGCTCTGGCATCTGGTCGCGGAAGCCGGTGGCGATCACGGTGATCTTCACGTCTTCGCCCATCTTCTCGTCGAGTACCGCGCCAAAGATGATGTTGGCGTCTTCATGCGCGGCCGATTGGATCAGCGACGAAGCTTCATTGACCTCCGAGAGTTTCAGCGAACTCGATCCCGTGATGTTGATCAAAATGCCGCGCGCGCCGTCGATGGCACCCGCCTCAAGCAGCGGCGAAGCCATGGCCGCCTGTGCCGCTTCAATGGCGCGGTTCTGGCCCGAACGCAAAGCCGTGCCCATCACAGCCTGGCCCATCCCCGCCATGGTGGTCTTTACATCGGCAAAGTCGCGATTGATGATGCCGGGAATGGTGATGATGTCGCTGATGCCTTGCACGCCCTGGCGCAGCACGTCATCGGCAATGCGGAAACTCTCGAAGAAGCCCGCGTCTTTGGCTACGGCGAGCAGCTTCTCGTTGGGAATCACGATCATCGTGTCCACGCTGTCAATGAGTTCCTTGAGCCCGCGCTCGGCCTGCATCAGGCGGCGCTTGCCCTCGAATGCAAATGGCTTGGTCACGACGGCGACGGTGAGGATTCCCATCTCGCTGGCCAGCGACGCGATTACCGGCGCGGCGCCTGTGCCCGTGCCGCCGCCTAGGCCCGCGGTGACGAATACCATGTCGGCGCCTTCGAGCGCCTCGATGATTTTTTCGGAGTCTTCGAGCGCCGCGCGGCGGCCGACGTCGGGATTGGATCCCGCGCCCAGCCCCGAAGTGAGACGCACGCCCAATTGCAGTTTTACGGAAGCCTCAGACAGCTTGAGCGCCTGCACATCAGTGTTGGCGGCGACAAACTCCACGCCTTCCATGCGGGCCTGAATCATGCGGTTCACGGCATTGCTGCCGCCTCCGCCCACTCCGATCACTTTAATGCGGGCTCCGCGCACAGCCTCGTCGTGAAATTGGATGCGCATTTCGCCGGCTTCACTGATTAACTGTTCCATGGGGGCCACGCTCTCCTCGACTTTTATCTGTTTCTTCACCGTGATTGACCTCGCTCCGTCGCCGATTTCTAGTCCCTACGTCCCGCTCTTAGAAACTTGCCGCAAACATGGCGCGCAACCTGTCGCGCAAACTGCTGTTGTTGTCCTCTGCCGCACGCGTCATGCGCGTGCGATGCGCGTAAAGAACCATTCCGATGCCGACGGCCCAGGCTGGATGATTCAGCTCCTGTGGCATGTGCGACAACCGTACCGGCAGGCCCGCACGGGCCGGCGCGCGCAACTGGCTCTCAGCAACGTCGAGCATGCCGGGCAACATGGATCCTCCGCCGGTGAGCACGCAGCCCGCGCCCAGCGCATCCACCACGCCGCCGTAGCGCAGGCTTTCTTTTACGTAGTACATGAGCTCGCGCGCGCGCGGCTCCAGAATTTCGGCCATAGTGCGCAAGGGCAGCGTGGCCGGCGCGCCCAGCGGCGTGGTGATCTCCACCTCCGCCAGTTGCGGAACCGCAGTCACGACCGCGTTGCCATATTGCCGCTTGAGCTCTTCGGCCTGCGCCACTGGCAATTGCAATCCGATGGCGAGATCGTTGGTAAAGTGCGCTCCGCCGATGGCGACGGACGCCGTGTAAGCCACAGCGCCCTCAAAGAAGACGGCGAGGTCGGTGGAGTGCGCCCCAATATCCATGACGCATACGCCCAGCTCGCGCTCGTCGGCTGAGAGTGTGCACTCGGCGGCCGCCAGCGATTCAAGCACCGCTTCCGATACCTCAAGCCCCGCGCGGTTGGCGCAGGTGACCGTGCTCTGCAGCGCGCTTCCGCCGCAGGTGGCGATGTGCAGCTCAACCTCAAGCCGCGCGCCCACCATGCCGACGGGATCGAAGATGCCGGCCTGCTCGTCGAGGATGAATTGCCGCGGCAGCAGGTGAAGAATCTCGCGGTCGGCGGGCAACTCGATGGCTCGCGCGCGCCCGATGGCAGAACGGACGTCCTCGCCCGTAATCTCGCGCATGCCGCGGCTCAACTGGAATCCGCCATTGGTGTTGACGCCGCGAATGTGCGGCCCGCCTACGCCCACAACGCACTCGTCAATGTTGGCGCGGGCTACGCGTTCAGCCTGCTCATTGGCAGCGCGGACGACCTTCGCCGCTGGCGCAAGCTCCGCAATCAGCCCCTTGCGCATTCCGGCTGACGCCGTTACGCCGTGCCCGCGATAGCGCAACACGTTCTCGTTCACATCGGCGGCCAGAACGCGCGTCCACGCGCTGCCGATATCGAGCACCACAATCAGGTTGTCCTGCTTCTGGCCCATCGTCGCTCACCCGCCCTGCGCCACGGCCGCTGGCGACGTCCGCGGGGAGCGCGAAGCGCTTCCCGAGGTGGTCGCGGCCGGACGGGTTGTGGAAGCGCGCCTCTGTGTATTCTCAAGAGTCGTCCGCTTCGGTGTATTCCCCAGGTCCGCTCGCTTCGGCGGAGCCGCGTGCTTTTTGTTTGGAGCAGGCTTGATCTTTTTCGCCGGAGAGTTTTTCGCAACCGAGCTCTTCGCAGGCGAATTTTTCGCTGCCGGCTTGGCGGCTGGCGGCGCGGATGCGGCCGCAGGCGAATTGGGCTGCGCTGCCGCTGCACCTGAATCGCCGCTCGCGTTCTCCGCGGTCTCCTTGCCGGAGGCCATCTCCAGCACGACCTGATTGTCGTAGCGCAGGTCGACCGCCGCGAGGTGAGGATACTGCTGGCGCCACTCCGCGATATGCGACTGGAAGCGGTCGTAGCGCTCAAGGAAACGATCCTCGCCGAAGTGCGCCAGAATGTCCGCGCCCTGCTCCGGCATCAGCACGCGCGCATCTTCGGGATCGGTGAGGTCGATTTCAGAGATCTGCTCCGAGTTGTGCTTGCCGTCGGCGTCAAGCTCCGCCATCATGCGCATGTAGACATCCATGCGCTCTTTGCGCGAATCAGACGAATCGCCGGCATCGATGCCCGTCAAAACAGGAAATGAGTAATGATGCTTGGCCATGGTTTCCGGCGCCATATTCAGCAGGACGCCGTTGGCATCGACGAGCCCGATTTCCTCGCGATGCCGCGTAAAGGCAACCGGCTGCCGCTCCACAACGGCGACGCGAATCTGGTCGGGCAGCACGCGCATTACCGTGGCCCGCTCGATCCACGGAATCTGCTCAAGCTGTTTGCGCCTCGCATCGATGGGAACGAAGAAAATGTTGCGGCCCATGTCTTCGCCGAAGACGGGCATCATCTCCGCGCGGCTTACTTCGCTGAGCCCCGTGGCCTGAATGTCCTCGCTGCCTGCGATGCGGAATCGCGGATCTCGCTCGAGCGTGTGGCGAATCATCAGGATTGAGGTGGTGAACGCGCCCAGCACAACGAGTGCACCGACGGAGAGAAACACTCGGCCAACGGTGCCGGCCGGCCGCCACCAGGGGCGCTTGGATTTTCCGAATCGATCCGCGGAAGGGCGCAAGACGCCGTCGCCATCCGGATCGTCGAACTCGAGCGGCATGCCCGGCCCTCGCCTGCCTGCCGCGCCCGGTCGAAAACGTCCTTCTAAGGGGGAGTCGTCCCGCGTGCGCCGCGATCGAATCTCGGCGGGCGGGTCGTCCTCCCACAAAGTGGGCCGGTTTGTGTTATTTCCTTGATTCGTCACGGCTGAGCGGGTCGTAAGAGTCGCCAGATTTCACTATAGCCCGCGCTGTGATGCGAGTTTTCCGTGAGATGAGCGGGGGTATCCGTGGGGTTACGGGGTGATGCGCGAAATGTGGCCCGGGAGTATGCTCGTCGCTTCCAGCGCGGCGAGGATTTGCGCAGCGAGTTGGCTCACGCTGCCCGCGCCGAGCGTCAGGATCAGGTCGCCCTCGTGCGCCGAGGAAGCGGCGACGGAAATTGCAGCGGCAAAATCGGGCGCAAACTCAACCCGCGGGCCCTGAATGCGTTCGGCGAGCCGCTCCGCGGTTACGCCGGGAATCGGCTCCTCGCTCGCGGCGTAGATCGGCAGCACAATCACCGTGTCAGCGTCTGCAAACGCACCACCGAACTCCTCCAAAAGGTCAAGGGTTCGGGAGAACCGGTGCGGCTGGAAGACAACGTGAATGCGCCCGCGGCAAGACTCGCGCGCGGCGCTGAGGGTGGCGCGAATCTCTGTGGGATGGTGGCCGTAGTCGTCGACCACAGTGACGCCGCAGGCTGCTCCGCGCTTTTGAAAGCGCCGGTCGACGCCGCGAAAGTTCGCAAGTCCCTCCGCAATTTTGCCAGGCGGCACTCCGAGTTGCCGCGCGATGGCTACGGCTGCCGTCGCGTTCAAAATGTTGTGGCGTCCGGGCACGTGCAGCTCGAACGGACCGAGCGGACCTGCAGCGGTGTGCACCTGGAAGCGCGAGAAGCCGCTTCCCTGCCCCGCGCTTTGATTGGACATCGATTCCGGCGCAGCTCGAGAATCGAGCAGCTCCAACCGATAATCGGCTTCGGCGGCCACTCCATAAGTGAACACGCGGCGGCGCACGCGCGGCAGAATCCCCTTGAGCAGCGAATTATCAATGCAGGCCGTGACCGCTCCATAGAACGGCACGCGATCCATGAAGTCGACGAAGGCGCGCTCCACGTCGGCCATGTCGTGGTAGCAATCCATGTGCTCGCGGTCAAGATTGGTGACCACCGCGAGAATGGGCGAGAGCTTGAGGAACGAGCGGTCGCTCTCGTCGGCCTCGGCCACAAGATACTGCGAAGTGCCAAGGCGCGCGTTCGAGCCCAGCGCATCGACACGCCCGCCGACAACGACCGTAGGATCGAGGCCGCCTGCCGCCAGCACCGCCGCCACCATTGACGTGGTCGTGGTCTTGCCGTGCATGCCGGCGATGGCGATGCCGTATTTGAGCCGCATCAACTCGGCCAGCATCTCCGCGCGCTGAATGACGGGAATCTTTTGCGCCTGCGCCTCCAGCACCTCAGGATTGTTGGCGTGCACCGCAGAGCTGGTGACCACAACCGTCGCGCCGCCAACGTTGGCCGCGTTGTGACCCTCATAAACTGTGGCGCCCAGTTGCGCCAGTCGGTCGGTCACCGCGCTGCGCTTCAAATCGGAGCCTGAGACCTTCATTCCCAGGTTCAGCATGACCTCGGCAATGCCGCTCATGCCGATGCCACCGATTCCGATAAAGTGCGCGTGCTGCGAAGTAGCAAACATGGGGGTGAAGGATCAGGGTAACAGGGGACGGGTTTCAGGTGTCGGGGGTCGGGGAACACCGCACTGGTCGTAGTAACCCCTTACCCTCCTGGAGGGAAGGCTCGCCCGCGCAACAGATGCAATCACTTGTAGGGCGGAGCGCCCTTGGAGGATCTCTGACACCTGACCTCTGAGACCTGATGCTACTCCGGCAACGCGTACTCGAACTCGTAGAAGTGCTGGCCGTTCTCCACGCCGATGGTAAATGTGCCCTCGATGCCCCTCAGCTCGCCCGCGCCCGATCCCGGCACCGCGATCACCTGCATGCTGGGCCCTTTCCCATCCATGGTGGCAAAGTGTTGAAGCGCGAAGCTTCCGTATTTGCCGTTGAGCGTGCCAGTGACGAATTCGATCGCCACGTATCCTGCCGCGCCCTGTTTAGGATCGCCGCCGGTAAACATTTCGCCGATCGTTGTTGCTTCGAGGTCCCCGTGGATCGTCTTGTTGATCTAAAAGCGGCCGATTCCTTCAGCCGGCGCAGGCGCGAGCGGATGGATGTCGACGGTGAAGTTGCCTTGAGCGCGAGACATCGGAATCTCCTTTGAGGTGGCAGCGGCTGGCCGAACAGAGCGAACCCCGCCGGCGCAGCAGACCGGCAGCACAGGCCGCACTTCAGGATATCGCGACGGCACGTGAGTCGCGTTTATCGGCAAAAAAACGCGCGACATGAACACGAATTCGCCGAAAAGTTGCGGGCTTTTATTTTCACCCCGCTGCGCAACCTTCCGCTGCGCTGGTGTTTGACATGTGCAGAACGGCAAGCCAATGGAGCAGCAAGAAACAAGCTCCAGGGTGGTGGCGAGCCGAGCCGGACTCGCAAAACGGTCCGCGCAGAATGGAGGGATTATGGGCAGCATGAAGAGATGGATGTTAGGAGCAGCATTGGCAGTGGGAGCGCTGGCCATGACAGCGGCGCCCGCCCAGGCAGCTCGAATCGGATTTTATGTTGGCGCGCGGGCGGTAGCCATTCCGGCATGCCCCGGACCCGGATACGCGTGGGTCGGCGGCTACTGGAATGACGGCTACTGGGTTCCCGGCTACTGGAACTTTGTCGGGGTTCGCGTCGGCGGCCCCATCCTCCGCGGCGGCATCGTTGTGGACCGCGGGCCGGTCTTCTACCACCGCGACTTCGACCGGCATTTCGCCCCGGCTCGTTTTCGCAGGTAGCTCCGCCTTCTGCTGCCTGCACCATGCGGCCTCTCCCAACCGGAGAGGCCGCTCTTTTTTGAGCCTTTTAGTCGATTGAAGCGTCTCTAGGAGTAGGTTGTAAGTCGCGTGGAATCAGGGCCGGTTTCACGCTATTGACCGCGAAGGCGAGAGGCAAGTCGAGATGGATCTTGCGTTTTCGGGCGTGGTGATCGATGCTTTTTCCGGACCGCAACATATTGGCGAAAACGCGGTTTAAAGAATTGAAGGCCGGCCACAGATCAAATCACAGAGGCCGGGAAGTGCTGGGACCGGAGGCAACTCCGGGGCCTGTTTCGGGCAAGACACGGACGGGATAGCACATGGAGGATGTCATGAGGAAACTCTGGTTGGTTCTATTGGCTGCACTTGTGGTTCTGCCGTTCGCCGCTGTTCCAGCGAGCGCCCAGGTTGGAGTTGGAATCGGCGTCGGCCCCGCGGTGGTCGATCCCGGCTACTATGGTCCTCCGGATTGCTCGTGGGGCTATTACTCCTATTACCCGTACGCCTGCGCACCTTATGGCTACTACGGACCTAACTGGTTCTACGGTGGCGTCTTCATCGGTGCAGGACCGTGGTACGGATGGGGCCGGCGCGGCTGGGGCGGCTATGGATATCGCGGCGGATACGGCTATCGCGGTGGTTACGGCTACCGGGGCGGGTACGGCTACGGCGCACGCGGCTACGCTGGGCGCGGATACGCAGGAGGTGGCGTTGGTCGTGGCTACACTGGCGGCGGCTACCGCGGTGGTGGCGTAGCGCACGGTTA
>JBEKRG010000043.1:0-35864 GCA_049518955.1 Occallatibacter sp.
GAACTCGACTACACGATGGCAACGCCGAACGTGCTCCTTGAGTTCCTGCCCACGGGCCTACTGGGGTTGGGAGTAACCGCTATGCTGGCCTGCCTGATGGGCGGCGTGGCAGCGAGCATAACGTCGTTCAGCACCGTCTTTACCTGCGACATTTTCCAGGTGCTGCTCGCCAGAAAAGCCGCCGACAAGCGGCTGCTTGCTGTGGCTCAATGGGCCGTCGTGGGCGGCATGCTGCTTGCCTTCGGCGCGGCCTGCGCCGCAATGCGATTCGACAGCATTCTCGACGCCATGATGCTGGTCTTCGCTTTTGTGAATGCTCCGCTGTTTGCGGTTTTATTAGTGGGAGTCTTCTGGAAGCGCGCGACCGGACACGGCGCGTTTGCAGGATCGATTGCGGGAGCAGCCGCGGCTCTTCTGCATCATGGCCTCGCGCTGCCTCTTGGTGAACAACCGGGCATTCACGGCGGCTGGATCGCCGCGCTGATCCATCCTTCGAGCGAAATGGTGCTGGGCCTGGGGACAGCGATCCTGGCGTTCCTCTTCAGTCTCCTGACTTCTGTGGCGGTAAGCGCGTTTACACAGCCGCGTCCGCAAGAAAACCTCGAAGGGCTTGTTTACTCAATGGTGCCGCGGCCCGCAGCGATCGCGAATTGGTGGAGGCGCCCGCAAGCAATGGCCGCTGTCATTTTGCTGGTTGCGATCGCCGTGAATCTGATCTTCGTTTGAGCAGGAAGGAGAGCCATGTTCTACGATCCGCGTATCTCGATGGGAATGCTGTTCACATTGATCGGAACCATTCTGACAGTCTTCGGCCTGTCCACGCGCTCCAACGCGGACGTGTATGCAAAGAGCCTCGGGATCGACGCCAATTTGTGGTGGGGATTGGTGCTGCTCGTATTTGGAATCGTTGCTCTCATGCTGGGCCGTCGCGGCCAGGCGAAGTTGGAGAAAGAGAAGAAATAGCTATCAAGGTCCGGTCCCTGCGTTCCCTGGCTTCTCACTCGCCTTTCGCGTTGAACCGCATGGTCCGGTAGTCGAACGTGTAACTGTTCAGCTGGTCGAGTCCGTCAATGCCGATCACGCCATAAACGTCGTCGCGCGCGGCCGAGCCAAGCGGCTGGGTGAGGACCGGGATGTAATGAAGGTCGACTGTTTTGTCCCCGAACATCAGAGGTACATCATCGGCGATATATGCTGACCTCGGCCCGGAATCCATGCCGGGAAACGAGAAGGGTTCCATCTTTTTGCCATTAAACTCGGCGGCGTGCTCGTCGAACCAGCGCGAGGTCAGATAAGTCTGCTGGCCACCCGCGTCGATGGCGAACATCCGGTCGTCGCTTTCGCCGGAGTCGTCGCGGCTGCCGTTTGAGACCTCTCGCGAAGTCGAATCGGCGCCGGAATCCCGCGTCCGCCCGAGAGCCACGATGATTTCATCGCCGTCGAGATAGAAACGGGCACCCGTGGTCAGGCGATCCTGGTTGGCGGCCGGATCGACTTCCTTCGCGGGGTCCACCAGGATCGTGTTATCGGAGACCGTGATCCTTCCCATCGCAGCCAGCGCGGGAAACCCGAGGACGCCTTCGACCCGATAGCCAGAGTCAGGAAACGCATAATCCGTGTCTTCGAATACGAAGGCCGTCACATTGTGCAGCGTCAGGCGGCCGCCAATCGTGAAGCGCGGGATTACGGTCGAGTGAACTTGGATGCGACGCCCGGTGAGCGTGCGAATCGTTGCGGACTTCTCTGAGATTTCGAGGCCGACGTCACGCGCAATCGAACGCGAGATCAAGTTGAACGGCGCGGTCGGATCGAGCATCCAACTGTGAGACCGCGCGTCGATAAAAACCGGCACGTCGATGAGGCCCAGAGGATCGTTGCTGACCTGAAGCCTGAAGGGTTCGCAGGGGTCCACTGTAATGGGTGGATTGTCCTTGACCAGCGGCAGCATCTTGAGGGGCATTTCAATTTCGTCTTGCTCGCCTGAGCTTAGCTTGGCGTGAAGTCGATCGTCGAGAGTTTGGTAAGCCTGACCGGCCTTGGTCCAATCGCCGAGGCGCAGGTAATCTTCGGCGAGCGTCATGCGCAGCAGCTTTTCGCGAACTGTGTCACCGCTCGCACTCACATTGTCGACAAGCGGCTCGAGCAGCTTCACCGACTGTTCCAGCTGGTTTGAGCGATTGGCCAGAATTCCGCGATAGAACTGTGCCTGCTCCGGTGGTAGCTGATCGAGCTGTGCCTGAATACGAAGGTACTGGTGATCGGCGAGAAGATTTTGCAAGCGCGCGTCGGTATCTAGGCCGCTGCTTGTCCCAGTGTGAAGTTGAGCGCCAGCGCCCGGTTGCTGCGCCGCAGAGAAAGGTTCGCTTTCCGGACCCGGCGTTGCGGGCGCATTCTGTCTTGTCTCTTGCTTCGGCGGTTGCTCCGCGTTTTGCTGTGCAACGAGAGAAGAGAATGGCACGACAAACGCCAAGGCGAACGCCAGCCTTCCCAGAGGCAGTCGCGCGCTCCCATTCGCTTGCGCCGGGCGCCGGTTGATACGGCCCGCGAATCCGCTCCCATCGCTCATTGTCAATTCGACGTTAACAGATCGGCAACCGCGCAGAGAAGAGCTTCGTCTTGAGACAGTCTTTACGCGAAAACCGCTAGACTTGAGATAAGCGATGAAACGCAAGACAATTGCCCATTACGAGATTCTGCGGCGCCTTGGCGCCGGAGGCAGCGGCGTGGTGTACGCAGCCAACGACACCCTGCTGCAGCGTCCCGTAGTGCTCAAAGTGCTCCACACCGGGCTGCTCACAGCCGAGCAGATGCGGTCCACGGTGTTGCGCGAAGCGCGTCTGGCTTCGGCCATCGAACATCCAAACGTGTGCGCGATTTATGAGGTCGGCGAGAGCGCCGACGAAGCTTATATCGCCATGCAATTTGTCCCCGGCCAGCCGCTGGACGAATTGATCGCCCGCGGCCCGGCGACTCTGCAGCTTGTGCTCTCGGTGGGGATTCAAATTGCCGATGGAC
This sequence comes from Occallatibacter sp., assembly GCA_049518955.1. Classification (GTDB taxonomy): domain Bacteria; phylum Acidobacteriota; class Terriglobia; order Terriglobales; family Acidobacteriaceae; genus Telmatobacter. The sequence continues at coordinate 3,016 of JBEKRG010000043.1, forward strand.
TGCAGGCGGCTCACGCGCTCGGAATTTTTCACCGCGATCTGAAACCGCAGAACGTGATGCTGACCGATGGCGGCCTGGTCAAGATTCTGGATTTCGGTCTGGCCCGGCGGATCGCTCCCGAAGATGCGCGCTTCGACCCGGCTAAACCCGCGCTGGCAAAAGACAAGTCTGTCGTGTCCACATTCACTGCGCGCGGCGGAACCATCCGTTACATGGCGCCTGAGCAGTTTGTCACTGGACATTCGAGCGTGCAATCGGACGTATGGGCGCTGGGCGTGATTCTCTATGAGCTGGCCGGTGGCCGCCACCCATTCGCCCGCGCCGACGCCGAAGACTTTCAGGCCATTCGCGCCATTCAGTTTCTGGAGCCAGACGACTTGAGCGCAATCGTCCCGGATATTTCTGTTGAGCTCAAGAGTGTGATCGCTGCTTGCCTTGAAAAAAATCCCGGCGCGCGCACAGCATCGGCGGCCGACGTCCGCGAGGGGCTCAAGACGATAATAAAGGCGCTGCGCATTGAAACCGGGATCCTTCCTGGCGACGCGGCAGCCAACCTGCCGGCGACGGGCCCCGAAGCCGAAAAGCGCACTACGGGCTTGCTCTCCATGCTGGCCGAGCGATTTCGCGAGTCCGCTGGAGAGCAAAAGACACAGAATTCCCTGGTTGTGCTGCCATTCGCCAATCTGGGCGCAACAGAGGCAGCCCCGCTTTACGGATATGCGCTCGCTGATGCGATTGCTGCCCGCCTGGCTCGAATCCCCTCGCTGGTCGTGCGGCCGTCCAGCGCGCTGATGCCGCTGGCGGGCGCGCAACCCTGGGCACAAATGGATCCCCTTGCCGTGGGGCAAAAGCTGCTGGTGAAGTTTGTGCTCGCTGGCAGTTTTGTGCGCTCGGAAAGTGGATTTGACCTGAATTGGCAATTGCTCGACGTGGCCTCGCAAAGCGTGCGCACCGGTGGCTCGATTCGTGTCGCGTCGCTGGATCTGATCGCTGTGCAGTCTGAGATTTCAAACGAAGTGTTCGCCACGCTGCAGGGAATGGGGGCTGCGGAAGGAATCGAATTGTCGCGTGCCGGGCAAGGCGCCGACGCGACTCGTGCGCCGGCGCGCGAAGCGTCGCTGCACGGACTGGTCAGCGAAAGGTATCTGCAGGCACGCGCTCTGTTGAGCTCCTTCATGGTGCGCACAGGTTCGCTCGCTGATCTCGATCGCGCTCATCAGTTGTTTACGCGCGTCACCGAAGCCGATCCGGGCTTCGCCGCGGGATGGAGCGGGCTTGGCATCGCTGAGCTGCAATACGCGCGCCACGGCTTCGGCGGCCAGATCCACGTGATGCGCGCGCGCCGCGCCTTTGATGAGGCGCTGAAGCTCGATCCGGCGTCGACCGAAACCAATCTCTACCGCATCTATATGTTGCTGTCGCGCGGCGAAAAGGAGTCAGCGCGGCACGGGATTGCCAACCTGCTCGCGGGCGCCGCTAATGACTGGAACGTTCACATGGTGGCTGGCTTGGCGCTGCGCGGTGACGGCATGTACGACGAGGCATTGGGCGAATTCAGCCACGCGCTCAAACTCAATCCGGCCAACGCGGCCATTCTCTATAACCATCGCGCCCGCGTGTATCACTACCAGAATCAAATCGAACTGGCCGGCGATGAGTTGGAGAAGGGGTTAGCGCTGGAGCCTCGCCATCCGCTGCTACGCACTTCGTCAGGCTATCAGGAAATGCGCCTGGGAAATCTCGCCAAGGCCATCGAGATTCTCGAGGGCGTGATCGCCGACGATTCCTCGCTGCGCATCGCCGTACCTACGCTGGCCATCTGCTACGTGCAGGCTAATGCGCGGGAGCGGGGCGTTGCTCTGCTCAAGGACGACACGCTGGCCGCCGCCGAGGCCGACAGCGAAATGGCTTACCGGCTCGCCACATACTTCGCAGTCGATGGCGACTCCAGCGAGGCCCTGCACTGGCTTCGCCGCGCTATCTACCTCGGCAACGAAAACTATCCCTGGTTCAAGAAAAATCCCGCGTGGAACAACCTTCGCACCAACGCGGACTTTGAGCGGATCCTCGAGGATCTGAAGAAAAGCTTTCGCAAAAATCAGAAGACGTGGAAGCGATTGCTGGAAGAAGTGCCAGCCGGGGAATAGCAACCCTAGCGAGAAATCATGATCCGTTCATACTGCTGGTATTCCGGCTCCCACACATAGTCGCGAATTCCTCCGGCGAATTCGGCTTCGTTGCAGGCGTCAGCGACCCCCTCTGCCATCGCTTGCAGCCCCACGGCTGCAGCGACCGCGGCACTCGTTTTGCGGGAGTCGGCGATGGGCGGTAGCAACGGCGCACTCTTGTCAGTGCGCGCTGGCGAGAGCGAAGCCAGCGCTTTGGCGGCCGCCATAATCATGCCGTCGGTCACGCGCCGGGCGCGACTGACGAGAATGCCGAGCGAGAGACCGGGGAAGATGTAGGAGTTGTTCACCTGCGCGATGTGGACAAGTTTGCCGTTGACCTCAACCGGAGCAAATGGACTGCCCGTACCCACCAGCGCGCGGCCTTCCGTCCAGCGCAGCAGATCTGAGGGTGCAGCCTCACATTGCGAGGTGGGGTTCGACAACGGAAAGATGACCGGGCGCGGAGTATGGCGAGCCATCTCGCGCACAATCTCTTCGGTGAACGCTCCGGGCTGAGCGCTCACGCCAACCAGAACCGTGATGTCTGCATTGCGCGCGACATCGAGGAGCGATATGACGTCTGTACCCGGCGCCGACAGCTTCCACCCAGCAACGTCCTCGCGCTTGCGCACGAACGGTTGCTGTGCGGGACGGATGCCCTCACAACCCTCGACGAGCAGGCCAAGGTGGTTGAAGGCGTAAATGCGCCGGTGGGCCTGCTCATCGCTCAGGCCCTCCCGCTTCATTTCGGCAATCAGAAGATCGAGAATTCCCGCGCCCGCCGATCCCGTGCCGAACATGGCGATCGTATGTTCACGTAGCGGAATTCCAGTTGCGTTTACAGCCGCGAGCAGCGTGGCTGTCGTCACGGCCGCGGTTCCCTGAATGTCGTCGTTGAAGGTGCACAGCCGGTCGCGGTAGCGCTCCAGCAGGCGCGCGGCATTCGCACCGGCGAAGTCCTCCCACTGCAAGAGAACATGCGGCCATCGGCGCTCCACGGCAGTCACAAAAGCCTCGATAAAATCGTCGTACTCCTGCCCGCGAACGCGCTTGTGTTCCCAACCGACGTAAATGGGATCGTTGAGCCGCGCCTCATTGTCTGTGCCCACGTCAAGCAGCACCGGCAGGCAATGCTCGGGCGGAATGCCACCCAGCGCCGTATAGAGCGCCATCTTGCCAATCGGAATGCCCATGCCGCCGGCGCCTTGATCGCCGAGCCCGAGAATGCGTTCGCCGTCGCTGACCACAATGCAGCGTATGGGGTCAAAATGGGAACTCGAAAAAATCTGTTCCATTCGATCTTTATTGGGGTAGCTGAGGAATAGGCCCCGTGGCTTTCGCCAGATCTCGGAAAAGCGTTGGCAGCCCTCACCCACAGCCGGCGTGTAGACGATCGGCAGCAGTTCCTCAATGTTGTTGGCGATGAGCGAGTAGAACAGCGTCTCGTTGTTGTCCTGCAGGTCACGCATGGAACTGTACTTGTCAAACGCGGTGGGGTGGCTGTCGAGCACGCGTTTGCGGCGCTCGCGCTGGCTTTCGAGGGTTCCGATATGCGGCGGCAGCAAGCCGTGCAGCGTGAACGTGTCGCGTTCCGCCTCGCTGAACGCCGTCCCCTTGTTGAGACGCGGACTCATGAGCAGATTGAACCCGGTAAGGTGGGTGCGAATCACGGGCTGTTTGGGTGCAGTCGATCCGGGCGCGTTCGATTCAGTGCTCAAAACAGAGTTCTCCGGGTTCGCAAAATTGTGTGCCAACAAGATAAAAGCTTCTAATCGAATTCGAGCAAAACGATCTCCGGCCGCGTGCCGACGCGCATGGGAGGGCCCCAGGTCCCGGCCCCAGTCGAAGTGTAGACCTCGAGCGATCCAAAGCTGTGCAGGCCGCTTGTGAAACGGCCGTAGACGCGGCGTGTAATCCAGGTAAAAGGCAAAAACTGTCCGCCGTGTGTGTGCCCGGAGAGTTGCAGACTGAAGCCAGCCTGTTCCACGATAGGCAGGCGCACAGGCGCATGGTTCAGCAGAATGCCCGGATGTGTGCCATCCGACTCGGGATCCGCCGGGCCCATGCTGCTGAGCGCGGCCTTCATATGCAGCGGAGATGACGAATCGTGATACAGCACGCCTGCGATCCTGAGTCCATCTACCAGCACCTGTTCGTTGGCCAGAACACGGATTCCCGCCCGCGTAATGGCCTCGAGGTAGTGCGTCGGCAAAGTGAACTCCTCGTGATTGCCCGTGGAGAAGAAGATGCCGAGCGGCGGCTTAAGCGCGTGGAAGGGCGCGAGCAGTTGATCGAGATTGCCTTTCGTACCGTCAAAGAGGTCGCCGGGAATGAAAACCGCGTCGGGTCGGAGTTGCGATGCCAGTGCGACCATGCGCCGGCAAAAACGCACGCCGCTAATGGGCCCAAGATGCAAGTCGCTCATCAGAACCGCTCTGCGTCCGCGCCAGGCCGCGGGCAACTCGGGTATCCACACCGGGACGATGCGGATGCGGATGATGCGGGCATTAATTAGGCCGTAGGCTCCGGTGAGCGCCGCAACAATGTAGACGGCAGCCGCGAGCGGCGCACGGAAAGCACCGGGATTCATGGCTAGATGCGAAAACTTAATCGCCAGCCACGCCAGCCGAAGGACAATCGACCCCCAGAAAAGGAAATTGAAGAAACCAAGCCAGACAGCCGCGGCCCAATAAATGATTCGAACGACGGGATTCGAAAAGCGGAACGAGAGAAGCGAGGCAACAACAAAGCTGAAGGCCAGAACAATCAATGCGATACGCAGGTCGCCAGCTGCTGCGGGAGCAACGCCGGGATTGAACGCGATGAAGGTGGAGTAAACGAACCAATGCCCAAGAAAAAGGATGGCCTGGATAACGAGGATGGCAACAACAGGCCAGGCTTTCAAATCCGGATCTCCCTCTATTCATGATTGCATGGGCCCCGGCAGAGATTTCCGAAGCAAAAGAACTAACGGCACGTGAAACAATCTTTTCATGACCGGTAACGGCGCCAACGCTCTCGGGATTTACGTTTCCATCCCCTTTTGTCGGTCGAAGTGCACCTACTGCAACTTTGCTTCGGGTGTCTACCCGGCGGCGGACCACGAGCGCTATGTCAACCGGCTGATCGAAGATCTTTCTGAAGCAAAATCCTGGACCGAGAGTGTGGGAACGGAGTTCCCTCGCCGCGTGGACACGGTCTATCTCGGAGGCGGAACGCCCAGTCTGCTGGCGCCAGATCTGCTGATACGGCTCTTTCACTCGATCCGAGCGCAATTCGATCTCGACACCGACGCCGAGATCACCATGGAGTGCGCGCCCGGCCAAATTGCGGACGCGACCCTGGAAGCGATGGCAGCGGCTGGCGTGAACCGCGTGAGTCTTGGCGTGCAGTCCTTTGTTGATTCCGAAGCGCACGCGAGCGGGCGATTGCACAGCCGCCAAATTGTTGAGGCTGATTTGCAGCGGTTGCGCGCGGCGGGGATCGCGAGCCTGAATGTGGATTTAATCGCGGGCCTCGCCGGACAGGCATTCGTCTCTTGGGAAGAGTCGCTGGAGGCGCTGATCGACTCAGGAGTGCCGCATGCCAGCGTCTACATGCTGGAAGTGGACGAGGATTCGAGGCTGGGACGCGAAATGCTCAAGGGCGGCGTTCGCTATCGAGCGGATTTGGTGCCATCCGACGACGCGATCGCTCACATGTATGAGCGCGCCATTGAACTGCTTGAGAGCGTGGGCCTGCGCCAATACGAAATCTCGAACTTCGCGCGGCCAAAATTCGAATCGAAGCACAATTTGCGCTACTGGCAGCGGCGGCCATACCTGGGCGTTGGTCTCGATGCGTCGTCCATGGCTTTGCATGCAGCAGCGTCTTGGAATGACTCGGATGGCCAAGCCAGACTTCCCGACGCGCTTCGCTTCACGACCACCGACGATCTGAAGGAGTACCTCTCAGGCCCCGCGGTTCCAGAGATGACGCGCCTCTCGCCGGCGCGGCAATTCGAGGAAGCTTGGTTTCTCGGGTTGCGCATGAACGACGGCGTCGACCTCGCCGTGCTCAAGCAGGGATTCGGCTCTGAAATGCTTCAGCCGTCAATGCAAACAGTCGAGCGCCTGGTTGACGACGGCCTGTTGGTTGCCGACGGTGCACACGTTCGGCTCACATCGCGCGGGCGTCTGCTCTCCAATGACGTATTTCAGGAGTTTCTGAAATCGGAAGTCGCCGTGGCAGCACTTGAGGCGTAGGGTGAATCGCGTCTTTCCCTCCCGTTTTCGCCTGCTGCGCTAGACAACGAACGAAATCGGCGAGCTCGGAAAAACCAGCGCTACCACGCCAGCAACTCGTCGCCTGAACTCGCAGAGAGAAACTTTACCGGCGATGGCGCGGGTTCGGGCGGGCAACCGAAACACTGGATCGACTCAGGCCCGGCAGCCTTCGCCCATTCCATAGCCTTTTCGGCCTCACGCAGAACCACAACCGGTGACCGGCCGCGGCTGTTGGCGATCCCAAAGCACGCTGAAAGTCGGATGGCTTCGCCTGCGATGCGGACGGGCACTGAGAAAACGTCGACGCGAAGACGCTCGGCCAGGATCATCCCGCTCGCGGGACTGCAAGCCGGCAGCGCGATCAGAAATTCGTCCATCCCTGGCCGCCCCAGCAGGTCGTAGCTGCGCAAGAGCGCTCCGGTACGACTCGCCACCTGGCACAACAGGTCATCGCAGGCGTCCACGCCAAGGCGCGAGTTCCAATGGCCGAAGTCGTTAATATCGAAGAGCACCAGGCATAAGGAGCTGTTCATGCGCTGCGCGCGGTCGGTCTCGCGGAACAGCATGGAGAGCATCGTTTCCCGGTTGTAGACCCCGGTGAGACGGTCGAATTGAGCGTTGCGAATCGCCGCCTCGCGCAGAGTCTCGAGCTCGAGCGACAGTCGGCCGTTGCGCAGAAGCAGATCGATCCGAAGCTGCCAGTAGGCATATTCGGACGAGCGCAAGATGAGGTCATCGATAACTCCGTCGGCGAGGCGGTCGATCCATTCCTGCGTCACGGTGTCCGCGACCAGCAAAATTGGGACGTGTTTGCCGTCGCCAATGGCTCGCGCCGCGGCCAGCAACTGTCCAGTCGGCATGTCAGGCAGCCTCGCATCCACAACGAAAAGGGCCCGCGGATTTCCGCTGACGAGAATTGCGAGCGCCGCCTCCGCCGACAGAACCACTTCCACGCGCGCGCCGGCCACCTGAGCCAGCGGCTCGACCGCTCCAAGAAGAGCCGGATCGGGCGATGCAAGCAATAGAGCGGGAGATTCGTGCGATGGCATCCGGACAATGCTCCTATTTGGAAGCATCGGCAGAGATTAGAAAACATTTAGAAACGAGGCAAAAATGATCGGGACGGAACAACGACTTCTGGGCGAATTCGTGATCCCATCAGTACTGTGTCCGCGCCTGAACAAAACCGCAATCCGTCTGCGGCAACATCGGCGCCGCAATCGGGGATCTCCGCTAATCCACAAAGTCCACTTGCGGGACGATCGGAATAATCCCGCGTTCGTGCCCCATCGCCAGCAGCTTGCGGATCGCTTCGCGCCCGTCGGCGCCGTAGTCGAGCGTGCGCTCGTTCACATACATGCTCACAAACTGGCTGGTCATCGTCGTATCCAGGTCGCGCGCGAACTGCATGGCATACTCGAGCGCCGGCTCGCGGTGGTCCAGAGCATACCGGATCGAGTCGCGCAGCGCCTTGGAGAGGACCTTGTGTGTCTTAGCCCCCAGCGAGCGGCGAATGGCGTTGCCGCCCAGCGGCAGCACCAAACCCGTAGTTTCGCGCCACCAGGCTCCGAGATCAATCACTCTGAAAAGGCCGCTGGAGGAATAGGTCAGCTGGCCCTCGTGAATGATGAGCCCTGCTTCATACTTGCCCGCCAGAATTTCTGGAATAATGCGATCGAATGGAACAGTAACTGTCTTGATCTCCGGATTCAGGATCTTGAGCGCAAGATAGGCCGTGGTCAGCGTGCCCGGAACGGCGACCTGAATGCGGCCCAAACCGTTCACGTCGAGCATGCGATTGGAAACCACCATGGGCCCGTAGCCCTCGCCTACGCTGCCGCCGCAGCCCATCAGCGCGTAATTCTGCTGCAAATACGGATACGCATGAAAACTTACGGCCGTGATGTCGTAAAAAGCTTCATCGCGCGCGCGGCGGTTGAGCGTCTCAATGTCGCTGAGCGTGTGGTTAAAGCGGTAGCCGGGCACACGAATCTTCTGCGTCGCCAGGCCATAAAACATAAAGGCATCGTCGGAATCGGGGCTATGAGCGATAGAAATATCGACTGGAGTCTTCGCGTTTGCGAGGTCAGGGGTCTTTGTGCTCACGTTTGGGGAGGTCCTTTCGGCAACAAATCATTTAACGCGCTTCAATATTGCGGCAGTGCTTAGTGTATGACGACACGTTGAGACTGGCTCCTTCCGGCGAGACCGTAGGTCAATTCATCTCATTACAAAACTATCAGGGTTTCAGTTCGAGGTCCGGCTCTTCGGCCGCCTCAACGGCTGCCGACGGTCTGTTCCCAGGTTTTGCGCGGTGCCGCCAGACATGACGGGCCGCCCCCGCAGCCGCAATCAGCAGCGCCCCGAGCGAAACGAGAAAGACGATAAGGAGCCAGCGCATGATGACAAGCCCCAACAAGGATACCAGAGGGCCGGTTCGCGCCTATGTCGTTCGATTACACTTTAGTGCTCCGTGGCGGACCCAGATTAGCGCGCAGCCATTGAAGGTAGGAATGACTGCCGGCCTCGATCTCAAGCACCAGAAACTCAGGGGTTTGATAACTGTGAAGCTCTTGGAGCCGCGCCTCGAGAGCGGGCAATTGGGAGAGGTCTGTCTTGATCAATAGCTGAGTCTCGGTTGACGATTCAATCTTTCCCTGCCAGCTGTAAATCGAGTGAACCGGAGGAAGGAGTGTGGCGCACGCAGCCAGGCGTTCCGCCACGAGCGTCCGGCCCAGACGCGCGGCTTCTTCAGGACTGACCACCGTGGTCATCACGATGCGGGCGGTCGACGTAGCTTCGATCATTGGCCCTCCTGACTGAATACGATCCTGCCTCCACTCTACGCTGGAGCGCCAGGCGTGACAGTCCACACTCGAAAGCGGACATCGTATTCTTCAATCTCGGAGAAGCCTTGCCGAAGCGGAGCCGGGAACGGCCAGGCTCCGCTTGGGCAGCGGCAATTCAGCTTCGTCGATAGCTCTAGCGGACCAGCTCCGCAACCACTGCGATCTCCTGGCTCCGCGTAGTGCCCGAAAGGTCGAGCGACCCGAGGACCAGTGGCTTGCCCTGCGACAATACCGACGCTTCGTCAAAGAGCGTCTGGCGAACGACCGGATCCTGTGCGGCGCCCACGGGCTTCTCATCTCCGAGGCTCGATTCCTCGATCTTCGTGCGCACATTGAGAGAATCCGGCGAAACGCTCGTGCGAGCTTCAATGCTAAGTCCCACGTCCATGTACTGCATCTGTGTGTTCGCTGTCTGGCCGTCGGTCGTCCCGGTCACGATGGGCACTCGGCTACCTTGCTTGAACGTCGACTTTTCGCCCGGGGTCACTAGCATTGTGAATTGCTCCGACACTCCGCGCTTGCCGCCATCGATGTCGGTGATTGTGTAGGTCAGGCGATAGAGCTTTCGCGCCTTGTCGAGATCCGCAATGAGCTTTTGCGCGGTCTCCATGTCCTCGGGTGTGGCTCGAAGTGTGATCGCATTCTGCGTCTGAAGGCCATAGATCTTTGCCTTCGGCAGCACATTGCGCAGATCGGTTTGAATATCGTTAATGTCGTTTTGCTCGGAGGCATTGGTCAGGAAAAACGTCCGAACGGTTTCCGGGGCGGTCTGCGCATTGGGTTTGGCTTCGTTCGGTTGTGTCTCTTCCGGTTTGGTTTGCGCGCCTGCGATTGGCGGCATCCATGCCGTAGCCAGTGCGACAGCGGCCATCACAACGACCGGGGTAAACCTGTGCGTGCAGGCTGCGATTCTGTTCAACTGCATAGTCTCCTCCTCAAGGCTGTTCCGAAGAACAACGCTGTCTGTATCCTGATTCGGGTCCGGACATCTTCTATGCACACAGACGCCACGTCGAGAATTCCGCTCGACAATTCTTCCCGCCATTTGCTGTGATTCGGCCGTCTGGCGCCTCAAGACAGAACCCTCATCGCCGGTAATTCGTGCCGCCATTCCCCGGTCTTCGCTTCAAACTCGCGTTAAAAATCGCGATGCGGCTTGCCCATCCCGCCCCGGTGTTGCAGTATGAACTTTGCGGCCAACGACCGCGCGTGGAGAAACCAATGAGCACTGCGATCAAATTTGGCACCTCGGGATGGCGAGCGATTGTGGCCGACGATTTTACGGTGGCCAACATCAGGCTGGCGGTTGCGGGAATCGCCGCTTATGTCAAAACCCTCCCTGCCCCGCATCGAGTGCTGGTCGGCCGCGATCCGCGGTTCCTCGGCGAGACCTTTGTCTCCGAAGCAGCGCGCGTGTTAGCCGCAGCAAGCGTCATGCCCATTGTGATTCCCGAGGCAGCTCCCACTCCGGCCATCGCCCATGCCGTGCGCACGCTCAAGACTTCGGGGTCCATCAACTTCACTGCATCGCACAATCCGCCCGAGTACAACGGCATCAAGTACTCCACGCCCGATGGCGCACCTGCGCTGCCTGAAGCCACGAAGCAGATCGAAGCTGCAATCGACAAAGTCGCGAGCGGCGGCGGCCACGAAATACCCAGCCCGCTGGCGTCGACGGACCAATTCGAGACCGCGGACGTAAAACCGGCCTTTCTAAATCGTCTCGCCGAACTCGTGGACCTGAAAGCCATCGTCAAATCAGGCATCAAGGTGGTCTACGATCCATTCTGGGGCGCGGGCCGCGGCTATCCCTGCCACCTGCTTCGCCAGGCTGGCGTCACCGTCGAAACCGTCCACGACTACCGCGATGTGCTGTTTGGCGGCCACGCTCCGGAACCCTCCGACGAACTGCTCGATGCTGCGAAGGAGAAGATGAAAGAGATCGGCGCGGCGCTGGCCGTCGCCACCGACGGCGACGCGGACCGCTTCGGCATCATGGATGGCGACGGCACATTTATCCAGCCCAACTACATCATCGCGTTGCTCTTTGACTATCTTGTTGAAACGCGCGGCTGGAAAAACGGCGTCGCCAAGAGCGTCGCCACCACCAACCTGATCAATGCGCTGGCCGAATACTACAAAGTTCCGCTCTACGAAACGCCGGTGGGCTTCAAATACATTGGCGCGCTCATCGATCAAGACAAGATCGCCATCGGCGGCGAAGAGTCGGCCGGGCTCACCATCCGCGGCCACGTTCCCGAGAAGGACGGCATCATTGCCGGCCTGCTCGTGGCAGAGATGGTGGCCACCCGCGGCACGAGCCTCGGTGTGCAATTAAAGGCGCTTTTTGCCAAGGTTGGTTCCTATTTCCCCGTTAGAGAGAACTTCCACTTGACCGAGGGACAGAAAGCCGCGTTCACTGAGAAGTTGAAGGCCGACCCGAAGGAGTTGAGCGGGCGCAAAGTCGTCTCCGTCGTCAGGACCGACGGGCTCAAGCTTATTCTGGACGATGGCTCGTGGGTTTGCTATCGACTTTCGGGCACTGAACCTGTGGTTCGTGCCTACACTGAAGCGCGCAACGAGCAGGACACCAAGGCTCTGCGCTCGGCGGCCGAAAAGTTTGTGTTGAGCTGAGGCCCGATCACGGGCCGGAAGCACGGATTGGGATTCGATGCCGGAAGAGATTGTGCAAGGGAAGACGAAAGCACCCGGCGCCAAACGCGTTTCGTTGCGCGCGAGGGCTCTTGACTCGACAGAACGCCTTTGGCGGCCGGCAGGCACTGTCATCGCGATCGTGCTGGCGCTGCTAGTCACATGGCACGTTGTCTACGGCAATCATGGTTTGTCAATATGGCAGCAGAAGCGCGTCGAAGATCGCGCCCTCCAGCAGGAGATCAAGGATCTGCAGCAGGAAAATGCGCAGATGCGCCAGCACATCGATCATCTGAATTCGGACCCCGATGCCATTGAACGCGAAGCGCGCGAGAAGCTCCACTACGCCAAGCCCGGCGAAGTCATCGTCAATATGCCCGACCCGTCGCAGGCGCAGCACATACCGGGCAAGTAAGTTTCTCGCTTCAAGCTCTTGTCTCCCAGCGGTCCCTTCCTCGCCATTGGGGATTTGCCAACGCTTTGGAGGCGAAGTATGCCACAGAGAAGCACTGAGTCACCGGTTAGCGGCGTCATACCAATCGACCAAATTCTTGGCGACGATGCGGAAGATACTCGGCTTCTGCGGGATATGGCTTTCAAAGCTCAAAACTACATCTCAAGATTCTCGTGGTGCCTATCGGTTCGGGAAGCCTACTTCGGAGACGGCTATGGTGGAGTCGTCGCCGTCTTCTTCATCCACATCGAGCCGTCCCGGCCCGATGTGGATGAGTGGCTGTGGGTGGTGGTCGGCGATCTGCCGTCCGCTTATCTCGTAACCGACAATTGCAAGACTCCCTCGCAGACGCTTGAGCGATACATCGACGTGATGTCGGAGTGGGTAGAGCTGGCAAAGAAAGGGCTTTCGTCGGAAGACGTAATTCCTGTGAACGTGCCGGCGACACCTGAATCCGCGGAAATGCTGGAACGCCGGCTCAAGGTTCTGAGCGAGAAGATCGTGCCGGCCTTCCGATTGAATGAGGTTGTGCGCTCGTAATTCTTGTTCCCTGTCCGTTCAGAAGTCGATGTGCGCCCGCACCGTGGCTACATACACCGGGCCGCGGTCGGTGTTGTACCCCGGATGAGCAATCTGGGTGCCGCCAATCATGCCATAGAATCCGTGCCAAATATGGGCGTTGTAGTACCACTCCACAATGTCTTCGCGTCCGTAGCGCAGGTTGCCGTCGCCCAGCAGAAAGCCCAGGCCGCCATAGTGCAGATAGTTCTGGTGGTCGCGCTTGATGGCGTTCGAAACAAACGCCACTCCCAATTTGTCGTTCGATCGCCGCCAGCTCTGGCCGTTGTAGTCGCCTCCGAATTCAATCGTCTGCGCGACTTCGGTATACGCGAATGACTCGTTCCGGTCATCGTTCCAGCCGAACCGCCCAAAAAGCCGCAGGCTGTCCGTAACTTCCTGTTCGGTGTTCAGCCCAAAACCATATTTCGCCGCGCCAAAGCGCTCGGTGTTGGTGATCTCGGGCGTCGCTATGTGGCCCTCGAGATATTGGTCGACGGACTCCCGGTAGTTGCCCATATGCGCGTGATTCACGTAGCTCAGCACGCGCACCACGCCTTCCCGCTTCGGATTGAGCCAGCTCGAGAAGAGCCCTTTGCGCAGTTCGAATTCCCAATTCTGCCCACTGGCGCATCTGAAGTCCCAATCAAGGTCGGTGCCGTTCGCGACAGTTGGCATCGCGGCGATCGCATAGCGCGCCGACCAGACCTTGTCGTCGTACCCCAGAATTCCGGCATACGTGTAGCCGCGCGTATCCGCCGCGTAGTCCCATGCGCCGTTGTTGACGATCGTCCAGTTCGTGAATTGCAGGTGGCTGTCGGATCCAACGGAGTTAACGTCGAAGACGTCGGCTAGACTCATCTTTCCGACCCGTATGTCGAGCCGCCTCGCGGGAACTTTGTTCGCCAGTGCGAACGGCCCGCGGTCCTGATCACTCATCTCGCCGGTCAAGCCAATAATCTGGTGAATTTCGCCGCGCGCAAGATAGGGCCCAATTCCCAGGCTGGGGTCGCGAACAACGTCGACATTGGTTTCGCCCGCCAGCCCCAATGCCTGCGAGATCCCGCGTCCGCCCGCATTCTCAAAGTCGAGGATCAGATCCGTGTTGAACCGGCTGTTCGGCCACAGTTGGTAGCCGAGGTAGAGTGTCCCCACTTCGGACGCTTTGGTCTCAAAATCGTCGATGAGGCTGTTTGGTCCCTCGTAGTGCGAGTGAAAATGTCCGTGCATCTGGAAAACGCTGTTGGCTTGCCCCGAAACCCAGTATCGAGTCGCGTCATGGTGCGGAAACATGGTGAGCGGTTCAGCTTCAGGCGGGGCCGGCGTCGCGTCACCAGAGCCTTCACCCGTGGCTGAATCCATTTCTGCGAATCCGAATTGGATCAAGTAGGTCGCCGGAAACGGAAGCTGAGCTTGAACCAGCTCCCCTCCATCTATCGCAACCTGGTGCTGCGCCTCGGGTGCGGAAGGCAAATTGCCGGTCGTCTGCGTGGCGGCGAACGCGGCAGAATAGGGCGCACCCATAAATTCGGTTCCCGATGCGGCCGGCAGCTTCGATTGAGCAAGAGCAAGCGGTGCGAAGCCTAGCATGAGGAGAATCGACGATTCGAAGCGCATTAGAGGGCTCTTCTCCTGCCCTCTAAGCGCATGAAACGCGTGTGCTTAGTTGACCACAACAGTTTGCCAAAGAAGGGCGAGCTGTGCTGGTCACGCAGGGTTTGGGCTGTATTACCTGCTAACCGGAAATTCATTTTTTAGAATTGCGAGTGGAGTCTTATGCCGATGACTGACACTGGACCGCGATCGCGATTGAATGCTGGGTTGTCAACAAACTCGTAATCCGGAGTTACGTGAAAACTTTTCCAGACTGAGAAATTGTAGTAGGCTTCAACAACCTTCTCGCCACCGTAAGTCAGCGCACCGTCCCCGTCCAATATATCCGTGCCACCAGCTTCAAGAAACTCCTGATTGCTGCGCGAGGCGCCGCTTTCAATGTAGACGAGTCCGAAGGCATCATTTGTCCGCCGCCAGGAGCTACCTGTTACGCTCGTCCCAAGCGATGCCGTCCAATTGGAGTCGTTATACATCCAACCCTGGACCTGCCCATTGTTCCAACCGAGGCGCGAAAAGACGCCCACAGTCCCGGTAACCTTCTGTTCCAAGTTCAGCCCAAAACCGTATTTGCAGCGATAGGCATAGGCGGACGAAAGGTCCGCGTCGGGGCCATTCGCGATTAAGAGGGGAGTTGCCTCCCTATACCCAATCGCGTTGGCTCTGTTTACATATGTCAGGACCCGAATCGCACCTGAATGGGCGTTGGCGTATCGGCGTTCTATCTCTCCCACCATTCCCCAGGCGCGAAAGATCGGGCCATCGCCTCCCGCATGCGGGTACATGAGAATCTGGTCGTCAGCCGTGAAACCATTCTGGGTATTCGGCACCTGGAAGAAGCCGTAACGCACAGCCCATCGCGGCTGATTCAATTCCACAACAAGCCCGGTGGTATAGCCAACGCTATCCGCTGGGAAATCCCACGAAAGGTCGGTCATCGCCGCCCAATTCATAAACTGAGAGTGCGGATCCTGAGCATAGGCGTTGTTGTCGAACATGTCCGTGGGGCTCAGTCGCCCGAAGGTGAAAGTCAGCCGCGAAATGTCCTGCTCGCCAGCGAGCGTGAGCGGACCGTCTGGCGACGACTCGCGCTTGCCGCCCAAACCGATGGTTTCGCGGATGAATAAATGTGCAAACATAAAATGGGGAATCGTGATGCCGAGCTTGAAGGCGTCACCGTTTGGAAATGCCTCAATCCCTTTATCATTGGTCAAACCGAATCCCTTCCAAAGCAGCCCATCGACATGTATCTCGCCGCCGCGCCACAGCCGGGCGCCAGCGTAGAGGTCTGAGGTAAAGGTTTCCTGAACCTCTCCAGTGTTCGTCAAGCTGTTCGGACCGGAGTACAAGGCCCGGAACGGGGGATCACCTTGTGGAGTTTCAGTAATTTGGCCATGGATATTCCATTCTTGATTGACTGTGCTGGCCGACTCGTCCTGAGCCGCGCTGCGAGAAACGGCCAGCGCGCCAAAGATCAACAATTTAACCAACAAGGCCACTCCGACTTCTCTCGCCCGCTGCACCTCCCAGCCCAATGGCTCCCTGTTCATTCGTGCGGTATTCCGACTGTGCAGCCGCGACAGCGGCGGTGAGAAAAAAAAACGGACGGGACCGGCGAGAGTCAGGAGAAACGAATTGACGCGGCGAAAAGGCATAATATAGAAGCAGGGTCACTATACCCCCCCATGGTTCATACTATACCCTGGGTTAGTATCTTCGATCAAAGGAGTTGCGCCATGTCCCATCAGGAACGGGAAAAACTGAAGCTTATGCAGCGGTTGAAAAAAGTGCGCGGGCAACTCGACGCGGTAGAGCGCTCGCTTGCAGCCGATGAGGATTGCGGCGGTCAACTGATGCAACTCGCCGCCGTCCGCGGCGGGATCAACGGCCTGATGGGTGAGGTGCTTGAAACGCATATCCGCTTTCACTTGGCAGACGGCGCTAAGGAGCAGATTGCGCCGGAATTGGCCGAGGATCTGATCGACCTCGTGCGTGCATATCTTAAGTAAGATCATTGGTTTGCAATCAATCCGCAGTCGCGCTCCCGGGAGTGTGTCCTCATGCACATTTGAGCTCATCGTATCGGACCGATAGCCCTTGGAGTGTGAACACCGGTTGAATCCATCGGGAAGTGGATGCCACATCGGCGCGGCTGAAGATCGCGTGCCATCGCTCCATTTGTGAGTGTTCCGCCTCAGCCATGCATCCAATGCGAAAGAGACCCAGGGAACTTGGGCGCGTGGGGGTGATCCATGCAGCGATTGGCGGGAAAGGTCGCAATTGTGACCGGAGCGGGCTCGGGCATAGGACAGGGCATCGCAAAGCGGCTGGGCTGCGAAGGGGCCAAAGTCATCGTAGATTACGTCGGCGACCCGGCCGGCGCCGAGCAGACGCAGCGCGCCATCGAACAGGCGGGCGGTGAAGGCGAGATTGTTCGGGCGGATGTGACCAGCATCAGCGATGACCGCTGTCTGGTGGATGAAGCCTGGAACCGCTTCGGCGCGGCGGACATTCTGGTGAACAACGCAGGGATGGAGCACAAGTCGGACTTTTGGGATACTTCGGAAGCCGACTACGACAAAGTAATGGCAGTAAACCTGCGTGGGCCATTTTTCCTTACACAGGCACTTGTCCGGCGTCTGCGCGATGCAAAAAGGCCCGGCCGCATTGTGAATATCAGCTCGGTGCATGAAGACATGGCCTTTCCCGGCTTCGCTACCTACTGTTGCAGCAAGGGCGGGTTGCGCATGTTGATGCGCGATCTGGCCGTTGAGTTGGGACCGCTGGGAATCACGGTCAATAACGTGGCGCCTGGCGCTGTTGCCACTCCGATCAACACGGCGCTGCTCGAAGATAAGCCCAAGCTCCAGGCGTTGCTGGCCAACATTCCGCTGGGCCGTCTGGGCAGCCCAGACGATGTCGCCGGTCTCGTGGCCTTTCTCGTGTCGGACGACGCCGCCTATGTAACCGGCTCAACCTTTGTCATTGATGGCGGTTTGATGCGCAGTTATCACGAGCAATAAAGACAAACGATGCCTTCAAAAATCGAAAACTATGCCCTCATCGGCGACTGCGAAACAGCTGCGCTCGTTGACACGAACGGTTCCATCGACTGGCTCTGCTGGCCCGACTTTTCTTCCCAGGCGTGTTTTGCCGCGCTCCTTGGCACTGAAGAGAACGGCTTCTGGAAAATCGCGCCGCAATCCGGCGCTTGCGCGAGCTCCCGCTGCTATCGCAATGGCACGCTGATTCTGGAGACAACCTTCGAAGACGCCAATGGCGCAGTGCGGCTCATCGATTTCATGCCCGTGCGCGAGCGCAACTCCGATGTGGTGCGCATCGTCGAGGGAATCAGCGGAAGCATGGAACTGCACATGGACCTTGTGTTGCGCTTTGACTACGGCCGAACCGTTCCATGGGTCACGGCGATTGCGGATGGAGTGCGCGCAGTTGCTGGACCGAGCCTTGCCGTTCTTCACGCGTCCATTCCCGTGCACGGAGAAAACCTGTCGACGGTGGCCGACTTCACCGTGAACGCCGGCGAACAGGCCTGGTTTACGCTCACCTACGGAGCTTCGCATCGTCCCGATCCCAGCCCGATTGATTTTGAGCAGGCGCTCGAGGATACGCTCAGCTTCTGGCGGAAATGGATCGGGCAGTTTAATTACGAAGGCAAATACCGCGATGCTGTCGAGCGGTCGGTGATCACGCTCAAGGCCATGACATTTCGCCCCACCGGCGGCATTGTTGCTGCGGTCACCTCCTCGTTGCCTGAGGCCATCGGCGGCGAGCGCAATTGGGATTATCGCTATTGCTGGCTTCGCGACACCACCTTCACCTTGTTGGCGCTCATTAACTGCGGCTGTTTCGATGAGGCCGCTGCGTGGCAGGATTGGCTGCTTCGCGCGCTCGCTGGAAGCCCGGACCAGGTCCAGATCATGTACGGGCTTAGGGGAGAACGGCAGCTTATTGAATGGGAGGTTGATTGGCTCCCCGGCTACGAAAACTCGCGCCCCGTGCGCATTGGCAACGCCGCTTCGTTTCAGGTGCAGCTCGACATCTACGGCGAGATGCTCGACTCCTTCTTCCATGCGCAACACAGCATCGCGCGCCACACTGAACTCGACTTCCGCGTGCTCGCGCTCTTGCTTGAGCATCTGGAAACAATTTGGCAGAAGCCGGATTCGGGCATCTGGGAAACGCGCGGGGAACCGCAGCACTTCACTTATTCCAAAATGATGGCCTGGGTCGCCTTCGACCGCGCCGTGCTGTTGGCTGAACAACTCAAGTATTCCGCGCCAGTGGAGAAGTGGGGCGCCATTCGCGCCGAAATCCACGACCAAATCTGTGCCCGGGCCTTCAGCAACAAGAAGAACAGTTTTACGCAGGCCTACGGCACTGAACAACTGGATGCCGCGCTCCTGCTGATGCCTGCCGTCGGCTTTTTGCCCGGCAGTGATAGCCGCGTGAGAGGAACCGTTGAGGCGATCGAGCGGGAACTCATGTCCAACGGTCTGGTTCTGCGCTACAACACCGCGAAAGTGGATGACGGCCTGCCTTCGGGGGAAGGAGTGTTTCTCGCGTGCAGCTTTTGGATGGTCAGTGCACTCAAGGCCATTGGCCGACTTAAAGACGCGCGTGCGCTTTTCGAAAAACTGCTAAACCTTCGCAACGATCTAGGCCTGCTCTCCGAAGAGTACGATGCCAGGAGCCATCGCTTCGTGGGAAATTTTCCCCAGGCCTTCTCGCACATCGCGCTCGTCAACGCCGCCTTCGATCTGGAATCCGCTCCACACGCGCGCCTGCGTGCGCACCGGAACTCCGAGCAGACGGCCGCGAAGCCCAAACCGACAAGGTGATTGTGAGCTACCGGCTCGATCGTTCCAACGTCGAGTGGGGCAGCTAACTGCTTCCGAACAGGCACTCTTAGGCAAGTTTTGCGATCATTTGCGTCCCTGATAGAATTGAATCTGCGGCGTAACTTTGCGACGCAATAGACAGCATCCCCACCCCGCCAACCTGACCGCCCGGTCAGCCCCATCCAGACGAAGGAAAGTTGCCCGCTTGAGCCAGACCATTCGCAATATCGCCATCATCGCCCATGTGGACCATGGCAAGACAACCCTTGTGGACGGCATGTTGCGCCAGGCCGGCACCTTTCGCGCCAATGAGCAGGTCGCCGAGCGCGTAATGGATTCAAACGAGCTCGAGCGCGAGCGCGGCATCACGATTCTCGCCAAGAACACAGCCATTAACTTCGGACTCGGAAAAATCAACATCGTCGATACTCCCGGCCACGCCGATTTTGGCGGTGAGGTCGAGCGCGCGCTCAAAATGGTGGACGGCGTGATGCTGCTGGTCGATGCGGCCGAGGGGCCATTGCCGCAGACGCGTTACGTACTGTCGAAGGCGCTCGAGGCCAAGTTGCCGCCCATCGTGGTCATTAACAAGATCGATCGCCCCGACGCGCGCCCTCAGGAAGTGCTGAACGAGATTTACGACCTGTTCATCGACCTCGACGCGGATGAATCGCAACTGGATTTTCCCGTCTTGTACGCCGTCGCCAAGGATGGTACAGCGACCACCGATCCAACAAAGCCTGGCGTGGATTTGCAGCCCCTGTTCCGGGCAATTGTCGACACGATCCCTGAAGCCACGGGCGATCCCGTTGGCGCGCTGCAAATTCTGGTGGCCAATCTCGATTATTCCGATTACCTCGGCCGCATCGCCATTTGCCGCGTCTTTCAGGGCACGCTCCACGCCGGAGACGAAGTCAACATCTCGCGCCGTGACGGTTCACTCTATAAGACCCGCATCACCAAGCTGTTCACGTTTTCAGGCCTCAAGCGCATTGAAACTCAGGAAACCGCGATGGGCGACATTGTGGCCGTGGCCGGCGTTGAAGGCATCACCATCGGCGAGACCATCACCAGCGTGGAGAATCCGGCTCCGTTGCCGCTCATCGTTATCGACGAGCCGACGATTGCCATTCAATTCAGCGTGAATACCTCGCCGTTCGCCGGGCGTGAAGGGCAGTACGTCACCAGCCGCAATCTGCGCGAGCGCCTGGAAAAAGAGTTGCTCACCAACGTGTCGATTCGCGTGGAAGAAACCGGATCGCCCGACAGCTTCAAGGTGCTGGGCCGCGGCGAATTGCAGCTCGCCATCCTGATCGAGATGATGCGGCGCGAAGGCTACGAATTGATGGCCGGCCGCCCGGAAATCGTCACCAAGGTTGTCGATGGCGTGCGCATGGAGCCGGTCGAGCACCTCACTATCGACGTGCCCGAGCAATTCACTGGAACGGTCATCGAAAAGCTCGGCCCGCGCAAGGGCGAAATGACCAAGATGCACAATCACGGTTCGGGGCGCGTGCGCCTCGAATTTCGTGTGCCCAGCCGCGGCCTTATCGGCCTACGCAGCGAAATGCTCACTGAGACGCGCGGAACCATCGTAATGAACACGCTCTTCGACGGTTACATTCCCTACCAGGGCGAGATTCCGCAGCGGCCCACCGGCGCGCTGATTGCCGACCGCTTAGGGCCCACCACGACCTACGCTCTCAATGGCTTGCAGGAACGCGGGATTCTCTTTGTCGGGGCGGGCGTGGAAGTCTACGAAGGCATGATCGTTGGCGAGCACTCGCGTGACAACGATCTCGACGTGAACGTGGTCCGCGAAAAGAAGATGACCAACATGCGCGCGTCGACCGCCGATGATGCCATCCGCCTTGTGCCCTACAAGACGCTGAACCTCGAACAGGCCATCGAGTTCATCGCTGATGACGAGTTCGTCGAGGTCACGCCCAAGTCGCTGCGCCTGCGCAAGAAAGTTCTGCGGCAAAACAAGCGCCCCAAGCGATGGGAAAAGGCCGAGCAGGCCGCGTCAGTCTAACGATTGCTTGTCATCCTGAGCGACCCGACCCGCACGCTCTTAGAATTGTCATCCTGAGTGGAGATCGCGGAGCGATCAAAGTCGAAGGACCTGCATTTGCTTTTCTGAATCCGAGCAGCACCGATGCGCGACGCGATCACCACCGACCGTCTCCTCCTTCGCCGCTGGCGCGACTCCGACCGCCTTCCGTTTCAAGCGATGAACGCAGATCCGCGCGTGATGGAATTCATGCCCTCGCTCCTCTCGCCCGACGAATCCGATGCGCTCGTCGATCGCGCTCAGGCCCACTTTGACCGTCACGGCTATGGATCATTCGCCGCCGAGCTGATTGAGAATCATTCGTTCATCGGCTTCATCGGGCT
Source organism: Occallatibacter sp. (assembly GCA_049518955.1). Lineage (GTDB taxonomy): Bacteria > Acidobacteriota > Terriglobia > Terriglobales > Acidobacteriaceae > Telmatobacter. The sequence goes on from JBEKRG010000043.1 coordinate 24,829, forward strand.
GTCTATTCCGAATTTCGATGCGCCTTTCATGCCCGCGGTCGAGGTTGGCTGGAGGCTCGCATTCGAGTACTGGGGTCATGGACTAGCGACCGAAGGCGCCCGCGCCGCTGTCCATTACGCGTTCGGCGAACTTGGCCTCGACAATCTCGTTTCGTTCACGGTCCCGGAAAACTTGCGCTCACGACGCGTGATGGAAAAAATCGGATTGACCCACGATCCGAACGACGACTTCGATCATCCGCGTTTATCCGAAGGCCATCCGCTCCGCCGCCACGTCCTCTACAGACTGAAACGCTAGAGTTTCTTCTTCGCTTCCAGCACCCGGTCCAGCGCCTCTTCCGCCGTTGCTCCCGTCGCCGACAAATGCCCCATCTTGCGTCCTGCGCGCGGCGTGTGCTTCTCGTAAAGGTGCAATCGCACGCCCGGAATCGCCAGCGCCGCCGCAAAATTCGGCTCGCCCTTCAGCCACACATCGCCGAGCAAATTCACGATTGCCGCAGGAGAAATGAGCGATGTGTCGCCCAGTGGTAAATTGCAAACCGCGCGCACGAGCTGCTCGAACTGGCTTGTCGCGCATCCGCGTTCGCTCTGGTGATAGCTGTTGTGTGGCCGCGGGGCGAGTTCGTTGATGAAGAGCTCGCCCTTGCGCGTGATGAAGATCTCCGCGCACAGCAACCCATCGATCCCCAGTTTCTCCACGAGTTCAGCAGCCAGCTTTTCGGTGCGCGCTTCGAGTTCGCCTGGCACACCCGCCGGAAGCACGCTCCACGCCAGAATTTGATTCTCGTGGTGGTTGCGCGCGGCGGGATACACGCGAACCTCGCCCGATGGATTCCGCGCAGCCATCACGCTGATCTCGCATTCGAGGTCGAGCGCCTGTTCGACCACAGCGGGTCGCTCGCCGATCGCGTTCCACGCCGATGCAATCGCCTCTTCCGTCGCCGGCCAATCCATCCCGATGCGCGCCTGCCCTCGGCCATCGTAGCCCCCATAACCAATCTTCAGATACACGCTTCCGCCGAGCGCAGCGACTGCCTCTTGCAGCTCCGCTTCGCTGCGGACCACGCAAAACGGGCCCACGGGAAACCCGTGCTCCTCCAACCAGACTTTTTGTAGTGTCTTATCCTGAATAATCCTCACCGGCTCCGCGCCGGGTCGTAACGGCGCGAGGGCCGCCACTTCGCGCAACGCGTCTACGCCGATCTGCTCGATCTCCAGTGTTACCGCATCCGCGCCTGTTGCCAGCCGCCGCGCAGCATCCACGTCGCTCCAGCGGCCCACAATTGTCTCATCCGCAACATAACTGGCCGGGCATTTTGCTTCGGGGTCCATCACGCGTACGCGATAGCCCATGGTGCGTGCGGCCATCGCGGTCATGCGTCCCAACTGGCCGCCGCCGAGAATCGCGAGCAACCCGCCGGGCAGAATCCTCTCTGGTTTTGGAGTGGGGGCGGAGCTCACCCAGATTGCTCCTCGCCCAGCTTCTGGTCGAGCACTTCCTGGGTGCGCGCGGCACGCCACGCAGCGAGCCGTTCGTAGAGAGCAGCATCGGTTCCGGCCAGAATCTCTGCGGCAAGCAAAGCTGCGTTGGCCGCGCCGGCCTTGCCAATGGCCAGAGTCCCTACCGGCACGCCCTTGGGCATCTGCACGATCGAGAGCAGGGAGTCCAGGCCATTCAGTTGCGTCGCGGGAACCGGAACTCCGAGCACCGGGACAAGCGTTTTGGCAGCCAACATTCCCGGCAGATGCGCCGCGCCGCCTGCGCCGGCGATAATGACCCGCAGCCCTCGCTCGCGCGCCGTCTCTGCGTACTTGAAAAGCCAATCCGGCGTGCGATGCGCGCTCACAATGCGCTCTTCATGCGGAATCTTGAGTGCCCGCAAAATCTCCACAGCCGCCGAGAGCACTTCGTAGTCGCTCTTGCTGCCCATCACGACGCCCACCAGCGGTTGTTCGCTCATGGGGTCATTATACGAAGGTCCATCCGCTTTAGTGCCGGTGCCAAGCCTCCACAGCTACCTATCACTGCGAACACCACGCTTATGGCAGCAAGAAATCCCTTCGCGCGCTGCCAGTTCTGCTCGTGACGGTCCATACGCCGCTCCAACTCCGCGAGCCTGCCCCCGCCGCCATCGCCCAAAAGGCCGCCCATCTGCGATTTCAGCACGCTTAGATCGCTCAGTACCTGGGCCTCGAATTCATTCATCATGCGCATCTACCCGACTCCGTTGTAAGCCGCATTTTCGTCTGCGCCTTTCTTTACGAGCTCAAGGGCAGATTGATAAACAATACCGTTGAGAATTCCGAGTAATTCGGCGGCGTCGATCCCTCGTACATCCGAATGTAGAACCGGTCGCTCGCTAAAACGCGCGAGAATGTTAGATTCGGCTGCGAGCCGCGCAGGACCAAAGTTGGATCCTCGCCGGGCATAAAAGCAAAATCCCGCGTCCGAATCTCGAATCCGCCACCGCTCGGAGGAGCCACTCCGGTGTTCACCGTCACTGTGCTTCCGCTAAGAGCGGTCACAATCAGCCATTCCAGATTCGCCAGTACTGTGGGAGCGATCGCCGCAGGTAACCAGGCATTTGCCGGGACTGTGGCATTCGTCTTAATGGCCAGGTCATCGGCCCAGTCGTTGGCAAACGCGATCTCGTATTCCACTAAGTCGGGATAACTAGCGCTATAAGTTACTTTGACTGTCCGCACCACAACTTGCGCGTTCAGGTTGGTCGAAGGCGCATTGAAAAGCAGCGCATCGCCCGGCCAAACATCCGAGGCAAAGCTTGTCCGAGTTCCTTTGTAGGTCCCGCTCCAAAGCGCGCTTACGCCGCCTGCCGCCCGTTGGCATTGCCCGTCCATTTATCCAGCGCCAGGATGCCGGCAAACTCGCCGAGATTCTTAAGCTCCACCAGTTGCTCCTCGGCAAAAAGTCCACCACCTGGCCCGGCATCGTGCCTCCGGCGAACCGCGACCCGAATTGCAGTCCCGCCTGGCAGCGCACGTGTGTCTGTCCCAGATCGATCTCCAGCTCCGGCGTGTTTTCGATCAGCCAGCTCGAGACCTCCACCAGCTCGGTCTGCGGCACCGTCAGCCCCGCCGCCGCCGCCAGCCGCGAGGCCATCAGCTCGTTCGCCAGCACACGCGTATGCTGCGGGTTGTTCTGGAACTTGACCACGTACACATGGCCGTCCGCGCCCAGCATCAACTGGCCCTGTGCGCCGCCCCGCATGCGCCGGATCTGCTGCACCGCCAGAACCGCCAACCCTTTGCCCCCGTTGTCCCGGATTCTCTCTCGAATTCTAATGCAGTGTTCAGCTGTCAGCTATCAGCCTTCAGCGATGAGCCCTCATCTCACCGTGCCCCGCCGCACGCTCCAAGAAAGCGGTTGTTCCCGCAACCAATCGAAATCGCGGCTGCGGGCATCATTCCGTACGTCCCAGCTGAAAGCTGAGAGCTGATGGTTAGATGCCGGCCTTCATCCGCTTCGCTTCTTCCTCGCCGTCCAGCACGCGAAACACGCCCTCGGCCAGCGCCCGCAGCTCGTCTTCGCCCGGATACACGACCATCGGCGCGATCCACTCCACATAGCCGCCGAGCTTCCGTACCGTCCGCTCCGAATACGCCATGCCGCCGGTTACCAGCACCGCGTCCACCTTACCTTCGAGCACCGAAGCCATCGCGCCCGTTTCCTTTCCAATTTGGTAGATCATGGCTTCAACCACCGCCGAGGCCCCCTCGTCCCCCGCGTCAATTCTCTCCTCCACTTCCCTCAGGTCGCGCGTGCCCAAGTACGCGAACAGCCCCCCGTCGCCGAAGACCTGCCGGTCCAGCTTCATCTCCGTCATCGTCCCGCTGAAGCACAGCTTGATCAGTTCCCGTACCGGCAGCGATCCCGTGCGATCGGGGCCGAACGGCCCTTCTTCAATCGAATTGCTGTCGATCATGCGCCCGCCGCGATGCGCCGACACCGTAATCCCGCTGCCCATGTGCACCACGATCAGGCGCATCTCCTCGTAGCGCCGCCCCTGTCCGCGCGCATACCTCCGCGCCACAGCCTTGGTGTTCAGCCAGTGCCCGATCGAGACGCGCTCGATCAGCGGCGAGCCGGAGAGCCGTGCGCAATCCTGCCACTCATCCACCGTCACCGGATCCACAATGTAGGCGCTCGCCCCCGCCGCCCGCGCAAAACGCAACGCCAGCACCGCGCCCAGGTTCGATGCATGCTCTCCGCGCCGCGCGCGCTTCAGCTCCGCCACCATCGCGTCGTCCACCAGATACGTCCCGCATTCCATCGGCGGCAGAAGGCCTCCGCGTCCGGCCACCGCCGCCCAGCACTCCGTGCCTTTGCCTTTTGGAGTAAATCCTGCCTCGGAAAGCGCCGCCTCGACCTTTGCTGCGCGATACTCCAGCCGGTCCAGCATCGGCCTCCCGCGGAACCGCTCAATCTCATCGTCCCCGTGGTGAATGTTGCGCGAACTCTCTTCGCCCGCGCGCGTAAAGATGCCGAACTTGGTTGACGTCGTTCCCGGGTTCAGGACCAGCACCCTCTCGTTCTCGCCGCGCAATTTCCACCTCGCAGTCCGCGCCACAACGACATGGAGTGTACCGTGCTCTGCAGTCCGCGCGCTGTGCCCGCCGCACGTCTTCTTAAATCCCTCAATCCAATTGACTTCGCCGTTGAATCCAAATGATTTTCCCGTCTTCGGACCCATTCCGTGCTACACTGACTGTAATCGTAGAATTCGATTTGAAGTTCTTGCCTGTTCCGGTTACCGCCTACACGCAACACTCCACATTGTATTCAGCGGTAATTCAGGTTTTTGAGGAGCAACACAATGGAACAAGGCACAGTCAAGTGGTTCAATGATGCAAAAGGTTTTGGGTTTTTGAGCCGTGAGAACGGCGAGGACGTCTTCGTCCATCACACCGCCATCAAGTCCACCGGTTTCCGGTCCCTGCAGGAGGGCCAGCGCGTCCAGTTCGACGTGACCAAGGGTCCCAAGGGATGGCAAGCCGAGAACGTTCAGGTCCTCTAAGACAGACGCCTGAAACGGACCGGAACTGAAGACAGATCCGGAACCAGAAGAGTTCGGAACCAAGAACAAGTTCAGAACCAGAAAGACCAAGAGGGACGGCGAAACTGCCGTCCCTCTTTTCCATTTCTATTCTCTGGCCTCGAGTCCCTCTGTCCCTAGTCCCGAGTCCTCAGTCCCTGCCTTTATCACGCCGCCGGCGCCAGTTTCTCTGCTGCTTTGGCCGGATGCAGACCCCCCTTAGGTAATTCGTGATCCCCAAGGTAGAGCAGAACGCTATTGATGGAGTCCTCGAAGCGTGAGCCGGATTTGTGCGTGACTCTTACGCCCTTCGAGACCAGTCGGCACACTTCGAAGCGGTTCATTCCTCGCGCCAGCGCGCGATGTACCTGATCGGAACGCATGATGAGCTCCTGCGAACAACGTACAAACCCCGTGATTGTTGCGTGGAGGTGCGAAGCTCGTCAGAAGCGCTTATTCAGCCGGAGCCGAGCAGGCCAGGCACTGTGTCGGTCTGTCTCCATTGTACGCTGCAATCGCTGCTCAAGCGCATCCGCCTCGCATTGCAGCGCAATGCGCGCATCATGCTTTCGTTCGCCCCGACCCGCCTGTTAACATTGATCCCTTGAAACCCCGCGCTGCGGGATTTCAGAACACATTCGATGGAAAGAGGTTAACGTGGCCGACACCACAAAGATCAAAGACAAGTCCGAACGCAAGAAGCTCAAGCGCGCGGCGCGCAAGAAAGCTGCCCCCAAGGCCAAGCGCACCACCCCCCGCGGCTCGCTCAAGAAAAAGGTCAAGAAGATGGTCCGCGGCCAGTCGAAGCGGTAAGAACAGCCTCTGGCTGCTAGCTTCTAGCCTCATCCGATTGGCGCCAAAGTCTCCCATCGGCACGAAGAGCTAGCAGCTAGTAGCTAGAGGCTAGTAGCTAGAAGCTGCTTTCAAGGAGCCCTGCACTGCCCAGCCAGTTCTTCGCCCGTAAGTCGATTGACAAGCTCATCAGCGACTCGGAGGAACCCGAGCACGCGCTGAAGAAGTCGCTCGGGCCGTGGTCGCTCACCGCGCTCGGCATCGGCGCGGTCATCGGCTCGGGCATCTTCACCGTCATCGGCACCGCCATCTCCGGCGAGCAGCTTCCCAACGCCACCATCACCGACACGCCGCTCATCCACTACGTCATCACCCACACGGCGCTCGCCGGCCGCCCCGGCGCCGGTCCCGCCATTGCGCTCTCCATGGTGCTCGTGGCCTTCGTGTGCGCGCTCACCGGCCTCTGCTACGCCGAGCTGGCCTCCATGATTCCCATCGCCGGCTCCGCCTACACCTATACCTACGCCACGCTGGGCGAGCTCATCGCCTGGATCATCGGCTGGGATCTCATCCTCGAATACGCCGGCTCCAATATGAGCGTCAGCGTCGGATTCGCCGCCCACGTCGTCGACCTGCTCGACTGGTTCGGCCTCCATCCCGGCGCGCGATGGATTTCGCCCGCCTATCTCCCCGACGGCCTCCAGGATCTTGCCGGCAACAATATCTACAACCCCGGCTGGCACTTCGGCTTCAACATCCCTGCCTTCCTCATCGTCATGTTCCTCACCGTCATCCTGGTGCGCGGCATCCGCGAATCTGCCTCCACCAACAACATGATGGTGGGCTTCAAGCTCATTGCCATCCTCATCTTTGTTTTCGCCGTTATCAGCTTCATCCATCCTTCCAACTGGCATCCCTTCATGCCCAACGGCTGGTCGGGCGTGCTTACTGGCGGCTCCATCATCTTCTTCACCTACATTGGCTTCGACTCCGTCTCCACCGCGGCCGAAGAATGTCGCAACCCGCAGCGCGATCTTCCCATCGGCATCATCGCCACGCTCGTCGTCTGCACCGTGCTCTATGTCGCCGTCGCAGTCTGCCTCACGGGCCTCGTTCCCTGGCAATCGATGGTCGGCGACGCCGCGCCCGTCGTCAACGCTCTTAAGAAGCTCTCGATCCTGCCCGGCGGCCACCCGCTTTATTGGATCCGCCTTATTGTCCTGCTCGGCGCTCTAATGGGCATGATCTCTTCCATCCTCGTCTATCAGATCGGCCAGTCGCGCGTCTGGTTTTCCATGTCCCGCGACGGCCTGTTGCCCAAAGTCTTCTCCAATGTTCATCCCCTCTTCCGCACTCCCGCCTTCTCCACCTGGGTGGCTGGCATCGTCGTCGCCATTCCCTCCGGCCTCTTCGACATCGGCACTCTCGCCGACCTATCCAACATCGGCACCCTCTTCGCCTTCGTCCTCGTCTCCATCGGCGTCATCGTCCTGCGTTATCGCGATCCTGGACGCCGCCGCGGTTTCGTTGTTCCCTTCGGGCCTGTCATCCCCGCTCTCAGCGTCATCTTCTGCTTCCTCCTCATGGCCGGGCTGCCCATCATCACCTGGTACCGCTTCCTTATCTGGCTCGTCATCGGCCTCTTCATTTATTTCTTCTATAGCCGTCACCGCTCCGAGTTCGCCAAGCCGCGTCAGTAGCTCTTACTAAAACTGGAGATTCCATGAAGACCTGGCAAAAAGCCGGACTCTTGACGCTCGTCACCGTCGCCATCGGCGGCATCTATCTCCTTTCTGTTTTCGAGCACCGCCGCAATCCCGGCGTCCTCCCCGAAACCGCTCCCGATCAGACCCTCACACCCGACGATGTCGCTATCGTGCGCATGAAATTCATGACTTCGTTCGACGATGCCCTCAAACTCCAGGGCACAAGCGTCTGGATGAAGAATGGCTATACCATGCCCTGTTTCCCTTTCGAGGCCGGGCACATCGTCTTCTCAAGGCGCATCGGCCTCATTCCATCGGCCCAGCAGCTCGACATAAAGAAAGTCATTAAGGCCATGCCTCCGGCTCAGGTTGACGACGGAATCTCCCACGGCACCCGGCAAGCCTTTGCCGTCTTCGCGCTGCCGCACAGCCCGGACCTTTACGCCACCGTCATCGGCGCTATCGATGGCAGCCAGGAAGAATACTTCTGCGACGTCCTTTTCTATTACGACGACCCGCATACTATCTACGACAATTGGTCAAAAAATATCTGGGCCGCCGTCGACGCCCATCAGGTCATTCTGGGAATGAATGAGCTTCAAACCCGCATGTCCATCGGCCAGGATCAGCATGTCGAAAACGCCGGCGAAGGCACCCGCACCATCACCTACAATCAAGCCGGCAAGAAGTGGACCATCACCTTCGTCGACAACAAGGCAACCAAAATCCAAACCCAGTAATGTATTGGTCATCCTGAGCGGTGCACCCGGTCTCGATTTTGAGACCGGGGATTGCGCCGCACCGAGAAAAGCTTTAGGGTTCAAGCCTTAATGCCGCGCAAGCGGCGGCTGCCGCACCGCAGGTGCCGCTAGAATCAAACTGTGACGGAAATTCAGGACTTCATCCGCCGCCTGCCCAAGGCCGAGCTGCATCTGCATCTCGAAGGCACCATCGCGCCCGCCACTCTGGTCGAGCTCAGCGCCCGTCACGATGCCGTGCCTCTAACGCACCACGACGCCGAGGCGCTCTACCGTTTTTCCGACTTCACCGAATTCATTGAGTCCTTCAAGGCCGTCACGCGCCGCCTCCGCGACCCAGAAGATTACGAAATAGTCGCCTGGCACATGATGGAGCAACTCGCCGCACAGGGCGTCGTCCACGCCGAGGTCTTCATTTCGGTCGGCGTCATCTATATGTGGCGTAACTTCGATCCCCGCTGCTTCGAGCCCATCTTCGCCGGCCTCGAACGCTCCCGCGAGCGCGCTGCGCGCGAGCTTGGCCTCTCCCTCTATTGGATCTTTGACGCTGTTCGCCACTTCACCGTCGAGGAAGCCGATCGCGTCTTCCGCAAAGCCGCCGAGATGCGCGAACATTACCCTTCCATCGTCGCTATCGGTCTCGGCGGCGATGAGCGGCGCTCCGGCTCCGAGCCTTTTCGGCACCTTTACGCGCGAGCCCAATCCGCCGGCCTCCGCCTCACCAACCACGCGGGCGAAACCACCGGTCCTGAGGCCATCTGGGAAGCCCTCTCCATCGGCTCCGAGCGCATCGGTCATGCCCTTTCCGCAATCCAGGACGAAAAACTTCTCCAAGAGCTTAAAGCGCGGAGCGCGCGAGCAGCTCTCGAGCTCAATCCCACCTCCAATGTCCGCACCGGCGTCTGTCCTTCCTTCGCCGCCCATCCCCTCCGCCGTTATTTCGATCGCGGCCTCCTGGTCACTCTCAACTCCGACGATCCTGCCTTCTTTGCCTCCGACCTCGCAAATGAGTTCCTCCTCGCCCATACCCAGCAGGGATTTACGCGCGACGAGCTCCGTCAGTTGGCTGTCAACTCCTTCCGCGCCAGCTTCCTTCCCGAATCGGAAAAAGCGGCATGGCTGGCCCAGATTAACACTTTCGCGTAAGGTACTTCCGTGTTTTCCGCACCGCTCCCCGCCTCGGCCCGACCCCACCTGCGCTATCATGTGAGCGTGGGAGGCTAAGTTCGATGTCCGCCGATTCTGAATCCGAATTGCTTGTTCCAGACTCCTCCGAACCGGAAAAATCCGGATCAACTGCTCTCCGTGTCATTACCTGGTTCTCTGTCGGTATCGCCGTTGCTGCCGTGGGCATCTATGTCGGCGCCGAGTTGCGCAACCGCTACCGATTCAAGAAGCGCACGCCCTATGACTTCTATTCCAACGCCGGCTCGCAACAGGCCAGCGAATTTGGAGTCGGCATCTAGCGTTCGGCGCCAGCATCATGCGCCTGGCGCGAGACCCTTTCTAAAACATGCCGCCTTCAGGCGGCATGTCTGCGTTTGCGCGCCCTAGTCCCCTATTCACTCCTTCACCCCTTCACTCATTCACTGCCCACTGTTCACTGTCCACTGACCACTGTTTCTATCACTTCGTCCCGATTAGTCGGATCCTCGCCGTGAACGCTCGCCCCTGCAACTCGCTGAAGGTTGCAAACTCCGGCGAATCCACTACGTTATTCACCACCGCCGGATCCGCGCTATTCGTCACATTCTGCAGAATGCCGCGCAGTCCCCAATACTGTCCGCGAAAATGAAATTTCCACTCCAGCCCTGGGCTGAAGTTTACGAAATCCGGAAAGCGCTGCCCTCCCGCCGCGCCCACCACCTGCTGCGCCGCATTCACCGCCGTGTACGGAAACCCCGTATGCTCGTCGAGCAGATACACAAAATCCCACCGCTTCCGCAGCCAGGCAAACGGAACCGGCAGCCATCCCCACGAAATCACGCGGTTCGGCACGTCCCACGGCAGCGGCCCGCTTTGTTGCGGACCCAGCGGCGACGGCGTCGGCAGGGTTTCGAGCGCCGCGTTCGTCCGCGCCGACGAATGTGTGTACGACACATACACTGTGTAGTCGTTCCCAAACAGTTTTCGCGCGTCGAACTCCTCTGAGCTGTAGTGATCTTCCCGTCCGTTGGTCAGCAGGTAATTTCCCGCCAACGCCGCTGTCCCGCTCTGATTCGCAAACGTGAACACGTTCGTCGTTCGCTTCTCCATAAAATTCGCGCCCGCGTCGATCGACCACGGAAGCTTACGTTCCGCGGCCACGCTCCAGTTCAGCGCCCGCGGCGCATTCAGCAGGCCGTCGTTGGCGGCAAACGCCGATTCCTCTGCCGGTCCCGTTGGCGTCACTCCATCCGCCTCGTAGCATGTGTCATTGCGAATGCCCGCATACGTCTGCGCCAGATCGTAAAGATAGGTGTGTTCGTAATAAAGTCCAATCCCCGCCGAAATCTTCGTCGAATTCTTGTCTCTCAGCGGGGCATACACGAGAGCCAGTCGCGGCGCAACAATCGCCTTCCGCACAATCTCATCCCAGTCGAATCGGAGCCCCGGCTCAACCAGCCAACCCTCTCCTGGCTGCCATCGGTCCTGCACGTATGCGCCGATCTCGCCGTTATGCATCGTGAATGCCGGCGCTGGCGCAAACACGCTCCGCCTCTCAAGCGTTCCGTCTTCGCGCAGAT
>JBEKRG010000044.1:0-35662 GCA_049518955.1 Occallatibacter sp.
TCCGAATCCGCAACGGTCAAGGTGACCATGTAGTAAAGAGGAGCTGTCGGGAAGTACTGGAGCACATTTCCGTCCACAATCGCGAGATCCAGGTTTGCGCTCGGCGTGGAGCTGGCAGACCACTTATACGGTGGAATACCTCCGGTAGCCATCAGTGGAACGCTCGTCAAAACCCCCACGGTGCCGTCCGGCAGACCCGGGTCGCCGTCCCCCAGAGTAGGAGGCACGATCTGCAATGTGGATTGGACCTGAATTGCCACTCCAAACGTCGACGACAATGGAGGAGTGGATGAGTCGGACACCATTACGAAGAAGTTGTTGTAACCGCCGGCAGCAGTCGTGTATTGGGTTGGTGTTCCAGAGAGGATTCCACTGCTCGAGAGGGTCAACCCGGGCGGCACGTTGCCTGCGTCCGTAACAAAGCTATAGAAGTACGGCGCTGTCCCTCCGGACGCCGCGAGTTGAGCCGAGTAAGGCTGCCCCACCGCGGCATTCGGCGTCAATGGAGACGGAGTCGTAAGCTCAAGTGTTCCGCCGATGACGAGGTTGAAGGATTGTTGGAAGGTGGCTTGCGGGTCTTCTGAATCCGAGACCGTAATCGTAAACGAGCTAGTGCCCGGCGTCGTAGGGGTCCCGATGATCGCCCCGGTGGTTTGATCGAGTTGAAGTCCCGCGGGCAGTGTCCCCTTGGTGAGTGCCCAGGTGTAGGAAGGCAATCCGCCTGTTGTGAGGGCCGCAAGAGAGCCCGGATAGTTTGTCCCGACGACTCCGTTCGGCAGGCTGTTCAGAAGATTGAGTCCAGACACGACATTAAAGGTGATTGATTGATACTGCGGCGGCAGCGGATTCGGCTTGGAGTCATCTTCTACTTCGACGACGAGTGAGTATTTGCCGAATTGCTGCGGCGTACCTTCGAAGGTGCCATTTTCCTCGTTGAACGTGAGCCCGGGGGGCACGGTGCCGCCTGGTTCGATCGACCACGTGTACGGTTCCGTTCCGCCGAATGCCGTCAGAGCCAGGTTGTAATCTTGTGAGACCGTCGCCTGCAGCGCGGCCATGCTGGGCGGCACAATCTGCAACGACGAGTTGTTATTCACAGCCAGCGTGGCGAACCCGCTTTCCTGTCCGCCGCAGGTGAGCGCATACGTAAAATTGCCTTCCGCGGTCGGGGTGATGGTGGCGCCGCCCTCATAGACGACGCCGGACATCTCGCCCGGCTGTTTACCGGTCCAATCTGCGGCGTCGGCGCCGGCGGGGTTCCCAACAATCGATGCGGAGCACAGCTGCGCGGTCTGCGAAAAGGCGTTCACAACCGACCAGTTGAGGGACGTCGGGGCGCCGGGCGACACCGTTGAGGGATCGAAGGTGATTTGAATCGGCGCGGGAAGCGGATCCGTAAACGAGATCTTGAAGACAACAGGAAAATCTTCCCCGCCCTCCTGGATGCCCCAGAAAGAGCCGTCCGAAGTCTGCACCAGTGCCCGCGGACCGGCTCCGTCGACCTGCGGGTTCTGCTGGACGGTCGTAGTATCGTCAGCCGGGTAGCCGCCTGTGAAGGCATGAAGAGTCGTCAGCGCTCCTGCGGTCGTCAGTTGGAACACCGTCCCGCATCCAAAAGGTGTGCACCTGGCTGCGGTGGTGTTGCCGCCCGCAACAGTTGTGCCGTAGAGATTTCCATCGCTTCCCAAAATCAAGGCAGGCATAAACTTATCAATGTCGACCATGCCGTCTGCCCCGCCTGTGAAGGAGTGCAAAATCGTATATTGGCCGGCAGTCGTCACTTTGAAAGCCACTCCGCCGGCGGTCTGGAGGTAGTTGTTGTTGCTCGACGCGGTCATTCCATACAAGGCGCCGCTGCTGTCCTGCACCAGCGGGCCACTGGGTGTGTCCCCTTCGCTGCCGTCGGCGGCCAGGGTGTGGATCAGCTGGAACTGCCCGCCAGGACTCACCTGGACGATGGCGCCGGGCTGGAGGCCCAAACCGCCAGGTTCTGCGACCGCTCCTGGAGAAACGGCGAGCGTCAGGTAGAAATTCCCGTCGCTTCCCTGCATGATCGAGGTCGGGTAGCAGCCATTTGTACAAATGTTCGCCGGGTTTTCAATCGGAAAGGTGTAGACGGTCGTCACACCGCCCGAGGAGTCGAGCTTAGAAACTCCCACCGAGTTGGTGAAGTAGATATCGCCGTCATCGCCCTCAACGAGCGACTGCGGTTGGTAGCCGAAGCTGGGAACTCCGTTCACACTTCCGAAGCTGGCCAGCGTTATTGGGTTCGGCTGCGAGCCGTCGAGCGGGATTTTGAAGATCGACCCATTTCCGCCATTGCCGCCATAAATGCAGGTTCCGTAGAGGCTTCCGTCCGTGCCGACGATCAAATCTGTCAATTGGCAACTGCCGGAACTATTGAGGGACGGGGAATTGCTGTTGGTTCCTGCAAATGTGTAGAAGACGCTCGCCACTCCGTCAGGAGTGACCTTATAGATTATGTTGCACTCTCCTACACCGGGTACGCACGGTAATTCAACGGACGTAGCAATCCCGTAGAAATTCTGGTCACCCGCCTGAAGTATCCCCGTGCCGAAGCCAAAAGCGATGACAGTATTTGTTGCGGTCTGAGCGGGCGATTGAACGGCGGCACACGCCATGAGAACGGCGCATGCAATGCCCAGTGACGTTCGCAGATTCAGGGAAGAGGGGAACATGTGAGTCACTCCCGGAGGCCCGGTACGATGCTCGTTGACCGCTGTTTACGCACTCAACCTTGAGCCAAATGTCTTCTGAGGCGTGGCTCCCGAATGCGATCCTCTGTTTTGGGGGACAAGTGAGAGTGACTGTAATACACCCCACCGGTGCTATCATGAGGGCAAAATGCCGGAGCGCCAAGTGACACGTCGTGTCTGATGAGTGACAATTAGGGCCACCAGCCGGATACAGGTGCACTCGATGCCGTTTTCTGACCCCAATTTCCCCGATTCCAATGCGAAAGAGGATGCTGCGCCGAGGCTGGTGGGGTGGAAGGATATTGCGTCCTACCTTGGCAAGGCCGATCGCACCGTCAAGCGCTGGGGTAGTGAACGCGGGCTGCCAGTGCACCGGGTGCCTGGGGCGGCGAAGACGTCGGTCTATGCCTATCCGGCGGAGCTGGACCAGTGGCTCGAGTCGACCAGCGCATTTCAGGCGGATTCTGAACCGGATATAGAAGAACAGCCTCAGATTGCCGCTGCGCCGGCTGCATCTGTTGAGGCCGCTCTCGCGCCCGCAAATTCAGCGACAGAAGCGTACCACGGGTCGTGGAGTGCGAAGCGGAAGTGGGCGACGGCGCTGGCTGCCGTGTTGGTGTTTGCGGTGGCACTCGATGCGACTGCACGGCTCACGGTTGGGACGTCGGCGGCCAGCGTTGCACGCAGGTTCTGGGTGCGTCGTTCGCAGTCTGTTCAGCGTTCAACCCTGCCGGTCTCAGACTTGGATAAGAGCCAAGCCAACGACTTCTATCTGCGTGGGCGGTACGAGTGGAACCAGCGGACGCCGGAGAGCCTGAATCGGGCGCTCGACCTTTTCACGCAGGCGATTGTGCACGATCCGAGTGATGCGCGTGCTTATGCCGGGCTGGCGGATACCTACGACCTGCTGCGCGAATACACCACGGCGAGGGATGACGCCACCTTTTCGCGGGCGATTGCAGCAGCGCGCAAGGCCGTGGCCCTGGACGATTCGCTTCCGGAGGCACACCGCGCGCTGGCCTATGCAGAGATGTACGGCACATGGGATTTTGGGGATGCGGATAAGGAGTTTCGGCGGGCCATTGCGCTGAATCCCAAAGATTCCCAGGCGCGGCTCTGGTATGCCAATGCGCTTAGCGAATTGGGCCGCTTCCCTGAGGCGCTCGATCAGATGGACAAGGCGCAGGAGCTCGATCCGTCGTCGCGTTCGATCCTGGCCGACAAGGGGTTGATGCTGTACAACGCCGGCCGCATGCAGGAGGGGCTGGGCCTGCTTAAAGAAGTGGAGCAGTCGGCTCCCGACTTTCGCTCGCCTCATTTCTATCTCATGCGGATCGACCTGAGCCTTCGCGACTACCCTGGTTTTCTAGCCGAGGGTGAGCGCACGGCGCAGGCGGCGAACGATCCGGCCATGGAAGATGTCATTGCATCCGCACGGGCTGGTTATGCGCATGGCAGAGACCGCGGCCTGTTGAATGCGCTGTATGCGAAGCAGGGGGAATACTTTCGAGAAGGCAAAGTGCACGCTGCTATGTTCGCTGCTACCTGTGTGCTTATGGGCAAAAAGCAGGAGGCAGTGACGATCCTGGAAGATGCCTATAACCAGCACGATATTGAGTTCCTGGCGATGCTTTCACATCCCGACCTGCGCACCCTGAAGGACGAGCCGCGCTACCAGGCGCTGGCGCGCAAGATCGACGATCTGGAGCGCTCCTCTCCATCACCAGCGCAGAATCTTGCCGCAATGGAATTTGGGGGGCGGTAGGACATTCGGTTTCTCCAACCGATTACGCCGTCTCTTCGGAAGCACTAAGAGCACAATCAGGGCCATCGTCGTTCCACCTGCCGGCCAAAAGAACTTCTTGATGTTGTTGCCCGCGCTTGAGGCCGCAGGGTTCGTGACGGTCAGTACCGATGTCTGGGTTGCCGAGCGCGAAGACGCAGAACAGAGAAATCAGGAATCGCAAAATTCACACTTGACAGGGACAGAAAATCCACTACCATATGGTTGTGGATAGATTGGGTACCACATTTGCGGCTTTGTCCGATCCAACTCGGCGGGCGATGATCGAGCGGCTCTCGCATGGGTCTGCATCTGTGCATGGATTGACGGAACCGTTCGCGCTCTCCCAGCAGATGATTTCAAAACATATCGCCTGCCTGGTGCGGGCGCGGGTTGTGATCAAGACGAAGCGTGGGCGAGAGAGTGTGTGCACGCTTAGGCCAGAGGCGATAAGAAAAGTCAGCGACTGGGCGGCTTATTATCGCCGGTTCTGGGAAGAGAGTTTCGACAAGCTGGATGTCGTGGTGAAGCAAATGAAAAAAACGGAGGTCAGAGATGACAAGAACGGTTAACGAGACAGACCGGATGGTCGTTACAAGAGTTTTTGATGCCCCACGCGAGTTGGTTTGGAAGGCGTGGACAGACCCCAAATATGTGATGCAGTGGTGGGGGCCGAAGGGTTTTACTTCGCCTGTTTGCAAGATGGATTTTCGCGTGGGCGGAAAACTTCTCTGCTGCATGAAGGCGCCGGATGGGCAGGAGTTCTGGAATGCGGTTGAATACCACGAGATTGTTCCGCACGAGAAGATCGTTTCCTTGATGTACTTTTCCGACCCGGAGGGAAACCAGGTTGACCCCGCGCAGTATGGAATAGAACATGAGGCCATCGACGGTGCGTTCGATGTAACTCTCTTTGAGGATTTAGGAAACGGCCAGACGAAACTTACCTTCATTGGAAATGAACCCATGGAGAGCGCGAAGAATAGCGGTCAACTGGAGGGCTGGAACCAGATACTCGACAAAATCGCGGCAGTTGTTGCGGAGCTCGTGCAGTCGAAATAAGAAGTTGGCGGGCGGCCATTCTAGTGTCTTTGGGCTCGGCCGCCCGCCCAATACTTCCCCCACCAAAAATCGTGCAACTTCCAGATTGCCGGTGATACCACCAAAGCCTGCGGACGAGCGTAAACTCTGGCACGGGTGACGACGCCAAAATGAAAGCTACGATTGTTGGCCTCCTCTTCATTGCAACGGCGTCACTGGCGTACTGCCAACAAGTTGACGTCGGCCCACCTGATCCACACTACTGTTACAAGCTCAAGGTTGAACCAAATCTCACAATCGAACTGGATGCGAATGTTCACGGGCGAGTGATCGATGCAACGGGCGCACCGTTCCGCAACTCCCCGGTTGAACTTCGTATCTTTCTCTCGCCGAACAGACAGGTTCCTTTCAGAACCGCGAAAACAGATGCCAATGGAAACTTCTATCTAGGAGGAGTCACGGCTGGGGAGTATCGCCTCGTAGCTTCGCCAACTCGTGCATTCCAGCAGCCAGCGCCTCTGCGGTGCATGAAAAAGCAATGTGAACTTCCCATTACCTTGCAGGCGAGCCCAACAGATTTGCCAGATTCGCAATGCGCTGTTCGGTAATGTTCTCGCCATGGGGTCGGGGGTGGCGCAGGTCTCGGGAAGCAAACTCATCACCGCTGAGGGGTGCCTCAGGTCCAGGGTCCCCACGGACAGGTCCTCGTCCGTGGGGTGGAGATCTCGCTTTTGAGACCCGGGATACCGATCACATCCACCAGCCACTGTAGCCATATAAGCTCACACCCATGGTTCGCGAGGGTGGCGGACTCGCGCCTTGAGCGTGATTCGGCTAAGGTATTAACCAATGAAACTCTTCTTCTGCGCCATTCTCCTGCCTTTCACCATGAGTGCTGCCGCGCAAAACACGGTTCAGTTCGATAGCAACGCCGCGCAGCGGTTTGCGAATCTCGCCCTCGGCTGCGTACACAAGGAGTATCCAAATCACATAAGCCACACGTTGAACAGCAATGCGGATGTGGCGCCACCCCGGAAACTGACGCCTGCGTTTTATGGATGCTACGACTGGCATTCCTCTGTGCACGGGCATTGGCTCCTCGTTCGGTTGGTCAGGACTTTTCCGAACGCCCCGTTCGTTCAGAGCGCGCGCGATGCGCTCGAGCAAAGCCTCACCGCAGAAAACATCACGCAGGAGGCCGCATATCTCCGGGGAGACGGACGCGCCAGTTTTGAGCGTCCGTATGGGTTGGCATGGCTTCTTCAACTGGCCACGGAACTGCGGGAGTGGAACGATCCGCAGGCCAGAGACATGGCCGCTAATTTGCATCCGCTTGAAGAAGTCGTGTTGGAACGTCTGAACAACTGGCTTCCGAAGCTCTCCAACCCTGTACGAATCGGCGAGCATGACCAAACCGCTTTCGCGCTGGGTTTGATGTTCGATTATGCGCGCAGCAGTGGCGATCGGAAATTTGCCGAATTGATCGTGTCCAAAGCAACGCAGTTCTACCTCAGCGACAAGAACTGCCCTCTGAACTACGAGCCTTCCGGCGAAGATTTCTTGTCACCGTGCCTCGGCGAAGCGGACCTGATGCGGCGTGTCTTGCCGAGCCAGGAGTTTGCTCGCTGGCTTCGCGCCTTCGTGCCGCAAATTCCCGCGTCGGGCAATCGTGTGTGGTTGCAGCCCGTTGTGTCGCCTGATCCAGGCGATCCCAAGCTGGCTCATTTGGATGGGCTCAATCTCAGCCGGGCATGGATGCTGGAGGGGATCGCTCACGCTTTACCGAAGACCGACAATCGGCTGCCCTCAATCATGGCGACTGCCGAGGCGCACAGGCGGGCTGGTTTGGCGGCTGTGACGGGGGAGCATTACGAGGGCGGACACTGGCTGGGAAGCTTTGCAGTCTATCTGGTCACCAGGCGAGGCATTTCAACGGGCCCCTGAACGGGAACGCAAGCTGCCGATGCTCCACGGCGGGTGGCACACCTCATCTCAGCAACGTGCGTCCCCCAAAAATGAGGGTGCCCCGTCCTAACTTTGCTACGTGGGGTATGTCCGAGTTGTCGGTGACTCGCCAACTGTGCCCGCAAGATCGCTGCTCTATCGCGCGCAATCAGAAGCGGGCAAATCTACTCCTGAATAGGCACTTGGCTCCGGATCTTGAAGTGCACCAGAATCGACGTGTGACCGGCAGGACATCCGAGCAGCAGGGCTCTTCCTTTTCCTTTGAACGAGTAAGAAATATGCGCGATCCCGCTCGGATCGATGCTTCTGACAACCGGAGGAGACGTATCCCGGATCTTTACTGCATCCACGAATTCGGCTTCGGCCGACAAAAGCTGTTCGTGCAGGGAGGGGTGAAGAGCGATCGGAACCTGGAAGTCATCTGCGGAATTCGTGCCGTTGCATTCGACGTTGAGACCGGACACCTTGTTGTCTCGGTCGGTTTCGACGACATCGATGATTGGGTTGGCGTGGTAAATCCTGGCAAAAAAAGTGTACGCGTCGGTCGATCGGCTGGCCGGCCTCACAATATCGATGTGATCTGCCGCAATCTTCTGCGGTGGCGCATCCACGTCGCACCCATATGTTGCGCTATAGTAATTCACCACTCGAGTATGTGCCCCCAGGTACCGTCCGACGCCGGCGCCGGCAGCGGTGTCCAACCCTTCAAAGGCACAATAGCGATGAATCTTGGAGACTGCCTGAGTGCTTCTCCATTTTTGTTCGAGGTCCATCAAGAAGTTGTTATCGTTCCCGTCCCTAAGGTCGGTCAGAAGGGGATCGCGGTCGTAGATTTTGGCCAGATTGGCGACAAACGATCCCTCATGAGGTGTTGCGTACGAAACAATGAACGGGACGCGCGCGGCGTCGTCAGGGTGGTTGAGCAGCATCTCCTCTGTGAGGATTCCGCCTAAGCTGTGGGCTATAAAAACAATCTCGCTGTGCTCCCAGACTTTCTGACGCTTCAGTCCCTGCCAAAGAATCTCAGAGAGCTGCACTGTCGAGAATTGGCCATCGATAGTCGGCGTTGGATATTCGGCAACCACGACATCCGATTTTTGAAAATGGGGATCGGTTTGGATGAGTTGCGGCCAATAAGCACCGTTCGATGCGCGCCATGTCTCACGGTTACCGTGAATGCCGTGGACAAATACGATGACCCGCGGTTTAAGAGCCTCAGCCCTGGCGGAGACAACGCCGGAACCGGCAACGGAAAGGCTAAGGAATAGCGCACAAACAGCGGTGGCAGCTTTGCGCATGACGGACCTTTCCCCTTTGCCCGATACAGAGAATTGGACGATGCTGATTCAAGATTAGTCTTTTAGAAGGATCAATGAAGTTCTGGGTCTGAGAGCGAGGCGGGTGGCCCACCTGATTCCAGAGGCCGTGTGTTCCCCCCTAAAATGAGGGTGCCCCGTCCGAACTTTGTTAGGGTGGGAACCGCGGGTCTCAGCCGTCACAAGAACCCGAGGCCAACCAGGACATCCCCGAAGAACCCACCAAGACTCCCTCCTCATTTTCGCCTGTCAAGAGTCCACCCTCCCCGCGGCCCCCTCCGCACCCCACCTAACTCCCTCCCCATCCGTTTCTTACGCTCTCGCAAATAAATCTCCCAAGTTTGCCGATTAATTCGCCCAATTCGCTAGCCTTGAAGATGAAAGGGGGATTCTCCGTGGCGCTCCAAACCAATCCAGTCCACCATCGACTACCAGCCAACGCCCATCGGAAAGCGCAGGTGCGCCGCCAGTCCGTCAGATTCTCCCGCGAGCAGAAAATAAATTAAGAAAATATTTGGGAGGTTTCGCCTGTTTTTCGCCATTTAACTCGTTTAGAATCAATGAATCGTTTTCAGAATTGTCGAAAATATGCATCCAATTACGCCACATTTATGCCCGCAACCCGTTTGGAATCAGCACGCGATGTGCTCATTTACAACATGTGCATTTTCACCCCTTAACTGTCTCAATCCCTTACTCTTGTTTCGTTTCTTTCACTCCTTCACTCTTTCACTCACTCTTTCACTTCTTCACTCTTTCACTCCTTCACTCACGACCCCCTCCGCCTTCCACTACCCAATTCCCGTACGAACCAAGCTGACGGCTGAAGGCGTACAGGACGCGGGCGCAATTTGGGTTACCTCGCCGCTTCAGATATATTTGGCACGCAGCGTTTTTAGGCGCGAACGCAATCTGAATCCGGCAAAGAGAGAACCTGCGCCGGGATCATTGAACTGTCCGCGGCGCCGGAATTCGAAGCAAAGAGGAACCTTGTGAAACGAATCGTTCATGTTTTGGCAATCATTTTGGCGGTAGCAGTGGCCGTTCCGGCTATTGCAAAGGGAGAAACGAAGATGGCGGTTTTTGGAACGACACCGGACGGAGTTTCCGTCCCGATCTACACGCTGACCAGCGGGCAGATAGAAGTGAGGGTCACTGCGTACGGAGCGCACCTGGTGAGCGTAAGGGCCCCGGATCGCGCGGGAAAGATGGCGGATGTAGTTCTGGGATACGACTCGCTTGCCGGTTACCTGGCCGATAACAAGACTTATCTGGGCGGCATTGTCGGACGCTACGGAAATCGGATCGCCGGCGGAAAGTTCACTCTAGATGGCAAGACCTATCAGATTCCGACGAATGACGGCCCCAATGCGCTGCATGGCGGGCCCAAGGGATTCAATCAATACGTTTGGAAGTCCGAGGAGATACCCGGCGGTGTCGAGTTCACTCTCGTAAGTCCCGACGGCGACATGGGATTTCCTGGAACTCTGACTGCGAAGGTACGCTATACGCTCAAGGGCGATACCCTGCGCATCGATTACACGGCGACCACCGACAAGCCCACAGTTGTAAACCTGACCAATCATGCGTACTACAACCTGCATGGAGACGACCAGGGCAACATCCTTGACCTGAAGATGGAACTCAACGCCGACCGGTTCACGCCTGTAGACAAAACGCTGATTCCAACCGGCGAATTGGCTCCGGTGGCGGGCACGCCGCTCAACTTTACGAAACCGGAAGTGATTGGCGCACGCATCGGCGATGACTACCCGCAACTGAAGATCGCCGGCGGCTACGACCATAACTGGGTGGTGAACGGCAAGCCCGGCACGCTGCGGACCGCGGCGATCGTCACCGATCCCGTGAGTGGCCGCAAGCTGACAGTGGAAACGACAGAGCCGGGCGTTCAGTTCTACTCAGGAAACTTTCTGAATGGAGCCTTCACCGGACGCCATGGCGTGAAGTATGAAAAGCACGCCGGGTTCTGCCTGGAGACGCAACATTTTCCCGACTCGCCGAACCATCCCGATTTTCCGACGACGACTTTGAACCCGGGCCAAACGATGCACTCGACGACGACGCTCACCTTCGGCGTTGTGAAGTAATCAGGCTGTCTCAACGTCTCAGACCTAGGGTGGGAACGCACCTCCCTCAATTTGTCATCCTGAGCGCAGCGAAGGATCTGCGGTTGCCCTTTGCGCTGCCCCTGAGGGAGGGTCTTTTGCTGATGGAGCGCATTCATGCAACCAGCTCTATCTCGCGGCGGTTTGCTTTTTGAACCAACCAAGACCTGCTGACGTGTTGCCCGCGGGAATGTACTCGCAGCCGATCCAACCTTCAAATCCCAACTGATCGATAAGGTCGAACAGGTAGGAAAAATTCACTTCGCCAGTGTCGGGCTCGTGGCGCTCAGGCACTCCTGCAATTTGAAAATGGCCCACGCGCGTTTGCTTCGGGTCGGCAAGATATTTCCGAATCCTGACTGCAAGATCGCCTTCTTCCACCTGGCAATGAAATAGGTCCATCAGGATTTTGAGGTTGGGAGCGCCGACTTCAGCCGCGATGGCGTGCGCCTCTTCCTGGCGATTGAGAAAGAAGCCGGGTATGTTGCGCAACGCGATCGGCTCAATCAGCAAATCGATACCTGCGGCCCTCGCACGCTCCGCGGCCCACGCCAGATTCGCCGTGTACACGCCAAGCAAATGCGCGCGATCGGCTCCCTTCGGCGGAATGCCAGCCATCGCGTGGACCCTCGGGCTTTCCAAGGCGAGGCCGTATTCCAAGGCCAAAAGAAAACCGTCGCGGAATTCCTGCTCGCGGCCGGGCAACGCGGCGATGCCGCGCTCGCCGGCCTTCCAATCGCCGGGAGGAGAATTGAAGAGCACCTGGCGCAAACCATGCTCCTTGAGTTCGGCAGCCAGAGTCGCAGCTGGATATTCGTAAGGAAAGAGATACTCGACAGCCTTGAAACCATCGCGCGCTGCGGCTGCAAAGCGCTCTTGAAAGCTGTGCTCCGTGTACATCATCGTCAGGTTGGCCGCAAAACGAGGCATGGCGTTCACTCCGTTTTTCAGGCGCTGTAGAGCGCCGCAACTTCGTAGTCATTCACCGACGGGATCGTGAACTCAACCAAATCACCCTCTGCGTGAAAGGGAATGTCGCGCTCGGCGCGAAGCAGTTCGACGCGCGTGACGCGGCGGCCCGCCGGAAGCCTGAAGCGAACCTTCTGTGCCCCGATCGGATAAAACTCGCTGAACCATCCATGATGCGCGTTGGGATTGGTGTAGTTCAAAACGTGAACGGCGAAGCCGGGTTCCGTCTCCCACGCGAAGATCTCGACCAGCCCCTTGCCCTCTATGGTGACTGGAGTCGCGGCGCCTGCCACCCAGTGAATTGAGTTCACAAGGAGACGGCTTAGATCGGCTTGCCCTGACAACCACATTGTCGGTTCAATGTCGCCGGGGAAATAGGCCAAGCGGCTCGCACCGCGCTCACGCAGTACGACAGCGGGTTCATTCGTGTGCGGAACGGGCGGATAGGAAAGCTCCGGCGGATATGCTGTATAACCGGGCACGACGGTAAGCACGGGATTCTCGACTGGCTTAAGCGGCAAACGAAACTCCGCGCCGGCAATCCAGTGCGTGTCGGCGAAGCCATCGAGAATCGCGTGCGGACGCTCGATGCGCGCCATGAAGGGATTTGCGTTTCCCAGCCGGCCGATCACTGGACCCGCTACATGAATACCGAAAACATCAGCCAATCCGAAATCCGCGCGCCGCTCGTTGCGTTCGGTGTACATGCTGGTTTCAAAAGTCGCCAGCAGTGAGCCGCCATGGTTTACATAGTCGCGCAACTGCCCGCATTGCTCGTCGCTGAGTAGCGCGATATTGGACAGAATGATCGCGGCATACTTCTTGATCCGTTCCAGTTGCAGGCGGTCTTCGTGAATGAAGTCGAACAGGAATCTACCTTCGAGCAGCGCGGAGTAAATCGCATCCGTATACTGCTGCATCGAAACGTCGCGCGGCGGCTCGTAGAAGAGTTGCGTGCGTTGCCCCATCACCACGCCGATATTGGCGATCGTGTTCTTGTTTACCCAGTGAGCGTCATGCCGCGCCGTCCACAGGAAATAGTCGTGGCCGATCTTTTCCCACCGCAAATCTTCGCCAAGGCCATTCTCTCCGCCCACCACGTGATAGTAGGGAACCATGCCGCTGGCCAGTGTCTGGCTGGTCCAGATGACGGCTTCGGCGGCGGACTTGGTCACCTCGCGCCAGCGAATCGGCCCTGTCGTGTACGCGCCGGTTATGTTCGTTGCCATCTTGCCGTCAAGCACGGCGTTGCACACGCGCCCCTGCTGTGCCGCGCCCCAGACCGGTGCATCCCCCCGGTTGCGGCCCTGGTTGTCGCCCTGGAACCATTGGCAGAACTCGCCGAATTGCGCGAGGCTCGGAGTCGAATGCACGCCGCCGCCCATATTGTTGATGTAGAAACTCGAGGCTTTCTTCTCTTTTGCGATCGAATCGTAGAGCTTCCACAGATACGTGAATCGCTCGTTGAACTTGTCCCAGTAGGCCGGAGTCTTTGGTGGCGGCAACTGGCGACACTGATCGCAATAGCAGACCGGCAACGTAAACGATGGCCACCCGTTTGTGTAGTGCGCATCCATGTCGTAGCGGGAGTTGACCTCACGCATGACGGCGGGAAAATAATCGGTCATGTAAGTCGAAAACATGCAGGTCTGAAAAAGCTCAGGCGCTTCGACCGAAGCGAGCGGCAGGCCATGCTCGTCGCGCATAAACCATTCGGGGTGCGCTGCAAGCGCGTCTCCCCAGTTCAGGTCGGGGCTGTAGCGGGCGACTGTGCGCAGTCCGCGTTTTTTTGCCGCATCGTGCAACTCGCCGGTGAAATCGCGGCCATTTAAGTACTTCGCGGGCCGATGAAACGGGACTTTGCTCGGATAAAACGCTACGATCCCGGTGATGCTGATAAAGACTGCGCCAACCTTGGCGCTGGCCCAATAATCGGCCCACGCTTCCACGTCTAGAACCGCGGGATCATGCTCGGTGAAGTTGGTCTGCCCAATGCGGCGCAACGTCTTCTGCCAGGGCACGTCCGCAGCAGCCTGATGCGATGCGGAAGAGCCCGTACGTGCGGGCGCTGCTGGCTGGGCCAAAACAAAAGAATCTCGCGCGCGAACCAGCGGCACCGTTGCCGCGGCGGTTTTCAGAAATCTGCGCCGATCGATAATGAACATGGGGGTGACCATGACCTCCGTTGCATTCGATTTCCGTGAATGACGCTGGAAAGAACGGGCGCTACTTTCCGTGCGCGCTCAGTTCATCCAGCACTTTTTTCAGGTCGTCGAGTTTCTGCCCGGCCTCGGCCAGCTTGCCCTCCGAGGTCAGGCGCTGATAGTCGGCGAAGTCCTGGCTTGCCTGGCTAATGAGCGCGTCCGTGCTTCTTCCAGGCTGGGCAGTGGCCGGCGTCGTTGCGCCAGTCCCATTACTCGTCGTTGGCTGTTGCGCCTCGCCGCCCGAGAGCGTCGGCGCTTCGGCTCCAAAGAGCGATCCAAGTGCCGCCTCAAAAGTCGGGCCATAGGCGAGACGATCCTGCAGCGCCAGCACAACCAGCCGCAGCTCCGGCATGGGGCTCTGAGCTGCTTGAAGATAGATGGGCTCGGCGTAAAGCAGCGCCTGGCCGCACGGGATCACCAGAAGATTGCCGCGGATCACGTGTGAGCCCTGCTGATTCCAAAGCGTGAGCTGGCCGGACAGTTGGGCGTTCTGGTCGATGCGTGCTTCAATCTGCTGCGGGCCGTCGACGAGGCGCGTTTTGGGAAAATCGAAGACCACCGCTTTGCCGTAATTGGCGCCATCGCTGCGCCCGGCAATCCAGCCAATCAGATTATTGCGATTGATGGGAGTAAACGGCAGGATTTCAACGAACTCGAGACCGCCCGATTCGCCTGGCAAGGTCATCAGCACAAAGTTCGGTTGCATCTCCTGTGAGGATTGGTCGCCTTGGCTCGAACCGATTTGCGTGGCCACGCTCCACTGGTCTTCGCGGTTGTAGAACACTTCGGGATCAGTCATGTGATAAAGGCCGTACATCTCGGCTTGTTTGCTCAGGAGCGTTTCCGGATACCGAACGTGCGCGCGCAGCCACGCAGGCATGGTGGATGCATCCTTGAACAATCCTGGAAAGATGCCTCGCCAAGCAGCCAGAATGGGATCCTCGTTGTCGAAGACGTAGAAGGTGACTGTGCCGTCGTACGCATCCACCACAGCCTTCACACTGTTGCGAATGTAGTTGACGGGTTGGTTTTCCAGATTCACCGGCGCGGAGTAAGGATAAGTCGCGGAAGAAGTGAACGCGTCAACGATCCAGGAAAGACGACCGTCCGCGCCCACCACAATATAGGGATCGTGATCGAATGTCAGGAACGGCGCCAGAGTTGAGACGCGCAACAGCACGCTGCGCCGCATCAGGAGGCGGCTGTCGGCCGTGATGTCGTCGCTGAAAGGGACCTTAGTCAGGTCGCCCCGGTCGAACGCCAGCAGCGCCCGGCGCAGGAAGCCGCCCATCTCGATGCCGCCCGTGCCTTCGTATGAGGAAAGATTGTTGCTCTGACCCTGCGGATAATTGAATTCCTGTTGATGCGTTTTCACATATACGTCTGTGTCGGTGAGTTCGCCGAAATAGATCTCCGGACGGGTCACCTGGATGCCGGGCACGGAGCTTTGCACGGGCATATTACTAAGGTAGAGAACCGGCAGGCCCTCCGACGAGAAACCGTTCACCGGGTTCATCGTGATGCCGTAGCCGTGGGTGTAGATGAGCTTGTCGTTGATCCAGTTGCGGCTGCTTTCAGGGAGCTTGTCGACGTTCAGTTCGCGCACCGCGAGCATCACCTGGCGCTGCGAGCCGTTGATCTGGTAGCGGTCAATGTCGATGTCGGGGAAATCGTAGTACGTGCGAATCTCTTGCACCTGGCGCAGCGTGTCCTGCAGCGCACTCACATCCCACAGGCGGATGTTATCGAGCGTGGCCTGGTTGTGCTCGGGATCGACAGCGGCGACCGTGGTTTCGGCGGGAAACTCGCGCTGTGCAAAGCTATCGAGCCCATATGCCTGCCGAGTCATGGCGATGTTGTCGGCGATGTAAGGCTTCTCGCGGTCGAGCTGGTTGGGCTTGACGATGAACGTGCTCACATACCACCCGGCAAGGCCGGCAACAATGTAACAGAAGATCGAGGGAGCGATCGCCGCAAGAAGCCAGCGCGCCCGTGGCTGAATGACTCCGCCGGCAATCGCAATCAGCGCGCCCAACGCAAGAGCTACGCCGATGAACAGCATTCCGACAAGCGTGATGTGCGCATCCGTGTACGTCACGCCGTCGAAGATCGTGTGCTCCTCGAAGAGCAGATCAAAGCGTCCAACATACTCGCGGATGGCCAGCGCAAAGAGCAGAAAACCCGCGGCAATCGAGATACCGCGCCAGGGCAGGGAAGCGGCCCCGCCAAAGCGTCCGCCGAGTGCACGCCCTCCGCCCGCGGCGATGAGGAAAAACACAGCAAGAACGCACACAATCACCGCCAGTGTCAGCAGCCATCCCGCGATCATCTCCCACGCCGGCAGCGTGAAGAGATAAAAGCCGAGTGACCGGCCAAAGATGGGATCGGTGACTGAAGCAGTGCTTGGCGCATACCAGTAAAGCGCCAACGTTGGCCACTGCGCCTCCATAGCGAAACCGGTCACGAGTGATATCACGAGCGCGCCAACGACGGCGATGGTTCGCAAAAATTTCTTGATTGGCAGCTCGATCGGCCGGCCCCCGAAAAAAATCGTATGTGTATCGGGCAAGTCAGCCGCATGGCTGTTGCGCAGCGCGAGAAACGCGGTCAACAAGATCGCGAAGGTCAACGCCGCGAATACCGCGAAGGTTCCCCATTCGAGGCCAAAGCTCTTCCAGAAGACGCTTGCATAGCCGAGTGAGCCGAACCAGAGCAGGTCAACCCAGTAGGAGACGGCAGTTCGGCCGCCGACGAAGATCAGGATGACGATGGCGATGAGGAGATAAACCACAAGGCGCGGGCTACGGCGTTTTCCGCGCATCGGCCAATCAATCGTTTCGGGCATTTTTCACCCCACTCAGGCGATTTGTCCGCGCTGAGTTACCCAAGAATTGTACAGCGGTCGAGTAGGGTGGCCGCGGTGGACTGCGGCAGGCGTATCGAAACTAAATCAAATCATTGCGCCCGGTGATGCTCAGCTCTTTCACGATCTTGCCCACATCCTGCGAGTGGTCGCGGTGCGCGATCAGCAGCGCGTCTTCGGTATCCACAATCACCAGGTTTTCCACGCCGACCAATGCGACAAATTTCCTCGGGCTGAATATGTAATTGTCGCTGGCCTCGATGGAGATGTGCCCAGTGGTGTCGGCAACGTTGCCTTCGGCGTCGCCGCGCAGCCGCGTCTCCACCTGATACTCGTAGAGCGAAGCCCAGGAGCCGAGGTCGTTCCAGTTAAACTCTGCGGGAATGCAATACAAATGGGAAAGATGCTCTCCCTTTGCCGATCGCGGCTCCAGCACGGCATAGTCAACTGAAATGTTTTCGCATTTGGGATACGCGGTACGGAAGACATCGTCGAATTGTGGCGTGCCCCATGCCGCGGCAATGGCCTCAAGCAGTGGAGCCGTCTCCGGCACATGCTCGCGCACGGCATTAGCGAGTGTCCGCGCCGACCACAAAAACATACCCGAATTCCAGTAGTAATTTCCGGCAGCCACGAACTCTTCCGCACGATTCTGGTTCGGCTTCTCGATGAAACGCCGAACGTGCAGCGCCTGGTCGTCGCTGGTCAGGTCGCCGGTTTCAATGTAGCCATAGCCGGTTTCGGCGCGGAACGGCTCGATGCCCAGCACCACGATGTTCTCGCCTGCTGCGGCCACGGCAATCCCCTTTTGCAGCGCCTTTAAGAAGCGCGGCTCGTCGGCGATCACGTGGTCCGAGGGAAACACTCCCAGCACCGCGTCGGGATTTTCGCGCTCGATGAGAAAGGCGGCGAGGCCGCATGCCGGCGCTGTGTTGCGCGCCACGGGTTCCTGCACAATCTGCGCTGAGGGCAGGCCTGGCAACTGGTCGGCGATCTCGTGAGACAGATACTCGTTGGTAATAATCCAGGTCTTATCCAGTCCAGCAAGCGGCTTAAGCCGTTCCACAGTCTGCTGAATCATGGAGCGCTCCCCGTCCAGAGCCAGAACCTGCTTGGCGTGAGCGCGCCTTGAGCGCGGCCAGAACCGCGTACCGCTGCCCCCGGCCAGAATCACGGGTCGAAAGTCGATTTGGTCAATCATTCGAACAACCATCGTACTCGACAGAGACGACGTTTGCACAGGGAGGAACGAATAAATTTCCCGATTGCGGGCACTGTGCCCGGCACGTTTGCCACACTGAGGGAAACGCTCGTCCGGCACGGTCGTTTTCGGCCTTTTTCAAATCGTTTGCTCCACTTGCGGCGTCCCTGCACACAAGGCATGCAGCCGGCGCACATCCAGCAACTGGCGTAATCTATCTGGAATGCCCTTCCTGCGTCAGGGTTCCATCCATCTCGGCCGCGTGGCGGGTATCGATCTCTACCTGCACTGGTCCTGGTTTGTTGTCGCCGTCATCGAGATCGGCAGCCGCGAGGGCCGGTACAGCACTCTCGTTTGGAGCGCTCTCGAGTACCTGGCGCTCTTCGCCATCGTCCTTCTGCACGAGTTCGGCCACGCCCTGGCTTGCCGCCAGGTGGGTGGAACCGTCGACCGCATCATGCTCTGGCCGCTGGGCGGCGTCGCATTCGTCAATCCGCCGAAGCGGCCTGGCGCCACGCTCTGGAGCCTTGCCGCAGGGCCTCTGGTCAACGTGGCGCTGCTGCCCGTTTTCGGGGCCGCCTATCTAGTGGCTGGCGCGCTGGGATGGGCCAATTCCATGCCCAACGCTTACACCTTGCTCGAGTGGATTCTCGGCATCGACATCGGCCTGTTCGTCTTCAACATTCTGCCCATCTACCCGCTCGACGGCGGCCAGATCCTTCGCTCCTTGCTTTGGTTCTTCATTGGGCCCGCGCGCAGCCTTTACGCGGCCACCGTTGTTGGGTTTGTCGGCGCGGCGGGATTGGTCTGTCTGGCCTTAAAGTTCCGCTCCACCTGGTCATTGCTCATCGCCGCCTACATGCTGCTCACCTGCTGGGGTGGATTCAAGAGCGCACGGGCCATGGTCCTACTGGAAAAACTGCCGCGCCGCGAGGGCTTTGCGTGTCCCGGTTGCGGAGCCCACCCTCCGATCGGCCCTCTTTGGAAATGCGCGCAGTGCAGCCGGAACTTCGACACGTTCGAATTCTCGGCAGTTTGTCCCTATTGTGGAGCTCAGTTTCCGAACACGATGTGCGGCGAATGCCAGAAGATGAGTCCAATCACCGAGTGGGCCGCTGCGAACGCAAAGCAAAGCGCGGCCGTAAGCGGCTCTCTTGCGAACCGCTAGTTTCAGTTAATTGCTTTGATCTTGAAGCGCGCAATGCGCACCAATGTCCACACCTGACACCTGACTTGTGACCCTTGCCTACTGTAACCCTGTCAGGAATTCGCCCATCCGCCTCGTGCCTTCGTCGATGCTCTCCCGGGTTACTGGGTAGGAGATGCGGATGTGCTCGCCTGTCCCGAAGGCTTCACCAGGAACGGTCACCACATGCGCTTCGTGGAGCAATCTCGTTGCCAGCTCAGTCGCGGTGCGGATGCCGCCCTTCCCGAGGTATGTCCCGATGTTCGGGTACACGTAGAAGGCGCCCTCTGGCTTGGTGCAGGTGACGCCGGGAATTTTGGCGAGCGCGGCGAGCATATAATCGCGCAACTCGATGAACTCCGCGCGGAACTCCGCCACGCACTCCTGCGAGCCGGTAAGCGCCGCGATCGCTGCCTTCTGCACAAAGCTGGTCGCGTTCGACGTCGATTGCGATTGAAGCTTGCTCAGGTTGGCGGCTAGTTTCTTTTCGGCCAGCGCAAATCCCGCTCGCCAGCCGGTCATGGAGTAGGTTTTCGACAGCGAGCCAAGAATCACCAGATGTTCCTTGGCCCACGTGAACGAGCCGCCCGACACCGGCTTGCCGGCATAGTTCAGGTATACGTAGCACTCGTCGAGGAGCAAAAAGATCCCGCGATCGTGCGCCAGGTGGACGATCCGCTCCAGATCTCCCGCCGACACCACCGAACCCGCCGGATTCGATGGCGAGTTGAGGATGATTGCCTTGGTTCGCGGCGTTATCGCCCGCTCAATCGCGTCGGCCGTGATGCGGAAACTCTCCGCCTCGCTGGTTTCGAGGTACACCACTTTTCCGCCCGCGTACTGGATGATGTCCTTGAAGCTCACCCAATAGGGAACCGGCAAAATCACTTCGTCGCCGTGGTCGACAAGCACTTGGATGGTGTTAAAAAGTGCTAGCTTGCCGCCCGCGGTAAAAACGGCCTCGTCGATCGTGTAATCCGACCCAAAGTCGCACGCGTGCCGCTCAACGATCGCCTTGCGCACGTCGGGAATTCCCGGCACCACGGTATAGCGCGTGAAATTGGCCTCAATCGCGGCAATCGCGGCGTCTTTAATGTGCCGCGGGGTAGCAAAATGAGGCTCGCCGGCCCCAAAATCCACCAGTTCTGCGCCCTGTGCGCGTAATTTAGCCGCCTCGGCGGCCACGGCCATGGTCGCGGAAACTTCGATCCGGCCAATGCGGTCGGCAAATACTTTTGCAGGAGAAGCTGTCACAGTCATATCTCTTCCATCTTCTCAGATTTCGTAGTGCGAGCAAAGTTCAGCTTGTGGATGCCGCGGACTCAGTTACCGTTCTTGATTCGCGCGTGCAGCTTCTTGACCACATTCGGCGGTACCAGCCCGCTGATGTCGCCTCCGAAGCTGAACACTTCCTTCACCATGCGCGAGCTCACAAACGAATAGCGCCCCGCCGGCTGAAGAAAGACAGTCTCGACGTCGGGCGCGAGACGGCGATTCATCAACGCCATCTGGAACTCGTGCTCGTAGTCGGAGATGGCGCGAATGCCGCGCAACACCGCCGACGCGCCAACTTTGCGCGCGAAGGCGACCATCAGCCCGTCGAAGGTAGCCACCGAGACGTTGCCCAGCGGCCCCGTCGCCTCTTCGAGCATCTCTACGCGCTCTTCGACGGTGAACAGCGGATTCTTCACCGGATTCACGAGGATAGCGACCGTGAGGTGGTCAAACAACTTCGATCCGCGCTCGATCAGGTCCACGTGGCCATTCGTTGGCGGGTCGAATGTGCCGGGATAGAGAGCTTTGACTGGCATTGTGGCTCCAAGTGGATTCTACGGCAGAGGCCGTCAAGAACCGTGGACGATGAAGGGTGAACGGTGGTCGGTGGACAGGAGACAGCAGACAGCAAGCAGCAAACAGCAGACACGAGACGGCAGAGAGCATAGCCACGATCCGCGCATAACTCCTTTTAGAAGAGATGCTTGCGGCCAATATAATCGCAAGTCATTTTTGGTGATGTTCTTGCTGATTCTAAACGAGTTATGGGGTGTAAATTGGGCGTAATTGGATGCATATTTTCGACGATTCTGAAAACGGTTTGTTGATTCTAAATGGGTTAAGTAGCGAAAATTAAGCGAAACATCCTATTTTTTTTCTCATTTATTTTTTTGTTGCTGTTCTCTTCGCGCCGCAGCGAGTTTGGACTGGTCGTGCATGCCGTGGTTGATCCCATACAACCTCAAAGATAGCGATTTGCGCGAATTAATCGGCAAACTTGGCAGGAATTTTTGGCGAAGTGTTTTCAGAGAGTTGCGAGGATTTAAGGGCTTAAGGAGGGTTGACATTCGGGGAATCGAGGACAGGCGAGGGGTAGCCAGCGGGAAGGGGGAGTGGGGCGAGAGATAGGACGCTTTCAGGATCGCTCAATTTTGCGCACGTTTTGGGAGCGCCTGAATCTCGTGGCAGCGGAACGGTGGCCCGTGTGGATCGAGCATCAGGCCCGACCGGAAAGTGCATTTGCCGGGTAGTATCTTACGGGCTGGCGACACAGACCGCCAGGAACGCGTGATTACCGACCCCGGACGGGCTCAATCCAAGCGCTTAGCTTGCTTGCGATACGATCCAGTAGAGCTCTTTCCGAATTTTACCTGGAATTGTGTTCAGTCTTGCCGACTCAGGGGATGAACCCGTGGCTACCCTGAGGCAAGAATTTAGCGCCTCCGCTTCGTTGAATTGCGGCTCTGCAGACAACCATGAACGCAGTCATTCGAGTATCGGGTGTCCGCAGGTCCTATGGCAGAACCGTCGCCGTAGACGAGGCATCGTTCGAGGTGTACGAACAAGAGATCTTTGGTTTAATAGGGCCCAACGGAGCGGGCAAAACCACGACGATGGAGTGTGTCGAGGGGCTTCGCAAGCCAGATCGCGGCACTATCGCGGTTCTCGGTCTTGATCCTTTCCGGCAGGTTTACAAATTGCAGGACCGGATCGGGGTTCAGCTCCAGCAGGCACAGTTACAGAAGCGAATCAAGGTGTGGGAAGCAGTCGACCTCTGGGCCTCGCTTTACCAAATGAAAGCAATTGATGGGGAACGTCTGCTCGAGCAGCTCGGACTGTCAGATAAGCGCGGCGCCTGGTTCATGAATCTCTCCGGGGGGCAGAAACAGCGACTGTTCATTGCTCTTGCCCTGATCAATGATCCGGAAGTAGTGTTTCTCGACGAGTTGACCACGGGGCTCGACCCACAGTCGCGGCGGGCGATATGGGATCTGGTGCGTGGCATCCGCGAGCGAGGCAAAACAGTTTTTTTGACGACCCATCTGATGGAGGAGGCTGAGCGGCTTTGTGACCGCGTCGCCATCATGGAGCACGGCCGCATTATCGACATCGATAAGCCGGAAAGACTCGTCGCCCGGTATTGCCCTGAGCGAACCGTTGTGCTCGACACTGACGACCCGGCTGCGGCGGAGCATTTTCAGAGAATTCCGAGAGTTGAGTCGGCGGTTTGCGTTGGCAAGACGTTTACCATCCGAGGCGAGGGTGAAGACCTGGTCACCGAAGTGATTCGCTGTTTGTCGGAAAATCGGATTCGCGTCACGGATTTTCGCACGATTCTTCCCAACCTTGAGGACGTCTTTCTCAAACTGACGGGTCACTCCATCCGAGAGTAGGTTTCAAGATGATCCTGCGAGGGCTCTGGAAACTGACGTGGATCGAGATCAAGGTGTTCCTGCGCGAACCGCTGGGCGCGATCGGCACAGTTGTTATTCCTGTTCTGGTTTTCCTGGTATTGAGCCGGATAACCAACCTGAAACTTGGTGCGTCTTCGATAGCCGGCAGCGGATTCTCAGGCGCTGCCGTTCCGGCTCTTGTATCTTTGCTTATTGCTGTCAGCGCTGTGCTTTCGCTCGTTACTATCATTTCAATCTATCGGGAAGGCGGCATCCTCAAGCGGCTTCGCGCCACGCCATTGCGCCCGCAAACAATTCTGACTGCGCACGTGATCGTAAAGCTGATCCTGACCGCGGCTACGCTGGCCCTGATGCTTCTGGCAGGAAAGCGCTACTTCCCGGCCGGAACGCATGTCCCAGTCTTCTCCTTCGCCATTGCGCTGCTCATCAGCACCTTGAGCATTCTGTCGATTGGTTTTCTCATCGCCAGCATCGTTCCGACGGCGCGCTTTGCACAGCCACTGGGCGCCATCATCCTGTACCCGATGTTCGCGTTCTCGGGACTCTTCGTGCCCCTTGCAACTTTCTTACCCGTGCTGCGTGTTGTAGGGCGGCTACTGCCCTTGACCTACGCCGTGCGCCTGCTGGAAGGAATATGGAACGGCGACGGATGGTGTGCCCACTGGGGCGACGTTGCCGCGCTCACCGTGTTCTTTTTGCTTTTCACGGCAATCTCAGCCAGGGTCTTTCGTTGGGAATGACCAGGTAACTCGGCGCGCAGATTCCAGCAGCAAATGCTTCGTAGTGAGCAGCGGGCGCTGTTTTCGAGCTTCGGTTGGATGACAGGCCACACGGACGGAACTCGGGTTTTCGAGAGTCCGCGCTGTTTCGAGACGAGTATTCGTCAAGGGAAGAGTTGGCGACAACCCGACAAAAATGTCTTAAACCGCGATGAGCGATTCAACTGGAATGGCCAGTTGAATGATGGATGCTTCACAATGCTAAGCGGAACCGTTCACATGCGAAGATTCCGCATATACTCGGCGTCGATGCGCAGCGCCTGCATCGGATCGATGTCAAACTCTTCCTGTTCGATGAAGTATTGCTTGAGCCCGGTGGCAGCTCGCAGGATCGGCGCGTAGTCAATCTTGCCACGCCCCATTTCAATGGAGTGCATTTGTCCGTTGGCGCCCTGGGTCATGTCTTTCACATGCATTAGCGGAAAGCGCTCAGGGGTCTTGCTCAGGTAGTCGACCGGATTGTGCCCGGAAGCGTAGACCCAGCCGCAGTCCATTTCGAAGACGACGAATTTGGGATCGGTGAGCCGCAGCAGTTCGTCGTACACCAGCACGCCATCGATCACGGCAAACTCGGGCACATGATTGTGCACGCCGAAAGTGATTCCCGCCGACTTGATTTTTTCGCCGATACGGTTAAACTCGCCCGCAATCCAGCGCCAATCGTCGAGTGTTGGCGGCCCTTTTGTTGCAGGATCACGATGCATCCCTCCAGACGATGAGCAGACCATGTACTCGAGCCCAATGGTGTGGCCGTAGTCAAGCCATTGGTCAAGTTGTGTTTCAAGTACGTTGAGCGGATGGTGGGTGCTGATGCAGCGCAGGCCGGCCGTGTCCATGGCATGCCGAAAATCCGCAGCTGTCCGATCGAAGTAGCCCGCCGCTTCAACCACCGTGTACCCTGCAGAGCGCACCTGTGCCAACGTGCCGTCGAAATCCTTGGGCAGCAGGTTGCGCACGCTATAGAGTTGCAAGCCGATGGGCAGCCGCAGCCGCTTAGCCTCGAGGCGCGAGGCGGCGGCGATTGCCGCAACCGCTCCAGTTGCTTTCAGGAAACTTCTGCGTGACGTGCTCATGTGCAGTCTCCCCGTGAGAATCGCTCTCAGCCTTTGATGGTTTTGGTGTCAGCGTCCCAGGATGCCGCGCTGCGATGGAAGTAAGAGTAGTTAGCCATGTGGCAGGCGATGGCCGCATGGTTCCCGAAGATTTCGTCTTCCGCAACCGGTTCGCGCGTGTCCACCGCGCTGAAGAAGTTTGCGAGATGGTCAGCGGTATCGTCATAGCCCGGCGTAGCTGAATAGGTTTCCACTTCCGCGAGAGCGGGCGGCGGCGCTGGGTGCGCGTTATTCCAATCGTCCAGATACTGTTTCTTCGCCGCAGCAGTCCAACCGTTCAACGAATAGCCCTCAGGCTGCGGACGCGTATCCTGCGGCGCGACGGTGAGCGTGTTGCCGTTGATGGTCATGGTGGCTTCTTTGCCGTAGAAGATGATCGGCTCGCCCTGCGCGCTGTTCTGATTGCAGTGCAGGTTCAGGGTCACACCGTCGTATTCGTAGAGAGTCGCCAAAAGATCGGGAAAGTCGCGCCCATCCTTGAAATAGGTGAGGCTGCCGATTGACTGCGCACGCGCGGGCGCTCGGTTGATCCCGCTTACGCACTGGATCCCGGACAGCAAATGCACAAAAAGATCGCCCGCCACGCCTTCGCCGTAATCGGCGAAACACCGCCAGCGGAAGAACCGGACCGCGTCGAATGGACGGTCCGGGGCATCTCGCAGGAAAGCCTTCCAATCGATGTTCTGCTCGCTCGCGTCAGGCGGAATGGGATAAACCCATGCGCCGGAGGGCGAGTTGCGGTCGGAATGGCCTTCGATGTAGGTGACCGGGCCCAGCCGGCCCGACGCGTAAATCTCCTGCGCTTTCCTGTAGACGATGTTGCTCACGCGCTGACTGCCGGCTTGAAAGATCCGCTTGTTGGCCTTCACGGCTTCCACCATGGCAAATCCGTCGGCCACGTTGTGCGACATCGGTTTCTCGCAATAGACATCCTTGCCTGCCGAGAGGCAGTCGACAACGATGCCCCTGTGCAAATGATCGGAGACCGCGACGATCACGGCGTCAACATCTTTGCGATCGAGGAGCGGGCGGTAGTCGCCGGTGGTGGGCACGTCTGCGCCGTATGCCTCGAGACCGGCTTTCCGGTGCATTTCGTAGAGGTCGGCCGTGGCCATCAGTTCGCAAGTAGGCACCTTGCGCGCGGATCGTAACAGGTCGCATCCGCGAATTCCCGTCCCGATGGAGGCAAAGCGGATCTTGCGCCCGCTCCGGCTCGCCTGGGCTTCGAGCGCTGGAGGCTGAAGCAGGGTCGCTTTAGCTGCCGCGCCTGCGACTGCCGCACCTGCGCCGAGCCGCACAAATTCCCGCCTCGTAAATGCTGGAGTTTTCACCGAAGTATCCTCTTCGAAAACAGATTCACGCAATTGTAGCGCTCTAACGCAGCGCGGATTGGATGGCCAGGTTCAAGCCCACCATCAACACAGCTGAGACGGGGATCACCAACAGGGCCTTCTTTAGCCGCAGCGGGTCGCCGCCGGCGATGGTGCCGATGATGCGCGAACTGACGGCCAGGCCAATCCATCCGCAGGTAATAACGAAGCCCAGCGCAGTGCTGGTCATGCGAGGGAATGCGTCGCCGACGATGGCCAGCGTGGTGGGGAAGACGGGCGCCATGGAAAGTCCGGCGAGGAAGACAAGTGCGAATGCCGCTGCCGGCCGAATCGTTCGCAGCATCAGGAAAGTCGTAACAGCCATCGCGGCAGATGCGACGAGAGTAACGGTGACTGGCTGTACGCGGATGAGAATGGGCGAGACGCCGACGCGGCCGATGAGCAGGCCGAGCGCAAATCCAAGCGAAAGGATATTGAGTGCGCGCGATTCCGGAACGCCCTGGGCGATTAGATGTCGAGGAAGCCAGTTCCATATTCCGACTTCGCAGGACACATAGAGAAAAAGAAAGAGACCGAGCATGAAGAGGAGTGGCCGGTCGAGGACGGGGGCTGCATCAGCAAGAACGAAGCGCCCGGCGCTGGTGGGCGACGGCATTTTGGTGACAGCCTGAATCACCAGCGTGACGACAGTAAGGGATGCGACGGTGTAGCAGAGACGGACCCAGTTTCGCGAAAAGAGATTGGCTGAGAGGAAGGGGGTTGCCAATCCGCCGAGACCGAAGAAGAGGTTGACCAGGTTCAGCGCGATTCCGCGGTGCGTTTCACTTACGTCGCTCACCAGCGCATTCGCGCCAGTCACCACGATTCCTCCTCCGACACCCAGCAGGAACAAGAGGACCAGGATGCTGCGGAAACCCTGCGAACGAGGAAGAGCGTAAAGCGCGACGGCGATAAAGGCCAGGCCGAGAATGAGACCGATCTTCTTGCCTTCGCTATCCAGCAACGGACCCACGCCGACCGAGGCGATAATCAATCCCAGCGCCTGCGCAAAGGCGATGGTGCCATTCTGGGTAGGCGTGAGATGGAAACGCTCAGACAGGTCGGGCAGAATGGTGCCCAGCATGGCGGCAATCATTCCATAGACAAAGATGGCGACGATGGCAGCAAAGATCAACACAGGCGCCTCGGGAACCAACGTGGAACTGACCGGGTTCGCTTCGAAGTTTAGCGGGATTAAGGTGCGCTATCCCTTCTTTCCGCGCACCACTTCCTTGGCTTCGGCAGCGCCGCCGGCCGGGGCTTCTGGCACATCCGCCTTTGCCGCGCCTATGCCCAACTGCTTGCGTAGCGCCGCATCGATCTTCGCGTAGATGTCCTTGTTCTCCTTCAGGAAGCCTCGGGTATTCTCGCGTCCCTGGCCAATGCGCTCGCCGCCAAAGCTGTACCAGGCGCCGCTCTTCTCCACGATGTTGTGCGTTACGGCCAGGTCGAGCACATCGCCTTCGCGACTGATGCCCTCACCGTAGAGAATGTCGAACTCGGCTTCGCGGAACGGCGCGGCAACCTTGTTCTTGACGATCTTGACCTTGGTGCGCGAGCCGACCACCGTGTCGCCTTCCTTGACGGCGGCGATGCGGCGGATATCGATGCGGACAGAAGAATAGAACTTGAGCGCGCGGCCGCCCGTCGTGGTTTCAGGGTTGCCGAACATGACGCCGATCTTTTCGCGAATTTGATTAATGAAAATGAGAGCGGTGCGGGACTTCGAGACTGTGCCGGTTAGTTTGCGCAGCGCCTGCGACATTAGCCGGGCCTGCAGGCCCATGTGCGAGTCGCCCATCTCACCGTCAAGCTCGGCCTTGGGCACCAGGGCAGCCACCGAATCGACGACCAGCACATCGATCGCGCCCGAGCGCACCAGGGCTTCAGTAATTTCGAGGGCCTGCTCGCCGCTGTCGGGCTGCGAAACGAGCAGGTTGTCGACATCCACACCGAGTTTCTTCGCGTAGCCGGGATCGAGCGCGTGCTCGGCATCGACAAAAGCCGCCAGGCCGCCGGCGCGCTGTGCTTCGGCGATGATCTGCAAAGTGATGGTAGTTTTGCCGGAAGATTCGGGCCCAAAGACCTCTGTAACCCGGCCGCGCGGAACGCCGCCGACACCGAGCGCCGCATCGAAGCTGATCGAGCCGGTGGAAATGACGGCTATCGGCAGCAGCGCCTCACGGGAGCCGAGGCGAACAATCGACCCCTTCCCGAACTGTTTTTCAATCTGTGCAAGGGCAAGTTCTACCGCTTTGGCGCGGTCGTCGACGTTGGCCATTGGGAGGGCTCCTCAAAAAAGTGCTCGCCCGCCAAGTCTCATGCTTTCTTGGCAGGAAACGGCGAGGGGCTTCATTGGATTTCGAAAGGATTGTAGCAGGATGGGACATTGAAGAAAAGGAGAAAATGGCGAACAAAGAGAGAAAATCGAAAACCCTCATGGACAGGCGTGCCGAAGCGCACACTCTAAGGCAGGATTAGCTCTAACTGCGATCAGGGATCCATAGCTGGCCGGGCCAGACCTCCGCCGGAATCTGCTGATTCTTGAATAGCGGTAGTCCTGCTGCTGGGGCCCTGGACAGAGCCTTTGCCTCGCGGCCGGGTGAAAAATGCGCCTGATTCTGCCTCCTTCCGATCTTCTAAGGGTAAATTGTCGTCTTTATATTGACTTCACATATTCTTTATGATTCGCTCATATCAGCGGGTCATGCGACGACCGCCGCCCGAATTCAGGTCGCTTGCAAGTGGTAGCGAGGGCATCGAAGGAAGGCAGGCGAACCATGAACAACCTTGATCGGTTCCTCGAGTACCTTGTGGTTGCCGTTTTCGTGTGCGTTGGATGCGCACGGATCGTGAGCTATCGGCGGAGGCCGAAACCGCTTGGAGCACAGTCGGCCGGTCTCCCATTCGGGCTGCCGTACGGGGCGCTGCTGGTCGTTGGCGTGTTTCAGATTGCGGCTGCGCTGGCCCTGGTCGCGCCGGGCGCTTCCTTTGCTGCTTTGGCGCCATGGGCGGCTGCGGGACTCGCGCTCGTGACGCTATATGGCGCGCTCTACCACATGCGGCGCCATGAGACATTCGTGCCGAATGTAACGCTCTTTCTTCTCGTTCTTTTAGTGGCCGTCGGCCGCTGGATGTAGCTGAGGCTTTGCGGCCCCTCGCTGAACTGACTCAAACGGCCATCCTCAAACCGTGTATGCGCCTACACGTGTCTCTTTGCTGGTGAGTGCATCGCACTTACGGTCCAGCACCTCGTATTCGCCATCATGATCCTTGCGGAAGGCGCGAAAAGCCTGTTCGCTGCTCCAGCGGTCGATGGTCAGGTAGTTGCCCGAAACATAGGCGTCGCGGAGCAATTCGGTCCCCAGATACTCGGGCGAGGTGCGAAACAGTTGTGCCCAGGCTCCATCAGCTCCATAAGCAGCCTCAAAACCGGCCACTTTGTCCTCAGCAATCTCAAACTGCCAGACCACAACAAACATGGGAACCTCAATCTTGTCTTTATGGTAGCGCAGGGGCTCAGAGAAGAAGACAGGGCCGCACGGCTCCAATCCCAGCCGGCGGCGGATTCTTCTCATATTGTGATACGCCGTCTCTATATCGGGCGCATACTGATGATGGTCCGTTCTATGAAGGAGTAACCTTCCCCTTAGGTCTCCTTTTTGCCGCTCCGGCCGCTCGACTTGCTCGACAATTGATAAGGGTTTTTGGCGAGGCTTCCTGACGCATGGTCTATGACGCGCGCGCCGCATCGAATGCGGCGATGATACAGACCAAAGACGCGGCAGGCTCGCTCTCCGCGCACTTCAGCGCCGACGAAGCAAACTGAAAAGATTGAACGGAAAAGATTGAACCAGGATTCAAAAACCAGGATTCAATGTGAGGGAACTATGAAAGCTCGCTACCCAGGCATCCGCGTTACCGCCAACGGCAACCAGCTCGTCAGCTATCACACTGAGACGCGCATCGCCGACGCCGGCGTTTTTTATCCCATCACGCCTTCCACTGAAGGTGGTGAGCTTTTTCAGCAAGCCTATGCCGAGGGGAAGCTGAATGTGTTTGGCAGCAACACGATCGCAATTGAAACCGAAGGCGAGCACGCCGCCCAGGGCGGAGCGATTGCACATTCGGTTTGCGGCAAGCGCGTGGTCAATTTCACTTCC
The DNA here is from genome assembly GCA_049518955.1 of Occallatibacter sp. Classification (GTDB taxonomy): domain Bacteria; phylum Acidobacteriota; class Terriglobia; order Terriglobales; family Acidobacteriaceae; genus Telmatobacter. The sequence continues at coordinate 30,485 of JBEKRG010000044.1, forward strand.
GGCCAGGGAGTGGTATATGGCGTGGAGCAGTACTACCACGCGCCGGGCAAGGCCTCGACCATGGTGCTGGAGGTGGGCGCGCGCGCGCTGACCAAGCACGCCCTCAATGTCCACTGCGGCCACGACGATATTTATGGAGCGCTGGATACGGGATGGATCATGCTTTTCGGCAAGGATGCGCAGCAGGCCGCCGACCAGGCGCTGATTCTGCGCCGAGTGACCGAGCTCTCGCTTACGCCGGGCATGAATATCATGGACGGCTTCCTCACGACGCACCTGGAGCGTACGTTTTACAAGCATGAGTCTGAGCTGATCCGCGAATATCTCGGCGCGCCCGACGACATCATCGACGGCCCGACTGAAGCGCAGCGCGTTCTGTTTGGGCCCACGCGCCGCCGCGTTCCCAGGATGATGGATCTCGCCAATCCCATTCTGCTCGGGCCGGTGCAGAACCAGGAACACTACATGCAGGGCATTGTGGCGCGGCGCAACAACTTTGCCGAGCCGATTCTTCCGTTCCTTGAAGCCGCATACAAGGATTTTGGCGAGCTCACCGGCCGTCGCTATGGCCTCGTCAGCGAGTACAAGACCAATGATGCAGGCACGGTTTTTGTCTCGCTTGGTTCTGCCGCGGAGAACATCGAGGCCGCGGTGGACTACCTGCGCCAGACACGGAATTCCAGTGTGGGCTCCGTTCACGTCAACGTCATTCGCCCCTTCCCCGAGGCTGCTCTCGTTGCAGCGCTCAAGGGCAAGAAGAACGTCATCATCCTGGAGCGGACCGACGAAGCGCTTTCCGGCGACAATCCGCTTGGTCGCGACCTACGCACAGCGTTTTCAAAAGCATTGCAAGGAACAGAAGGCTTACCGTCGATCACCCTCGCCGAAGTTCCCCGCTTCATCGGCGGCAGCTACGGCCTGGGTTCGCGTGACTTCCGCCCCGAGCACATCATCGGAGCCTTCGAATTCGCCACTGCGGGCCGTGCGCGCAAAGACGGCAAGACCGCAGCCGACGGCGTGAACTTTATCGTCCTCGGGATCGACCACCCCTATTCGGTCGTCGCCGATGAAACACCTTCGCTGTTGCCTGAGGGCGCGGTCGCCGTGCGCTTCCACTCCATCGGCGGCTGGGGCGCAATCACTACCGGCAAAAACCTCGGCGCCATCCTCGGCGACCTAAATGACCTGCTCTTCGAACGCGACGGCCTGAAGGATGATCTTGGCAATCCCAAGGAAGTCATTCACGTCAGCGCCAATCCCAAGTACGGTTCCGAGAAAAAGGGCGCGCCCACCAGCTATTTCATGGTCGCCGCCAAAGATCGCATTCGCGTCAACTGCGACCTGCGCCACGTGACGGTCGTTCTCTGCTGCGATCCCAAGGCGTTTACGCATACCAATCCGCTCGACGGCATGCAGGAAGGCGGCAGCCTAGTTTGGGAGTCAGACGTAGACGGCGAGCACGCGTGGAAAAATCTACCCATCTGGGCCCGCCAGCAGATCATCCAGAAAAAGATTCGCGTCTTCACCCTGCCCGGCTTCGAAATCGCGCGCAAGGCCACCGACCGCGCCGATCTGCAACTGCGCATGCAAGGCAATGCCTTCCTCGGCGCATTCTTTGCCGTAAGCCCCATGCTGCAGGAGTTCGGCATCACGCAGGAGCAGTATCGCGACGTTGTGTTCAAGCAGTACGTAAAGAAATTCGGCAAGCTGGGCGACGCGGTCGTGCAGTCGAACATGGAAGTTATGACGCAGGGCTTCGAGCGCGTGAAGGAAATCGCCATTGGCGACGTCGCCGCTGCCGATCACTCCAGTCTCCGCGGCCAGGCCTTACTGCCGATTCTGGCGCAGGCGCCGGCTTTTGTTGAAGTGGGCGCAGGCACCGTGCCTGCAATGCGCCGCAGCACCCCGCCACCCGCTGGACAGGCTCCCCGCACGCCAGTCTCCTCGATCAACGTTTTCGATGCGGAGTTCCGCTCGCACTTCGGTTACAACCAGCCGGCAACACCGCTTTCCGCAATGGGCGTCATCGCCGCGGGAACGGGCGATACCGCTTCAAAGTACGTTGCGCGGCGCGAGACGCCGCTCTACATTCCCGAGAATTGCACGCAGTGCATGGAGTGCATCTCGGTGTGCCCGGATACGGCCCTCCCCAATTGCTCCCAAGATCTCAGCACGCTTCTGGGAACTGCCGTCACGCGCTACGTCGCCGATCCAATCGAGCGCAGAAAGATGCTCGACAAGCTGCCCGAGATCGACAAGCTGACGCGCCAGCGGATGGTAGCCGAAATCAAGACGGGCACGCCGCTTCCCACGATCATTCGCGAAGTCACGGAGTCCGTCGACGGATTCTCGGCTGAAGCCAAGGCGCAATTCTTTTCGATCGTCGACAAGGTGCCGATGGCCTACCAGAAAGTGAACGCCATCTTTTCATCGCCAGAGCGGAAGACGCCTGGTTCTGGTGGCATCTTTTCTATTTTTGTCAGCGATTTGTGCAAGGGCTGCGCGGCCTGCGTTACGGCCTGCGGCGACCACATGGCGCTGAAGATGGTGCAGGAGACTGAGGAAGTGAACGCCGAGCACGAAACCGGCACGGCCTTCCTGAACCTGCTGCCTGACACAGCACAGAAGTTCCTGGGCCTCTATAACGGCGCGAATCCGGCGGACTCGAAGACTGCCACGCTGCGCAACATGCTGATGGTGCGAACCAATTACGACGCGCTGGTGGCAGGCGACGGAGCCTGCGCCGGCTGCGGTGAAAAGAGCGTGCTGCGCTCCATTGCCGCCGTCACCGAGGCCTATATGCGACCGGTCTACCACGCCAAGAGCGACCGCTTTATTGCGAAGGCGGGCGAGCTGGAGAAAACCGGCGCAGCCCGCCTGGCGGCCATCAAAGAAAGCTGCCCGGAGGATTACGACCGCCTGCGGCAGGCCATCGCGCACCTCGTCATGGGCCTTGGCGGCGAAGACACACCGGACACCAAGACGCGCATTGCAGCATACGAAGCAGAACACGGCGAAATCACCGACGCACAGTTGGTCGAGGCTATCGCCGCAGTGCTCTTGACCGAGGCCTTCAACCACAAAAACCTGCAGCCCATCGATGGACGCCTCGCCAACGGCATGAGCGTAATGGCCATGGCTGCGCACACCGGCTGCAACACCGTTTACGGTTCAACCGCGCCCAACAATCCTCATCCTTATCCGTGGATGAACTCGCTCTTCCAGGATGGCGTGACGGTTGGCTGGCTCATGGGCGAGAGTTTCATCGTCGACCACTCGCGCCGCTCCGTCCTTCCCGAGCGCCTGGCCGACATTCTGCTCACGCGCGAAGTGGGAGCTCCCGCGGATAGCTCTTTGTCCGTGGGGTCGGGATCGAAGTGGTTCAGCGCCGAAGAGTACTACCACTTCACGCATTTTACTGACGCGCTGATGACCGATCAGGAGATCGTCGAGTTGCCCAAGGTCTGGGTGGTCGGCGGCGACGGCGGCATCGGCGACATCGGCTACCAGAACACCTCAAAGGTGATGTTGCAGAATCGGCCCAACGTCAAAGTGCTGATGCTCGACACGCAGGTCTACTCGAACACCGGCGGCCAGAACTCCGATTCAACGCCAATGCTCGGCGGCAATGACATGAACGTCTTTGGATCCGCCACGCAGGGCAAGAACACGGAAAAGAAGACGGTGGCAGAGACCTTCCTCGCCGGCCACGGCTCGCCGTTCGTTGCGCAGGTCTCGATGGCCAACGCGCCCAAGCTTTACCGCGCGATTCTGGACGGTCTCGAGTATCGCGGCACCATGTTCCTGCAGTGCTTCACCACATGCCAGCCGGAGCACGGCGTGGCCGACGACATGGCCCTCTTCCAGGCGCAGCGCGTGCGCGACTCGCGCGGCGCTCCGGAGTTCGTGTTCAACCCGCGCCTGGGCGAAACCTATCAGGAGGCGCTCGACATCAAGGGCAATCCGTCGATCGATCTCGACTGGTACGAGACCAAGTCCAAGGTGACGAACGAGCCGTATCGCTATACCGTCGCTCACTGGTGCGTCACCGAGGCGCGCTTCCGCAACCACCTGAAGAAGATCAAGCCTGAGCAGGCTGCAAAGATGGTACCCCTCGACAACATGCTCGTTCGCGTAACGCAGCAGGACGTGGTCTACCGCTACTACCTGTTGCCGGAGCACCGCAGCTTCATTCCCGACTTCGGCGTGTATATTACTTTCGACCAGGACGGCAAGACCGTCCACTACGCGCTGAGTCGCCAATTGGTCATGTTCTGCGTGGAGAGGCGCAAGGCCTGGCGGATGCTGCAATCGAAAGCCGGCGTCGTCAACCGCGAGTACCAGGCGCAGAAGTCGATCCTTGCCGACGTCGACGCGGGCAAAGTCTCAAAGGACGAGTTCTTCGGACACGCCCACGAGATCATGGCCGAGCGGCTGGGAAAACCGGTGCTGGCGAAAGCGTAGAAGCGGGTTAAAGCCTGATCAACACTGAACGCGGACCCGAGGGTCCGCGTTTTGCTTCTGTCGCAAGGCCTTGATAAACTCTGGGGTTCCCACGGGAGTGATCGCCATGAAGTTCGTCCTGTTGGTTCCCTTGCGTCGGGTTTGCCTCACCGCAGCCGTCTCTCTCATTCTTCTAGCATCGTTACACCCGCAAGACAAAGAAGGAGCTCCGCCGCCAACTTACCGCGCCGGCGGATTGTCGATCGCCATTCCGCCTCCTGGCGGCGATCTGGTCGAAGCCGGTCCCGATTATCGAGTGGTCTTGGAGCCTCTTGCGCCTGACGCCAATCGACTTCTGGCGGCCTTCGTGTTGCCGGGTGATATGACTGTGATTCGCACCGGCACTTATCCCCCGCTGACGAATTACGCGCTTGTCGAAATTCCTCGCCGAGCCGAATTTATTGACGTTGATGCAGACACATTTAAGACCATTGTTGACGGCACGGGCAAACAGTTAGCGGGAAATCTTGATTTGAGCGATTCGCAGGAGGAGCTCAATCAGCGGTCGAAAGCTTTGAACAAAACCACGGTGACTCTCGACAAGCCCGTGCCCCTCGGCCTATTTTTCTCCAGTCCAGATGCCTCCGGATTCGGCATGATCATGCCGGTCTTGGCGAACGGGGTCACGACCCGAGTGGTCGCGGTCATAAGCGTGTTAAGGGTGCAGAAGCGAGT
>JBEKRG010000045.1:0-35341 GCA_049518955.1 Occallatibacter sp.
GGCAGTGAAGGTCTTCGCCGCTCCAGCGGTCGGCGACGTGGAAGTCCTCGTACATGTTTCAAGGGTACCGTTCCGGCCGTGCCGCGGCAAGCGGGTGGCAGCGACGAGGAAAACGCACCGACGTTTCTGCGGGGTTTGATAGACTGGCGCACATCGCAGGCATGGATTCGGCATACAATACGGCGACTTGGACGGGGTTTTTCTCAGCGGAAGTTGGCGCGTCGGCTGCGCTGGCGGGCTTGATCTTTGTTGCGGTATCGATCAACCTCGCGCAAATCGTTAAGCTGAAGCAGTTGGTATCGCGTTCAGCCAAGGCGCTGCTGAGCCTGATGGCTGTATTGTTCTCGTCGTCTCTGTGCCTGATTCCGGATCTGAGCCGGGTGATTCTCGGGTGCGAATTGACGGCATTAGGAGTTGTGACCTGGGCGGGAACAACGTTCTCGCAGTACGGAGCCGCACACAGGAACCGATATGTCGACGCGAAGACGAAGGTTTTCCATTTCGTGCTAACGGAGCTCTCCGCGATTCCGTTTGTGGCCGGAGGGCTTTCGCTGGCTTGGGGATTTGGCGGAGGCCTGTACTGGCTGGCGGCAGGCACGGTTTTTTCGCTCGCCAACGCGCTTTTTGATGCGTGGGTTCTGTTGATCGAGATCCAGCGATAAACCGCCCCCGCGTGGTCCCGTCTAATCAAATAGGCTATTTTCAATGAATTGGGAGGCTGCGATGAAGACCCTGCGCATCGTCCTGCTCACTTTCCTGCCGCTGCTCCTTCTTGTTTTCCTTCCAGTGGCGTGCAGCAACCCTGCGATGAATTCGAGCCGTGAGCTTCTTTCGGTCACCATCACCCCATCCTCTGGAACGGCGCCAGGGGCTCCTAACAGCCAAGTGCAGTTTGTTGCTACCGGCACTTACAACACCGAGCCGTACACGGTCACTCCGCTCCAGGCCACATGGGGAGTTAGCAGTTACCCGCAAGCCATCGCCTCGACCACATAGAACGGCCTGGCAACCTGCGCTTCTGGCGTCTCGGGCACGACGACGATTGAGGCTTGGGTACAGATCAGTCCTTCTGTGTGCACCGTTATCGATCCCGCGGGCAGGCCCGGATGCGGCAACGTCGGTGGCTCGGCAAAGCTCATCTGCCCATAGGAAAAGCCTGCACGGCATTTTCTGCGCCTGCATAGGCGCTCCGTCCCACTGCGGGTGGACTGTGCCGGAACCGCGCTGATACACTAGACCGGTTGCAGTGGCGCCATTCTCTTCTGTTCAGACCCGCCTGCAAGGATACCGGAAAAGGACAAGAAAGACCCCGTGGATACTCGAACTCGTCACGCCCTGAAAAAGGACAAATTTGCTCAAGCTGCCGCAAGCAGCGCCAGTTGGGTCGGTGAACATCGGACCGCCACGGTGCGCTGGGGCATCGGCATCGGTGTTGTTCTGGTTTTGGTCATCGCTGGCCTAATTTTCTGGAATATTCGCTCTTCGGCCGCAAACACCGCGCTGGGCGCAGCCCTGGATGTGTACACAACGCCGCTGGCGGTCCCTGGCGCTCCACCTGAAGCCGGCGCCTACACGTCCTCTGCCGCGCGGGCCAAGGAAGCCAATCGCGAGTTCGTGGCGATCGCACAGGACTACAGTTGGCTGCCCGAAGGAACGAAAGCCCGGTATTTCGCAGGGATCACGTATGAAGACCTGGGGCAGAACGGCCAAGCCGAGACAGAGCTAAAAGCGGCGGCCGGCTCCTGGGATCGCAACGTGGGTAACCTGGCCAAGCTGGCCTTGGCTGGACTCTACCGGCAGACCTCCCGCGACAACGATGCGATCGCACTTTACAACGAGATCATTGCCAAACCTTCGGCAACGGTTTCAGCAAGCGTGGCCCAGCTCGACCTGGCCGATCTCTATGCGGCCGAGGGCAAGCAGAACATGGCTCGCGCACTGTGGGCCAGGGTCAAGGACGCCGACAAAGAGGGCGCGGCAGGGTCAATTGCGTCGGAAAAGCTCGCCGCCAAGTAGGCCGGCAGGACGCGTTCTGGCTGGGTTTTAAGCTGCCCTTTGCGGGCCAAAATGCAGGCTGCAGGCGAACCTGAGCATTTTCTTCCCGGTCTGCGTCTGGTGAGTGATGAGCACCAGCCAGGCCATTGTCGCAGGGTGGATGGAGAGTCCCACGAGCGCGGTGAATGACGAAGCCCGCAGGCGCGCGGAAGACAGTGCGCTAGCCGCCCTGGTCGACCAGTACGCCAGCGCTTTATACCGCGTGGCGTATTCCGTTCTTCGCAATCAAGCTGACGCAGAAGATGCCGTGCAGGAGGCATTTGTGCGCGTACTGCGCCATCGCGATTCGCTGGGCGAAGTGCGCGATCACCGAGTGTGGCTGATTCGCATTGTTTGGAACATCGTGCTCGACCGCAAGCGCCGCGCCAAGACGCGTCCTGAGACTGACGACGTGAGTGAGCTGGCGCGGGTGCTTCCCTCCACAGGACTTTCTGCCGAGGAGCTGGCAGCGGCGGCGCAGCACCATGCTCATGTTCTTGGGTGCGTTGACCAACTGCCGGCTAAAGAGCGGCAGGTGCTGATGCTTTCCGCCTTTGAAGAGCTGAGCAGCGTGGAGATTGCTTCTGTCCTTGGAATTTCCGAGTCCAGCGTCCGATCGCGGCTGTTCAGGGCCCGCAACCTGATGGCCGGCTTGCTCGACCATGAGAGGAGTTTGCGATGAATTCGATTCCTCACGATCCAAGAGCTAGTGCATCCGCATCAAGCCCGGCGGAAGAGACTCTGCGGCTGATTGCAAGCCTGCCCGCGCCCAAGGGGCTGGAAGAGCGCGTGCAGTCGGCGCTCGATGCGGCACCGCGCCGAGGACGGGTTCTGACTTGGCCGAGAACGCTGCGGCCCGAGAGTGGCTGGATGCGCAGCGCGGCAGCTGCGGCTATCGTTTTTGTGGTCGCGGGCGGAGGCTGGGGCGTTTATACGCGTGTGGAGCAGAACCAGCCGGCTAAAGTGATCGTGATGCCGGCGCGTATGCCGGCGATTGAAGGTTTTGGGGAAGCCGGAGCGATCCGGACCCCGCAAACCCTGCCCGGACCGAAGGCGCCGCAACCCGTCAAAGTGATCCCTGCACAGCCCGTGACAGTGAAGAAGCCGGTCACGATAGCCAAGCCAGGAAGCGACGGAGCGAGCCAGACAGGCAAAGCCGCTGCCGCAGCTGTCGCGCCGAAGTAGACGAGCGAATTCCGTCCGCGCCAGACCTCTCAGACTCGGCCCGTCGTGGGCGCTTCGCCATTGCCGATGCGAATCCCTACTACGAATCTTTGACGACTGCCCGAATCAGCATGCCTAGAAGAGCCAGCACCAACGCGCCCCAGAAGGCCGGGCCGAAACCAGAGACGTGAAAGCCTGGAACAATGGCCGATGCCAGGAGAATCATGATGCCGTTAATGACGAGCAGAAAGATTCCCAGCGTGAGAATGCTGAATGGGATGGTAATGATCTTGAGGAAGAGCCCGAGAGTGGCGTTCAGCAGCCCGATGACCACTGCGGCGATCAGCGCCGGAAGCAGGCCGTTGACGTGAAATCCGGGCACAAAATGGGAAACAACCAGCAGCGCAAGGGCGCTGAGCAGCCAATTTAAAAGAAGCTTCATTCGTTCTTCCTCCGGCAAAGTCTTCCGTGCACCGAAACATTCACCCTATCGATGCCACCGCTTGATCTGCAAGTTGCCCGGTTGCTGATTTGTCGAAAAGCGGCTGCAGCGATCTAAAGTAGATCCATGTTTGCGCGGCGCATGACCGTGAATCGAATCGACGCCGGAGGCGAACGCCACGCATGCCCCATCGGGCAGATCGACAACTTTGCCATGCGGAACTTCACCAATGACGCGGTTTTCGACGACACGTTTCCAGCCGGCGATGGCGTTCTGGAGATTGGAAACCGCGTTCCGCTGGAACGGCTGCAGGCCGCGATGGAAGATTGGTTTCGGCGCAAAGGCTACCTGAAAAAGGACGAGCGGCTCGAAGTCATTGAGAGGTGAACGGTGAACAGCGTTATTGCATGTAACTCCTTTTAGAACAAGCGCTTGCGGTCAGCGGAATCGTTTTCCACTTTTCGTAGTTTTTTTACTGATTACAAAGGAGTTACGGAGGATAAACCCGACGTAATTTGGTGTACATTTTCGATATTCCTGAAGTATATTTATTGATTCTAAACGATTTAAGAGGCTACTGTTCGGCGAAACATCCCAAATATTTTCTTTGATTAATTTCTGGAGGCTGGCGACTGGCCTAACGGCAGAACACCCGGACAGTGATTTCGCCGGACCGGAAACCGCGTTCATCGGCATTCATCTTCCTTTCGTGCGCTCGCTCGAGGCCACCGATTCGCTTATGCTGCAACGGCCTGTCCTGCGTCGCTCTCGCCCGTCCAGAGTTTCAGCTCTGCTTCGCGGCGGGCTTTGAGCCCGGAGTTTACGACGCCTGCAGCGCGGTCCCACGAGAGCAACTGCTCGGCAGCGGTGTCGTGGTGACCCGCGTTCAACTCGCGAAGAAGCGTTGAGCCAGCGAGACGGCCTGCACCGAGGTTGAAACAGAAATCGACCAGTGCGTCGAATTCGCCCTGGGTGAGAGCGACCTTGACCAGCCGAGAAACAGCCTCCTCGGCTTGCTGAACATCGGCCGCGAGGATCGCGGCAGCCCGGGGCTCGGCGATGCCACCCGAGAAGGACTCGGTGGGCTTGACAAGGTGCCCATAGCCGATGGTCGGGAAGCCTGCAACATCGCGATAAATGTGATCGCGGAACCCCTCCGACGTCTTAATCAGGTCCAGACCTTTTTCGCTTAAGTGCATGAAAAGCCTCCAATTACGCCATAAATAGCAAGGGGCCTGGCGAAAGCCTCTCTTGAGAAAGGAAGGCTTTCGACAGACCCTAATAAAACGTTAGCAAAATCCGCGAATTAATCGGCAAACTTCAAAGGTTTATTTTCAATGCGCCGGCACCGGCAGCTTGCCGGCGACCTGCAGGAATCTGTTGAGGAGATTCGTGACCGCCTCATCGAAGTTCTTATCGCGGTTCTTCTGCAGGTTGGCGGGCTCGATGGCCTGCGTGATTGTCCATAGCACGTAATGGCTTTGGCCGCCGTAGACGATCAGCCGAAGCTCGGCCAGAGGGCCTGGCGCGCCCAATTCCGGGGCTGGGTGAGCTCGCAATTGGAGCTCCAGAACCAGGTCGGCCTGTGACGGATCGCTCGGCAGCTTGTAATCGCCTGTAGCCGCGAGCGCGGAAAAGAACTCCGAATAGGGGCGGTCCTCATCTCCGTTGAACAGATACGAAAGTTGATGACCCTCAGAGTAGATCCCCGGGAAGAGATCTATGTCGGAGCCAGAGTTCGAGATAAAGATTGACTTGGCGTTGACAACTGCCGGCGGTACCGGCCCAGCCGGGGGAGGGGCGGGCGCTTGGGCGAAAACGCAGGACGCTAAGGCACATCCGATGGTCCAGGCAACGGACAAAAGCGCGCGGGTCGATTTCACGGATAACTCCTTTAGTTTCTTGACACTGACTGGGTGATGCGCACGCGGCATGCCAGGTTGCCCGTTTGTGCCAGGTTTTCCACAGAAATCGATACCCAAAATAGGAAAAATGGCCCTAATTATGGTGCAGATTCTAACCTAAACGTAATAAGAAACTTGCGGCTCTAAGGAGGGACGGGCGATGATTTTCGAACAAAAACCCCGTTGTCATTCTTGACAACACTGGCATCAAACCAGTGCCGGTCTAGTAAAATAATCGGATGGTTATGAAAAGGAAAACACGCAACTTAAGACGAAAGGCACCGCTGTGGCTTTGCCTCGTGGCTGGTGTCTCCGCCGTTGCAATGGTAGCGCTGGTGGTTTTGTATTCAGCGCGTACCGTGCAAGCGGATGCGAGTCTTCCCAGACCAGCCTTCACCGCGTCTGCGGTTTCCCCGGCATCGAGCGCAACACCGATATCGCTCAGTGACCAGGAACCCTCGATTCCGCAGAACGCCCCAACCCCTGCCGCCAAGAGCTGGAAGGACAGAATCCAGGGAGTAGCCAGCTGGTACGGCGGGGTCTTCAACGGACGGAAAACGGCAAGCGGCGAAACATACGACATGTATGCCATGACTGCCTGCCATCCATCGCTCCCCTTCGGGTCGATCGTCCGGGTCGTGGACCTGAGAAACCACCGTTCGGTTGTGGTCCGGATTACGGATCGCGGCGACCTGGTGGAGGAGGGACGGATCATCGACCTATCCTATGGCGCGGCAAAGAAGCTAGGCATGGCCAAGGCCGGCCTGGCGAAGGTGGAATTGCAGGTTTTGTCGCTTGGAAAGCAGCAAAAGCAGCTGGTACAGCCGCCTGCGGGTGGCGAGTAGCCGGTAGGTTCCGGTCGGAAGTGAATCCGGGCCCGAGGGCCCGGATTTTATTTGCGGGGTGACCTAGTTCCCCGCCCTCAAGGGCTAAAGCCCTGATCAAAATGAATGCACTTGAGGCATGACTGAAGTCATGCCCTGATACAAGACCGAAAAAGGCCAGCCCTCGGGCTGGCCTTTAATTTCCATGCTTCCCGGGCTGGCTAGTGCATACAGACGCCTTCGGGCTGGCTGAAGGGCTTCTGCAGGTACTCACGTGCTTCGTTGACGGCGCCCTGGGTGTTGTCGTTGGTTTGGACGGCGAGGCGGTACTCGCCAACCGCGCGGTCTCGCTGGCCGGTGAGGTCAAAGATTTTGCCGATGGCGATGTGACTCCAGACCTCTGTCCACGGGGGAGTGTCGTCTCCGCGCAGGGAGTCGCGGAAGGCGTTGACGCTGGCCTGGTAGTTGCACTGGGTGAAGAGCACCTCGCCAATGCGATAGCTGGCCAGCGAACTGAGAGGGTTGGCCTCGAGCGCTTTCTTGTATTCGTTGATGGCGCCAAGAAGGTCGTTCTGGGCCACCAACTGCTGGCCTTTCAGGATGGAGATGCGGACCTGAAGGTCGGGGCCGGATTTGAGGACCCAGTCATTGGGGTCGACGCTGATGCGGCGCGGACGGCCGAAGGTGTCGACGATGTACTGGGTATCGGTGCCGACGACTTCGACCTTCTGGTTTACGGTCTTGCCGTCAGTTTCGATGCGCAGGTCGACCGGCATGCGAAAAAGGTCAAGATCCTGGTTGATCTCGCCGATGGTGCGGAAACCCTTGTTGTTGCCCAAGCGGTAGACGGCGTACTTGTTGGTGAAGGTTGGCGCACCGGTGCCGTCAATCCACTGGGAGAAGAAAGGCACCAACTGCTGCTGGCTCTGCTCCTCGGCAACCTTCTCGAAGTCCTGCGTACGGATGGAGCCGCCCGCGAACTGGCTCAGCGCGGCCTGGAGGATGGCTTGAAAGGCCTTGTCGCCGACCTCCCAGCGGAGCATGTGGAAGATCATGGCGCCCTTTTCGAGGGTCATGGACTGGAACCGGGGCGTGAAGGGATCGAGATGGCCCACGCTGGAGAGAGGAATGGTGTCATAGGCCAAGGCGCCGGCGGCCACGTCTTCCATGGCGGCTTTGAGGGCGTTTTCGCCGCTCTGGTCTTCGACATACATGAGCTCGGCGTAGCGGGACATGCCGTTGGTGATCCACGCATCGTCGAGGGTTTTGGGGCTGATTTCCAATCCCCACCACTGGTGCGCGATGGTGTTGGCGAGGAGGCGGATGCCCGATTTGTCGCCGGTGCGGGAGCCCATGATGGCGGCAATCTCGGGCGCGTAGACGGCAGGAAGGGTATCGTCAGGCAGCTCGACGATGTTGATGCGGGGCGTGGGAGGAAGGCCGAACGTATTGGTGAAGTAGTTGTATTCGCTGGTGGCCGTTTGCGCAAACTGGTTGGCCGTGGCCTGGTGGGCGACGGTGACGTAAACCTTGACGTTGCCGGCGCCGACTGAGACGGCGGGGAGATAGCGGCCTGCAATGACAGTTCCGGGGAATCCGGGCTTGGTCCAGTTGAAGTCGTACTCATCGCCGGGCTTGCCATTGGAGAGGGCGACGGATTTTGAGGGGCCGGTGGAGCCGCTGGAAAAGACGCGTATCCCCTGCGGCACGCGGATGTGCAACTCGGCAGTGAAGCGGTCGGTCATGAAACCGGTCATGGGAAACCAACGGGCCGGATAGAGAAGATAGCTGATGGGCTCCTGAATGGCGGCAAGCTTGAGCCCCTCGACGGGTCCATCCTCGTTGCCGGTAATGATGCCGTCGTAGACGAAGGTCCAGTGAGCAGTCTGGCCGTCAACGAAGGGCGTGTTTGTGGTAATGCGGATGGAGCCGTCGGCGGTGCGCTCGCCTTCAAGGAGCTTGCCGGCTTCGTCGGTGATTTTGGTGACCTTGAGCGCGGGATGGAAACCGAAGGTGACAACATCGAGGTTGGCTGGAGCGGTAAAGCTAACCTGGGCCGTGGCGGTGAGGTGGTGCGTTGCGGTGTCGAGTTCAGCGTCAATCACGTAGCCCGTGATGTTGAGCGCGGGGCGGGTGATCTGAGCAGCGGCGGGAAGGGAGGCGGTTGCGGCAAGGACGATTGCCAACAGAGTGGGTGTAAACGGTTTGATGATGCGGCTGGCCGCGAAACGTACGTCGTTCTTTGGTTTCTTCATTCGATCGCTCATGAGTTTCGTGCTCTTCAGGGGTGATTGGATCCTTGTGAGTCTTTGATTGACCTCAGGGCGTGGCCGCATGCGCGGGCGCCGGAAAATGTGCCTCGACCTCTTGAACAACGATGGCGGCTACCCTCTCGATGGCAGTTTGACCTTGTTGGTGGGCAGCTTGCCCCCGGAGCGCTTCGCGAACCGCTCCAAGCTCCATTCTCATGGACTCCCGAGCGGGGCCGTCGGGTAGCAGCGGGCTAAGGTGTTGGACGATATTTGCGGCGGTGAAGTCGTGCTGGATGAGCTCCGGGACCACGCGTTTGCCGGCGATGAGATTGGCCATGGCCACGTGAGGGACTTTGACCATGCGCCTGGCGATAGCATACGTGAGCGGCGAGACGCGATAGACAACGATAAAAGGATTACCGATGAGGGCGGCCTCAACAGTGGCGGTGCCGCTGGCAACGATGGAGGCGCGGGCGTGAAAGAGCGCGGCGCGGGCGTCGTGGATTAAGGTGATGCGCGGCGGCTCGGCAGACGTTGCGCCGACGGCGAGTTGTCGCTGAATTGTCTCGATCTGCGGCTTGGTGAGCGTGGGCGCGAGGGGAATGATGTATTCGTAATTGCTGCCGAGGAGGGCCGCGGCGGCGAGCATTTCGGGCAGGTTTGCCTGGATTTCTTTCATCCGGCTGCCGGGGAGGAGACCGATCCAGGTACGGTTGGGGTCGAGATCGTTTTCGGCGGCGAACTGCTCGCGGGTGATGGTGGGCTGGGGCAGGTCGGCGAGAGGATGGCCGACGAACTCGGCGTTGACGCCGCGAGCGCGGTAATACGGCTCCTCAAAAGGAAAGATGACCAGCATGCGGCGAACGTATTCGCGGACGAGGCGGATGCGGTGCTGCTTCCAGGCCCAGAGCTGAGGGCTGACGAAGTAGATGACGGAAACGCCGAGGCGGTGGAACTCACGTGCGAGGCGGAAGTTGATTTCAGGGAAGTCAATGAGGATGGCGACGGTGGGGGGGTGCTCGCGGATCGCGCGCTTGAGCTTGCGGAACTCGCGGTAGATGCTGGGCAGGTGCAGGACCACTTCGGTGAGGCCCATGACGGCCATGTCTTCAGCGCGGACGATGAGTTTGACGCAGGCGGCTTGCATGCGCGGACCGCCCATACCTGCAAATTCGGCGTTGAGGCCTGCGGTAGCAAGTTGGCGGCGGAGTTCGGAGGCCAGGAGAGCGCCGTAGTGCTCGCCGCTGGCTTCACCTGCCGAAATGAAGATTGAGGGTGGCATGGATTCCCGCGCGGTGACGCCGGTGCTTGCGCTGAGTTCATGATAGCGGCGAAAAGTGCGGTTCCACTCCGGACCCGAAGAATGCGTTTGGGATGGACATCCGCGGGCGGCGCGGGGAGTCCGCGAGCGGTGGTACCCTTCCCGATGGAGAAAGAATGGGGGCTATCGTGCGTGTCTCTTTCGGAATTCTGGCGATTGCGGCTCTGGCGTTGGGATGCGGCGGTGGGGATTTGATGCGAGCTCAGGCGGGCCACGAGCCGAGCGGGCCGGCGGCTGGCGCACGAGCAGTTCCGGCGGTGGACAATCCTGTGGCGGACCCCAAAGCGGTGGTGACGGTGGGCCATGCGCGGTTCACGGTGTTGACGCCGCAATTGATTCGGATGGAGTGGTCGGCGGATGGGAAATTCGAGGACCACGCGTCGTTTGTGTTCATCAATCGAAGGCTGCCGGTGCCGAAGTTCGTGGCCGGAACCGTGTCAGAAGGCAGCGCGCAATTCAGGACGATCAAGACCGATGCGCTCATGCTGACTTACGATCCGGCAGGCGATGGGCATTTTACACCCCAGAACCTATCGATCGAATTCAGCGTTGACGGCAAAAAGGTGGTTTGGCATCCGGGCGATGCTGATACCGGGAATCTGCAGGGCACAACGCGGACGCTCGACACGGCGCGGGGATCGAAGACAGAAGAGCCGATCGGTCAGGGTCTGGTGTCGCGGGATGGCTGGGTGCTGGTGGATGACTCGACGCGTCCGCTGTTCGATTCAGCGGACTTCCGATTTCTTCAGGGAGAAAAGAGCGAGTGGCCGTGGGTGATGGAACGGCCGGCGGATGAGAAGCCCGGCTCGTATAACGACTGGTACTTTTTCGGCTATGGACACGACTACAAACAGGCGCTGGGAGATTTTGTGCGCGTGGCGGGGCGAATTCCGCTGCCGCCAAGATTCGCGTTTGGAGTGTGGTGGTCGCGGTACTGGGCGTATTCCGACGAGCAATTCGACGAGCTGGTGCGCGATTTCCGACAGAATGACACGCCGCTGGATGTGATGGTGATCGACATGGACTGGCACATCAGCGACGAGCAATTGATGGCGATGGGAGAGACCGATCAGTCGGGGCAAAAGCTGGGCTGGACGGGATACACGTGGAACAAGGTGCTGTTTCCCGATCCCGATGCGTTTTTGAAAAAGCTGCACGAGGATGGGCTGAAGGCGACGATGAACCTGCATCCGGCGTCGGGGATTCAGCCCTGGGAGCAGGCGTATCCGGCAATGGCGCGCGCGATGGGGATTGACCCGGCGACCAAGAAGTACATTCCGTTTGATCCGACGGACAAGAAGTGGGCGACGAATTATCTGAACCTGGTGCTGCATCCGCTGGAAAAGCAGGGCGTGGACTTCTGGTGGCTCGACTGGCAGCAGCAGTCGACGACGGATTTGCCGGGAGTAAATCCGACGTGGTGGCTGAACTACGTCCACTTTACCGATCAGCAACGCGAAGGCAAGCGGCCGCTGCTTTTTCATCGCTGGGGCGGGCTGGGCAACCATCGTTACCAGATTGGATTCTCGGGCGACACGATTTCAGTGTGGGATTCGCTTGCGTTCCAGCCGTGGTTTACGGCGACGGCAGCCAATGTGGGATACGCGTTCTGGAGCCACGACATTGGCGGGCATATGCCGGGCGCGGTTGATCCGGAGCTGTACACGCGCTGGATTCAGTTCGGGATATTCAGCCCGATTTTGCGGACGCACACTACGAAGAATCCGGATTCGGAGCGTCGGATCTGGGCCTATCCCGAGCCGTACTCGGCCGTGATGCGGTCGGCTTACCAACTGCGGGAAGCGATGCAGCCGTATCTCTACACAGAGGCGCGGCGCACGTATGACACCGGCGTTGCGTTCTTCAGGCCGCTCTATTACGACTGGCCGGAAGAAGATGCGGCTTACACGAGCAAGAACGAATATCTGTTTGGCGATCAGATAATCGTGAGCCCGGTGACCGCACCCGCGGACAAGATTTCCGGCCTCGCGACGGAGCAGGTGTGGCTGCCGAAAGGCGAGTGGATCGAGCGGCCGACGGGAACACATTTTGCGGGGCCAACAACTGTGGAACGCAGCTTCACGATCGACCAGATTCCCGTGTATGTGCGGGCAGGGACGATTGTGCCCATGCAGCCGGCGATGCTGCACACAGGCGAGAAGCCGGTTGACCCGCTGATTGTGAATGTGTGGCCGCTGGCGCCGGGCGCAAGCTCGAGCTATCCGGTGTATGAGGATTCGGGCGTGGCAGTTGAGTATCAACGCGGCGTGTTTGCGCGCACGCCGATCAAGGCCACAGAGAACGGCAATACGCTACGGGTGGAGATCGGGCCGGTGGAGGGTTCGTATCCCGGAATGCTGAAGACGCGCGGCTACGAGGTGCGGCTGCCGGCGGATTGGCCGCCAGTGAGCGTGACGGTGAACGGCAAAACTGTTTCGTTCGTCGAGCCGGGCGAACCGGGAGGTTGGACGTTTGAGGGAAATACGCTGACGACGGTGATTCCGGTGCCGAGCGGCAGCGTGAATGCGAAGGTCGTTGTGGAGGTGCAACGCGCGAATGGCCGTGTTGCCGAGCGCGCGGAGCTGGATGGATTTCCGGGCGCGATGACGCGGTTGCGCGAGGTCGAAGATGCGCTGCAGCAGACAGGGCCGGTGGCGGGACCTTCGATTGCCCTGAGGGATGCGCTGCAGACCGGCGACTTGATCAGTTACTACCCCGAACGAATCGAGGGCGCGCTGAAACATTTCCACGAGCAGGTGGCGAAGGCGAACGCAGACGTGGCGCAACTCGACAAGGAGTTTGAGCAGCGGCTCAGCGACACGTCGCGGCGAATCGGCGGGTCGACATGGGCTCCGGCGGACATTGAGAGCGAGAAGCAAAAGCGCCGGGACGCGCTACATAGGGCTGAGGCGCTGCTGGGCAAGGTGGCGAAGTAGCTACGCGGGCTTGGCGTTGGCTTTGAAATAATTCTTCATGGGTTCGAAGTAGCATTCCCGCCAGCCGGATTTGTAATCGGACTGCCCGCTGGGGATGTTCGTGTGGTGGATCGTGAGTTTTGTGCCGCCCGGAGTTTTCTCAAGCAGCACTTCAATCTTCGAATCGGGATCGGACACGGCAAACTCGGTGGTGCGCCACGATTGGACGATTTGCTTCTCGGGATTGAGCTTGAGGTTTTTGCCTGAGATATAGCCGTCCCACGCGGTAAACGCGCCGCCCACACGCGCAGATACTTTGGCCCCGGCGTCGGTCATCGCCGAGTGGCCTTTGCTCGAGAGCCACGCGTCAAAGACCTGCTTCGGAGCAGCAGGAATCGTTGCAGAGACGGTGAATCCGTGGGCCGTCGCACCTTCGCTTCCCTTCCTCAGTCGTGGCAGCACGATCCGCTTTCTTTCGGCTTGACGACCTCCGGCTGGATGTAGAGCTGACTGGGATCGACAAAGTAGCCTTCGCCGTATTTGTCATGATGGCGAACCCAGGCCATGGTGTGCTTGAGGCCCGCTTCATCGCGGCCCTTGGGCACAAGGTCAAGGAAGTTGTAGGCACCGACCAAAATGTCGAGGCCGCGTGCGTAGCTGGAGTAGGTGTGGAAGATCGCTCCGCTCGCGTCTTTCGCGAAGACGCTCAATCCGGGGCGCTCCTCGGCGGGAAACTCCATCATCTCGTAGTTGTAGTAGACCTGCTTCTTCCCGACTTCCTCGGGCGTGACCGAGACCTGATAGTCGAAGTTGAAGTCGCTCGCGTTCGAGGAAACCCAACGAAACTTCCAGCCCATGCGCTGTTTAAAAGCTTCGATTTCAGAACTGGGCGCGCGCGAAACTACCGCGAGAGTGACGTCGCGATTGGCGAGGTGGATGGTCATGCCGTCGAAATGGTCGGAGATGTAGGAGCAACTGGGGCAGCCTTCCTTCCATCCCGGGCCGAGCATGAAGTGATAGATGACAAGCTGGCTGCGGCCGCCGAAGAGATCGGAGAGCGAGACCTTGCCGGGAGGGCCCTCGAACTCGTAATTCTTTTCAACCTTTTCCCAAGGCAGGGCGCGGCGCAGGCGGCTGATCTCATCGCGCTGGCGGGTGAATTCCTTTTCCTTTTTGAGAAACTCCTTGCGCGCGGCGATCCACTCATCGTGCGAAACTTTTTTCTGGTTGTGGAATGATGCTGTGGTGTCCATACGACCTCCTTCGCTGTGATTTGTTGGGAGAGTTACCGCAAAACTGCGGAGCGTTGTGCGGAAATTCAGCGAGCTACTTCCCGCGGCGGAATAGTTTCGCAAAGAACGCCGCGATTCCGCCGGTACCGGCGGTGCTGCCGGCGACGATGGCCGCCGTTGTTGCGACGCATACAGGACACATTCGGCCCTCCTGTGGTGAGCGGGAATGGGTTATCCCGGCGTGTGCGAAGAGCTTGACTCATTCGCCCGCTGACGCGGGCGCAATTTACGCCATGGATTTCTCAGCGCGCTGGCGGACGGTTTCGTTGATTTTTGTCCAGCCGCCTCTCATTCCCTTCTTGAAGTCCTCAGGAACGTTTCCGAAGCCGGTGTGATGAAACTTGATGATGGTTTCGCCGTTCTCTTCGGTGAGGCGGTATTGCACATTGTTGGCGACAGGGAAAGACATCATCAGCGGACCGCTGAACTCGAGCAGTGTGGGGCGCTTGATGGCCTGCACGGTGGCCCAACAATGGCCGTTGCCGTCGCCGAGGTCGCGGAACCAGCGGCCTCCTGGCCAAGCCTCAAGCTTGAAAGGCATCGACGTGCCGTCGTCCTTTTCGAAACCGGAAGCGAGCTGATCGAGAAGCGCTGCGAACGTGACTTCGAGCGAGGCGCGCACGCGAATCTCCTGTTCGATTCTGAAGCTGAGAGATTCGAGATCGGGAACTGTCATTGAGGTCATACATCCTCCGTGGGAAAGTTGAGAATTTGGGTCATGGACTGCGGGCCCTCAGTGCTTCGGAATTGTTGATTGCGATGGGTTGCCGCCGCGGTCGATCTCGGCCTGAACGCGCTCGGCGCGTTCTTTAACCCGGTTCAACTGGTGCTGCCAGTATCGTTCGAAGGTTTCAGCGAACTCATGCAGCGGGCGAATGGCCGCGGCGTTGGTGCGGTAGAGGCGGTGGCGGCCATTGCGACGCACGCGGACGAGGTTGACACTGCGCAAGACGCCGAGGTGCTTGGAGACCGACGGCTGGTCAAGGCCGATGGCCGTAACAATTTCGCCTACCTGGTGCTCATCGTGCGCCAAATACAGGAGAATTTGCCGGCGTCGCGGCTCGGCAACGGCGTTGAAGGCATCGGAGGTGGTTGCAGCCCTGGCCATGAAGAAAACAATACATGCTCATATGGGAATATGTCAAGTGAAAAATTCGTGACTTTCGTTTTTTCACGAATCGGAGCGCGTTTTGCCGCCTGTGGCCACGCCATTTACTATCCGTCGCATGAAGACCTCTTCTGAGCCGTGCAGCACTCCTAGGTTTCTTTTGATCGAAAGGAATTGTCGCGCATGACTTTCAATCGGCGAGCATTCTTGAACGCATGCACACGGGCGGGGATCGCATCACCGCTGCTGCCGGGAATCCTGTATACGCTGGCCGCGCAAGCGCAGGAGGCGGCACCGGGTTCTGCCGCCGCTCCGGCGAGCAGCTCAGCGACTCTTGCTGCGACTTCGAACGCACATACGCCGACGCTGCCGAAGGTCACGATGGAGATGATTGACCGGGCCGCGGAATTGGCGGGATTGGGGCCTTTCACCGACGCACAGAAGAGGATGATGCTCGACGGGTTGAACGATCAGCGCGACGCGTACGGACAGATTCGCGCGTTGAAGATTCCTAACGATGTACCGCCGGCATTTGTTTTTCATCCGGCGCCGGCGGCCAAGCCGGCGGAGAGCAGCGTGGCTTTCGAGGGCACGACGCCGCAAGCGATTTTCGACGATTCGGAGTCCGGTGAGCCGAAAGCCCCGGCAAACCTTGAGGACGTGGCGTTTGCCTCGATTCTCGAGCTGGCCAATTTGATCTGGCATCGCAAGATCACGTCGGTGGCGCTGACGCAGATGTACATCGATCGTCTGAAACGCTATGACCCAGAATTCCATTTCGTGATCACGGTGCTGGAGGACCGGGCGATGGCGCAGGCGAAGGCGGCCGATGATGACCTGGAGGCTGGGCTTTATCGCGGACCGCTGCACGGGATTCCGTGGGGCGCAAAGGATTTGCTGGCGGTGAAGGGCTACCCGACGACGTGGGGCGCTGGAGGGTTTGAGCAACAGACATTCAAAGAAGACGCGACCGTGGTGCAACGGCTGGATGCGGCGGGGGCCGTGCTGGTGGCCAAGTTCTCGCTGGGCGCGCTGGCCATGGGCGACAAGTGGTTTGGCGGGCGGACGCGCAATCCCTGGAATCCTGCGCAGGGCTCAAGCGGATCGTCGGCGGGCTCGGCGAGCGCGGTAGCAGCGGGCTGCGTCGGATTCGCTCTCGGGTCGGAGACGCTGGGGTCGATCTCGTCGCCGTCGACACGGTGCGGCTGCTCGGGGTTGAGGCCGAGCTTCGGGATGGTGCCGCGAACCGGGGCGATGGCGCTGAGCTGGACGATGGACAAGCTGGGGCCGATTTGCCGTTCCGTAGAAGATTGCGCGCTGGTGCTCGACGTGATCCATGGGCCAGACGGGAAGGATTTGTCGGCTGGGGCCAGCATTGACTTCCACTGGAATCCGGATTTCGATTGGCGCCCGCTGCGTATTGGTTACTTCAAGGGCGAGTTTGATCCGTTGCCGCCGCTGCAGTTGAAAGACGCCGCGCCAGACGAATCGCCGGACGACCAAAAGAAGCGCGAGGACGCAAATGCGGCCGCGCAGGATGAGTACGCACGGCGGACTTACGACAAGAAATACGAGCAGGCAGCGCTGGACGCACTGACCAAGATGGGCGTGAGCCTGATTCCCGTCGAGTTGCCGAAGCTGCCGTGGGACGCGATGGTTCCGCTGCTGACCGCCGAGGCCGCTGCAGCGTTTGACGACCTGACGATGAGTGGCCGCGACAAGCTGCTGACGGAGCAGGGGCCGGAGGATTGGCCCAACGACTTCCGCGTCGCGCGGTTTTATCCAGCGGTCGAGTACATCCAGGCCAACCGCGCGCGGACGCTCGGCGTGCGCCAGTTTGCGAAGCTATTTGAGAAAGTGGACATCATCGTGACGCCGTCGACCGACGAGCAGTTGATTGCGACAAATCTGACGGGCAATCCCGCTGTGATTATGCCCAATGGCCTGCGCGGCCCTGATGCGCCGGCGCCACCGCCGATTGATGACGGCAATCACGATAATATTGGTGGCCCGGGAACGCCGGTATCGATCACTTTCCTCGGCGCGCTTTACCAGGACGCGAAGCTGGCGGCTTTTTCGCACGCTTACCAGCAGACGACCGGGTTCCAGAAGCTGCACCCGAAGCTCGACTAGACGAAGCACTCTTCGTTGAGGCTTTCGAAGATCCCTTTGTCGACGCCTTCGAGGAAACTCCGGTCGCTACCGTGTGCTTGGCGAGATTGAGAGTAAAGGAATCAATGCTGCTGGTGGCGGGCGGCACGGTGGTGTCGGTGCGAGCGGCGGTGTTGACGGCGATGGATTCGACCGCAATGGACGAGGCGCTGAAGGTGATGCGCAGAAATCCGAATTGCGTGTCGCTGTAGCTGTCGAGGGTGATGGTGTTCCCTGCCCCGTCGGATTCTTTCTGCTGGCCCGCGACCGGCTTCTGCCCCTGGCTGTTCTTCTTCAATCCCGAGAGATCGTAATAGCCGCCGTTGCCCGCAACGATGTGGGGAATCTGGCGACCGTCGCTTTTCATTGTGCGGGTGTATCGCTCGTAGAGATGCGCGTGTCCGGAGAGCACCATGTCGGGCCAGACACCGGCCTGCGTGCAACAGGTGTCCATTGTTTTAAGCATGGCGGCGCTGGGCATGTGCTGGCTGCTGCCGGTAAATGGCGGATGATGGACGGCGATGACGAGCGCCTGCGGATTCTTGTTTTTCGTGTCGGCCTTGCGATCGCTCGCATAGCGCTTGAGTTCGCTGGTGAGGAATGTGAGTTGATCCGTGCCGATGGTGGAGTTGCCGAGCGAGCCGGAGGTTTCTCCGGCGTTCGAATAGAGGCCGATGATGCGGACAAAGGGCGCATCGAGGGTAAAGTAGACGCTGGGCTGTGTCATGGTGGTGCGATCGAAGCCGGGTGCTCCCTGCGTGGGACTCGCAGTGCAGAAATTATCCACGAATGCTTCGCAGGAGTAGCCGGCAGGCTCGCCCTTGAACATAAAACCGTCGTGGTTGCCGGGGATGGCAAAGATGGGACCGGGGTAGTTGCGATAGGGCTCGTAGAACTGTTCGGGATAGTAGCTTTCCTGGCCGAAGAAGTAGACAACGTCGCCAAGGTGATAGAAGAAGGCCGGCTGGCCGTTGGCCCAGGTCTTGCCTTCGACGTCGGCGGTGAGGGCGTCGGCGACGGCGAGCTGCGGCTCCGCGCGCTCGATGCCGCCGGTGTCGCCCACGCAATGGATGACGAGCTGGCCCGTGCCGGCGATGGCGTTGACGGTGGCCTGGGAGAGCACGCTGGCGAGCGACATGATGGGCGGGCTCACGCGCGGTTTGGGGATCGGCTCGAGGATTTGGATCTCGTCGGAAGTTGGGACCGAGGCGTCGGCGTCGATTTGCGCTGCGCTGTAGGTGACAAAGTTATCGGCGGTGAATGTCGGGTTGGCGAATTTGAAGGCGCTCGTCGACAAGGCAATCCTGCTTTCTGCCGGGGGGAAACGCCGGCACATGAGATTTGAAACTGGCAGAGGCCGGAGAAAAGGCAGTGTGCCGAAGAAAATTCAGGTGGACGAATTGTAGCGAAGGAGACGGCGAGGAAGAGAAGAAATCTCAGGAAAATCCGAAGAGACAAGTGAGGAGCCTATTGGTGCAGGGGCAGGCAGCTCCGATTCATGCCGCTGGTCGAGTGAAGTCGGTTTCAAAAACTTATCCGCGCCGATTGGGAATGCGGACCACGGAGCAGACCGTCGTGGAGAACGTGCCGCTAACCATTGAAGGCGGCTCTTACGCCCGCTGAAGCGGGCTAAGGGACGAGAGTCTTGATTTCCATCCCCAGGCTGATGCCTTGGGCTACCATCTTATGCCCGCTTGGCGGGCTCGAAAACAGGCCAGCTTCCCCGCGCTCTGGATCACGAATCTAACGCAAAACCAGCTCCCCGCCGCGAGAGGACGGGGAGCTGGGATTACAGAAGACAAGCCTTACTTTTGCTGCGGCTGGGCTGGCGTCGATGGCTGAGTCGTCGACGGCTGCGCAGGTGCGGCGGATTGAGCTGGCGTGCCAGTGCTCGGCGCGGGCACGACCTGAGAAGCGGGAGGGGTCGCGGGCGGCGCAGGCTTTGGCGTTGGCGCGGCGTTAGGCTGAGCACCGGTGCCGGGATGCGGCTGCATGGGCATGGGCCGATTTGGCGGCATCATGGGATGCGGCGGCGCGGGCATGTCTGTCACGTCAACCAATTCAACATCGAATATGAGGTCGGACTTGGCGGGAATGCCGGGACCGGCAGGAGAGCCAGGGCGTTCGGGATGGTCGGGAATGGCGCGGGTGCCGTAGGCCATTTGCCAGGGGATGAAGATACGGCGCTTGCCACCGATCTTCATGCCGTCAAGTCCGTAGTCGAAGCCGGGAATGACACGGCCGACACCCTGCGGGATCTCGATAGGCTTTGGATCGGCCAACACGGGCTTTCCATCGGGGCCCATTTTGGGCTTGCCGTCCGGCCCCATCTCGGGTTGGCGGTGATCGTCCCACGAGTCGAACTTGACGCCGTCGGCCGCACGCCAGCCCGTGTACTTGAGGTGCCAGAGCTTGCCGGACTCACCTTCTGCGCCTTTGCCGACGACGATGTCCTCATAGCGGAGCGCGAAGGAAATCTTGACTGGAAGGTGCACAACCCGGGGCACGCCTGGTGGAAGCTTGATCCAGGGCTGCGGTTCAGATGCCGACGCAGGGGTAGCCGTGGAGGCCGGTTTCGCGGTGAACGAAGCAGGCTTGGCGGCGGTTGCCGGCTTAGCAGGAGTTGTTTGGGCACTTGCGGCGACGGTGAAAGCCGCGAAGGACAGGAAGAGGACAAATCGATTCATGGTGAGTGAAGTCTCCGACTGAATTCCAAAAGCGAGTTTATCAGGCGGGAGGGCGCGTCAGTCCATCAACATCGCCGCCAGGAGAGCGGTGCGCAGGGCGAGATGCTCGACCAAAACGGACTCATGACGCGCGTGCGCTCCTTCGCCAACGGCGCCCATGCCATCGAGCGTGGGAATGCCGAGAGCAGCGGTGAAGTTGCCGTCGGAGCCGCCGCCGGTGGAGGCCTCATCGAGAGCGAAGCCCAATTCGCGGGCCAGCACCTGGGCCTGGCGAAAGAGGCGAACGGTGCCGCGGCTGCGCTCCATAGGCGGGCGGTTGATGCCGCCGGTGACGGTGAGCGCGCAGCGAGGGTCGTGCGCTTTGAGGGCGGCAAATTTGCGCTCGATGCGCGGGCCGTCGGCGCGGCGCACGATGCGGGCTTCGACTTCGGCCCAGGCGTGGGCGGGAATCACATTCGATTTTGTGCCGCCGGCGGCGACGCCAACGCTGACGGTGAGGCCGCGCTTGAGATCAGTCCATGAACTGACTTTCTCGATGACGCGGGCGAGTTCGCGGATGGCGTTTGCGCCTTTTTCGAAGTCGACGCCAGCGTGGGCGGCAATGCCCGCGACGTCGATGCGCCAATTGCCGATGCCCTTGCGCGCCGTTTTGTAGGCCAAACCCTGCGCCGGCTCGAGGACATAGACAGCGGAAGACTTTTTTGCCAGCGCTTCAGTGATGGGGCGCGAGGCGGTGCTGCCGATCTCTTCGTCACCAGTAAGGAGGAGCACGATTTCGCGCTGGAGGAGACCGGCTTCAGTGAGCAGCTCGATGGCGGTGAACGCCATGGCGACGCCGGCTTTCATGTCAAGGGTTCCGGGGCCCCAGAGGCGGCCACCGCTGATGCGGCAGGGCATGGATTGGCGCGTGCCGAGAGGCCAAACTGTGTCGAGGTGACCGAGGAGCAGGATGGGCTTTTCGCGTGAGCCGCGGGGACCGAAGCGGGCTTCGAGGGCATTGCCGAAGTTGGGATTGCAATGAATTTTGACTCGGCCACCGATGGCTCGCGCGTGGGCGGCGGCAAGGGTGAGGCAGGCGTCGACGGCTGTCTTGCTGTCGGAAGGGGACTCACAGGAGACCAACTGGCGGGTGAAGGTGATCAGGCTCGGCTGCATGCGGCGGGCACCGGCAAGCAGGGCGCGCATGGGAATCCTCGAGTTGACTGACAGCGACATGGGCGAATCTTCCGGGCTCGAATTGCAGAGACGCTCTGATTCTACGACACTTAAGGGGCCTTGAAGTAGGAGTTATTGGAGAGGTTCCGGAGGAAAAATTGGCCCATGGTGTGGCAAAAATGCCACACAACCCGATTTAGGCCTGCCGTCTATTCTAAAGACGGCAAAGGCTTTTGAGGGCAGAGAGGCAAATTGGGTCAACCAGCACACCAGGAGCAGACGATTGCAGCGCCACTCGAATTCGCGGGCGTGGGACTGCACTCGGGCGCGCCCGTGACGATGCGCCTGCTGCCGGCGCCGGCGGGGTCGGGGATTGTTTTCCGGCGCACGGACCTGGACAACTTTGAGATTCCAGCCAATGGCCGAAACGTAGCCAAGGTGAGCTACGCAACCAGCTTGATGCGGCAGAGCGTTCTGATCTCGACGACCGAGCACCTGCTGTCAGCATGCATCGGCATGGGCGTGGACAACGTGATTGTGGAGCTCGACAACCTGGAGCTGCCGATTCTGGACGGAAGCGCATTGCCGTACGTGGAGGCGATTGAGAGCGTGGGCATGCGCGAACAGCGGCGCAAGCGCGAGACGCTGCGCGTGCTGCACGCGGTTGAGGTGCGCGAGGGCGAGAAGTTTATCGGCGTCTATCCGGGACAGGGCTACCGCATCTCCTACACGATCGATTTCCCTGCGCCGATCGGCCAGCAGAAAACGTGCATTGATTTGGCGGCAGAGACTTATGGGAGCGAAATTGCTCCGGCGCGGACGTTCGGCTACAAAGCAGATGAGAGCAAGCTCCGCGATATGGGGCTGATTCGCGGCGCAGGGCCGGAGAACGCGATCATTCTGGGTGCGAGCGGGCCGGAGAATGGGCCACTGCGCTTCCCCGACGAGTATGTGCGGCACAAGGTGCTGGACCTGATTGGCGATTTGGCGCTGGCGGGACGAAGGATCGAAGGGCATGTGGTGGCCGTGCGAGCGGGACACGCCATGCACACCGCGTTTGTGGCGCGACTGCTGAAAGATCGCTCGGCGTGGGAGCTGGCGCATGTGCCGGTTGAAGCGC
The DNA here is from genome assembly GCA_049518955.1 of Occallatibacter sp. Classification (GTDB taxonomy): domain Bacteria; phylum Acidobacteriota; class Terriglobia; order Terriglobales; family Acidobacteriaceae; genus Telmatobacter. Next base: position 22,370 of record JBEKRG010000045.1, read on the forward strand.
CAGAGGCCAACGAAGCGCAGCATGAATCCCATGGCGGAGTGGGTGAGGCGGCGCTGGCGGGGGCGTAGAGGTAGCGCTTCGACCGCGCTCGTTCGAGGCGCGGATTCCTAGTAAATGAAAATCATGCGAGCCGCTCGATGGCGACGGCTGTGGCTTCGCCGCCGCCGATGCAGAGCGCGGCGACGCCGCGGCGGAGTTCGCGTTGCGCAAGAGCCGCAAGCAGCGTGACGAGAATGCGCGCGCCGGATGCGCCGATGGGATGGCCGAGCGCGCAAGCACCGCCGTGGACATTGACTTTCTCGTGGGGAAGGCCGAGATCGCGCATGGCGGCCATGGCGACGACGGCGAAGGCCTCGTTGATTTCGAACAATTCGATTTCCGCAAGAGACCAGCCAGTGCGATCGAGCAGCCCGCGAATAGCGCCAATTGGCGCGGTGGGAAAAAGCGCGGGTGTGTTGGCGTAGGTGGAGTGGGCTGCGATCGCGGCGAGCGGCTTGAGACCGCGACGGTCAGCTTCAGAGCGGCGCATGAGGACGAGGGCAGCGGCGCCGTCGGAGATGGCGCTGGAGTTTGCGGCGGTGACCGTGCCGCTTTCGCGAAAAGCCGGCTTGAGGTGAGGGATCTTGTCGGGAGTGGCTTTGAGCGGGAGCTCGTCGTGGCTAACGATCCGTTCGGCCTTTCCCGCTGTGACGGTGAGGGGAACGATTTCTGCGGAGAAGCTGCCGTCGGCGGTGGCTTTTTGCGCGCGGGTGAGGGATCGGAGCGCGAATTCGTCCTGCTCTTGGCGCGAGAATTCGTAGCTCTGGGCGCAGTCTTCTGCGTATGTGCCCATGAGACGGCCTTTGTCGTAGGCGTCTTCAAGGCCATCGAGAAACATGGAATCAAGGATGCGGCCGTGGCCCATGCGATAGCCGGAGCGGGTGCGATCGAGGAGATAGGGAGCGTTGCTCATGCTCTCCATGCCGCCGGCGACGGCGATCTTCGCGCTGCCAGCAAGCAGGAGATCATGCGCCATCATGACTGCTTTCATGCCGGAGCCGCACATTTTGTTGATGGTGACTGCGCCGGTGGAGGCAGGCAATCCTGCGCCAAGCGCGGCCTGGCGAGCGGGAGCCTGGCCAAGGCCGGCGGTGAGCACACAGCCGAAGAGGACTTCGTCGACAGAGTCGGGCGGAATTTTGGCGCGCTCGACAGAAGCGCGGGTGGCGGCGGCACCGAGCTGGGGAGCCGTGAGGTCCTTGAAGTCGCCCTGGAATGCGCCGATGGGCGTGCGCGCTGAGCCGACAATCACGATGGGATCGGATATGGGCATTGCAGCTCCTCAATCAACTAGCGCGGGGCCATGCGCAGCGCGCCGTCTAGACGAATGGTTTCGCCGTTGAGCATGGTGTTTTCGCAGATGTGCTTGACGAGAGCAGCGAACTCCGCGGGCTGGCCAAGGCGGGAGGGAAACGGAATGCTCTTGCCGAGTGCTTCCTGCACCTCGGGTGAGAAACCGGCGACCATGGGCGTGGCGAAGACTCCAGGCGCGATGGTGACTACGCGAATGCCGAAACGCGCCAGCTCGCGCGCGATGGGCAAGGTGAGAGCGACGACACCACCCTTTGAAGCTGCGTAAGCTGCCTGGCCGATCTGGCCATCGTAGGCCGCGATGGAAGCGGAATTGACAACGACGCCGCGTTCGCCATCGGGGCCGGGAGATTCCTTTGAGATGGCCGCGGCGGCGAGGCGAATCATGTTGAAGGCGCCGACGAGATTGATGTTGATGGTCTTTGCGAAGGTGTCGAGGCGATGCGGGCCGTCGCGGCCGACGATGCGCTCGGAGGGGGCAACTCCGGCGCAATTGACAAGCGCGTGCAGATGGCCAAAGGCGCTGAGAGCGAGATCGACAGCAGCCTGGGCGTCTTGTTCGCTGGTGACGTCAGTGAGTGCGAAGCGGGCGGCCGTGCCCAGCTCGGCGGCGAGAGCCTCGCCGGCTATGCGATTGGTGTCGGCGATGATGACGGATGCGCCTTCAGCGGCGAGCAACCGCGCGGTGGCTGCGCCGAGCCCGGATGCGCCGCCGGTGACAAGGAAGACATGGCCGCTGATCTGCATTGAATAAGCGGGACTGTACCGGTCCCGAGCGCAGCATATCATTCAAAAGAGCATCCGTGGTGATCGAGAACGGACGTTCAGAGGCAGGCGGCGATGAATCCAGCGGCGGCCCTTACGCAATTGAGCGAAGAAGAGACGCTTTTCCGCGAGACCGTGCGGCAGTTTGCCGAAGACGAAGCAGCGCCCCAGGTGCGCCGCATGGACGAAGAGCAGCATTTGGATGCGGGGCTGTTGCGCAGGCTCTTCGAGCTCGGACTCATGGGGATCGAGATTCCGGAGGAGTTTGACGGGAGCGCTGGATCGTTCTTCGATTCGGTGCTGGCTGTGGAGATGCTTTCGGCTGTCGATCCGGCAGTGGCGCTGGTTGTGGATGTGCAGAACACGCTGGTGGCGAGCGCGGTGCTGCGTTGGGGCACGCCGGAACAAAGGAGAAAATATCTGCCGCGGCTTGCGGCGGACACAGTCGGCGCATACGCGCTGAGCGAGGCTGGCTCGGGGTCAGATGCGTTTGCGCTGCAGACGCGCGCAGAGAAGCGTGGCAGCGATTATGTGCTGACCGGGCGCAAACTCTGGATCAGCAACGCCAAGGAAGCGGGACTGTTCATCATTTTTGCAACGGCGGATGCGAACGCAGGCTACAAGGGCATTACCGCGTTCCTGGTGGAAAAAGACGCGCCCGGATTCAGTGTGGGCCGGAAAGAGGACAAGCTGGGAATTCGGGCGTCGAGCACGTGCGAGCTGATCCTTGAGGAGTGCGCGATTCCGGCGGCGCAAGTACTGGGCGAGCCGGGCAGCGGCTACAAGATTGCGATGGAGACGCTGAACGGCGGGCGGATCGGGATCGGCGCGCAGATGCTGGGGCTGGCCGAGGGCGCATGGGGGCATGCCGTGAAACACGCGAAAGAGCGCAAGCAGTTCGGTAAAGCGATCGCGGAGTTCCAAGCGATGCAGTTTCAACTGGCGGAGATGGCGACAGACATTGAGGCCGCGCGGCTGATGGTCTACAACGCGGCACGCCTGAAGGACGGGGGCCAGGATTTCCGCAAAGAAGCGGCGATGTGCAAATACTTCGCGTCGCAGATGGCAGAACGCGTGGCGAGCCTCGCCGTGGAAGTCCTGGGAGGAGCGGGATTTGTGAAGGAGTCGCCGGTGGAGAAGTTCTACCGGGACGCGAAAATAGGAACGATCTATGAAGGTACTTCTTTCATGCAATTAGCAGCGATTGCGAAGGCGGTTCTCTAGAACCGAAAACGAACAGCAGGTCTAAATCTCCCGAAAAAGGTGGTTGTGGCGCCCGTCACACGACATTAAGCAGGCTGGGCCGAGAGTAGACGTTCGGCCGGGCCGCCGATCACGCCGGGTTCAGACGACCGTATTTGTCAGATTCTGAACAACCTTTCCCCTAATAAAACCCAATTAGCCGATATCAGTTCAGCGAATCGGTGCGTCCGTGCGGCCGGAATAACACGAAAGCGGGATGGCGGCTACGTTACCTACCTCCACAAAAGTAACGTATAGTAACGTTTTATTGTACCCATACTTGTGAATATACTAAGCCACATTAGTAATCCTTAATGATTACTTTCGTATGCCTTGGCGATAAATCTCGTACGTGCGCCGATCAGGATTTTGCGCCCGTTCGGAGGAAATATGCGCCACTTGAAGTTCAGTTTAATTGGGCTGCTGACTTTTACGTGCGGCCTCGTCCTGAGCGGATGTTCAGGTTCTTTTGTTAGAAGTAGTTCGGCGGCAGGAACTCTCTCGGTATCGTCGAGCACGGTCAACTTTGGACAAGTGGCTGTCGGCAAGACCGCGAGTAGCGTCATCACCGTTACCAACAACGGGTCTGCGGCGGTTGCGATCTCGGATTTGAATCTGACGGGGCAGTCGTTCTCAATGAGCGAGAGCAACGCCTTGCCGATGACCGTCGGCACCAACGCCAGCGTAACGATTACTCTCCAGTTCGGACCCACAGCGTCAGGGTCGGCAAGCGGTCAGCTGACGATTGCCAGCAACGCATCGAATGGAAGCTCGACCTCAGTCGCGCTGAGCGGCACGGGCGTGCCATTGCTGACTGAGTTGACGTGCGTCAATGGATCTATTACCGGATCAGCAATCGACGCCTGCACGGTGACGCTGAATGCAGCCGCTGCGAGTGGCGGCCTGGCGGTAAGCCTGACGAGCAATGACAGCGCGGTGGTGGTTCCCGCCTCAGTCATGGTGCCGGCGGGAGCGACGAGCGCACAGTTTTCGGCGAGTGCATCCGCTGTACCCTCAGCGCAAGCGGCGATGCTGACCGCGAGCGCAGGCGGCGTGGCACAGACCTTTAATGTTGAACTGGGTGCAGCAACAGCAATCCTGGGGATCAGCGCCTCGAGCGTGACCTTCGGCAGCGTTGCAGTAGGCTCGGCTGCCACGCATCCCGTGGTTCTTTCCTCAACAGGCACCATGCCGGTGACCGTGAGCAGCGCGTCGCTGACGGGTACGGGCTTTTCGATTCCCGGCGAAGGTTTGCCGACCACTCTGTCTCCCGGCCAAATGCTCACGCTCAGCGTGGAGTTCGATCCGACAGCTGCAGGTGGACAGGCAGGGCAACTGTCGATTACCAGCAACTCCTCGACGGGAGCCTCGACATCCGTGAGCCTGAGTGGCACGGGCGTGCCGGGGCTGACTGGATTGAGCTGCGCGAGCAACTCAATCATCGGGTCGGGAACCGATAGCTGCACGGTAACGGTAAACACTCCGGCAGCCAGCGGCGGATTCACAATCGGCCTGTCGAGCAACAATTCGCTGGTGAATGTGCCGGCCTCAGTTACAGTGGCGGCGGGCGCAAGCAGTGCGAACTTCACAGCGAGTGTGTCTCCAGTGAATTCGACAGAGGCTGCAACGCTGACGGCAAACACGGGCAGCGGAGCGGCGACATTTGCACTGCAACTGGTTGCCTCGGCGGCCAAACTGACCGTGAGTTCATCCGGCATCTCGTTCGGCAACGTCAATGTAAATTCGGCGGCGACACAGACGCTGACGCTTTCTTCAACAGGGAATTCGGCCCTGACGATCAATTCACTGTCGATCACAGGGACGGGCTTTGCAGCCAGCGGGGCTACGTTCCCGATGACTCTGAATCCCAATCAAACCGTAACGCTCAACGTCCAATTCGATCCAACGGCGGCGGGAACTGCTTCGGGTTCACTGACCGTGAGCAGCAACTCCTCGACAGGAGCATCGACTGCCGTGAGCCTGAGTGGGGCGGGCGTTCCGGCGCTGACGGCACTGAGTTGCTCGAGCGGGTCAATGACTGGAGCGGGAACTGACACGTGCACGGTGACACTGAATGCGGCGGCGGCCGGCGGGGGACTCGCGGTCAGCATAGCCAGCAACAATCAGGCAGTGGTTGTCCCCGGCACAGTATCCGTTGCCAGCGGCCAAAACAGCGCAACGTTTTCCGCGATTGCAAAGGCCGTGAACGTGGCACAATCGGTCACCTTGTCGGCCTCATCAAACGGCGTGACAGAGACCTTCGGCGTGCAACTGGGAGCGGCGTCGATTGCGCTGAACGTGAGCTCGCTCAGCGTGTCGTTTGGCAACGTGAACGTGAATACAGCTGCGACGCAGACTTTGATTCTGTCATCGGGCGGGACTTCGGGAGTGACCATCAGCGCGGCCTCCGTGGCCGGTACAGGCTTCACCGTCTCCGGAGTGACGTTCCCAATTACCTTGACGGGCAATCAGACGGCCACGCTGACGGTACAATTCGATCCGACCGTGGCGGGCGCGGCTTCCGGTTCGCTCACGATTACCAGCAACTCATCGAGCGGGACTTCGACTTTGATCGGCCTGAGCGGCACAGGAACACCAGTATTGAGCGGCCTGACCTGCACAAGCGGCACGATGACGGGGGCGGGCACGGATAGCTGCACTGTAACGCTGAACGCGGCCGCAGCCAGCGGCGGGTTCGCTGTGGGCCTGGCCAGCAATACCTCGGCGGTCACCGTTCCGGCCACCGTAACCGTTGCTGCCGGAGCCACGACAGGGAGCTTTACGGCGACGGTTTCGACCGTGAGCACAGCGCAGACTGCCACCTTGACTGCCAGTACGGGCAGTACAGCCAAAACCTTCTCGCTGCAACTGGGGTCGGGTACAGCCACGCTGAGCGTAAGCGCTGGAAGTATCGGATTCGGGAGCGTGAATGTGAAGACGGCCACGACGCAAACCGTGACCCTGACATCAACCGGAACCGTGGCAGTGACGATCACCGCGGCGACAGTTGCCGGAAGCGGGTTCTCGGTGTCAGGAGCCACCTTCCCACTGACCTTGAACCCCAATCAGACGGCCACATTAACGGTACAGTTCGATCCGACCACGGCGGGGACAGCTTCAGGCTCGTTGACTTTAACAAGCAACTCCTCCAGCGGATCATCGACAGTGATCAGCCTGAGCGGCAACGGCGTGCCCGTGCTGAGTGCGTTGAGCTGCACGAGCGGGTCAATGACTGGAGCAGGAAGCGATAGCTGCACTGTAACTCTGAATGCTGCGGCGGCCAGCGGCGGAGTCGCCGTGAGCCTGGCCAGCAATAACTCCGCTGTCACGGTTCCGGCGAGCGTAACTGTTGCCGCCGGAGCCACGACTGGCAGCTTTACGGCGACCGTCACCGCCGTCAGCACGGCTCAGACCGCAACGTTGACCGCGAGTGCGGGCAGCGTGGCGCAGACTTTTAGCCTGCAACTTGGAACCGGCGTGCCCACGCTGAGCATCAATGCCACGAGCGTTGCGTTCGGAAACGTGACCCTGAACACGCCCGCAACGCAGTCGGTGATCCTGACCTCAACGGGAACGGCACCTGTCACCGTAAGCGCAGCAGCCATCAGCGGGAGCGGCTTCACCGTCTCCGGAGTTACTTTTCCAATCACGTTAAACCCCAATCAAACAGCCACGCTCAACGTGCAATTCGATCCGACTGTCGCGGGAGCTGTGACAGGACAGCTCGCCATTACCAGCAACTCCTCGACCGGATCTTCCGCGATCGTGAGCCTAAGCGGAACCGGAGCGGCGGCTTCCTATCAGGTCAACTTGACTTGGGATCCGCCGACAAGCTCTCCGGACCCGGTGGCGGGATATAACGTTTATCGCGCACTGAGCGGCAGCTCTTCGTACACGCAATTGAATTCGACCGCCACGACTCAGACGACCTACACGGACTTGAGCGTTACGAACGGCCAGACCTACGACTACATTGTGGAGAGTGTTGACGCCTCCGGGGTCCAAAGCGTGCCGTCGAATACGGCAGTCGTTCCGATTCCGTAACCGCACAACTGGCTCAAGACCAGGATCGAAGCGGCCCGAAGAGAAGTCCGAGCGCGCGGCTTGGGGGTCGTCTAGATCGGCCTCGCGGGGAGGAATTGCCTTTTTCCACAGGGAAATTTGTACGCAGCTATGAATAAGTTACATGCGTCGAGGCAGCTAACTGCGTGAGCCAATCCCAGTAGATTCCGGACTAACTGACTTGAACATCAGTTCTATGAAGGGTATGGAGAAATCCACAGCCGGCACGGTCGCTTTGGCCCCGGGATTGCCAACAGGAAGCGTTCAATCTAAATAGAAACCACTCCGGCGAGTGGAGTTTGGGTTATATCTGCTTCGTTCGCTGGCTAAGGTTTCACAACAAGGGATAGCCCGTTTTAATGAGCCGCATTTCGTCTTGTTGAAGGTTACCAAACGCTAGAGCCGCTCGTGATCACGGGGAATGTCTGCCATTTGAAGGCCAGGACCGGATATGCACTATTTCCGGTGCATTAATGAGTAGTTTGCAGGTTTTTCCACAGCAACGCGGAACTTATATTCAGAAATATGTTCGCAAATACAACGGTATTTGTAACTCGGCTCTGCGAGGATGCTTTTAGGAACGGTTTCAGGTGACTCGCATCGGGCGCTTGAAGCATAACATTGATCGTAAATTTCAGAAGAAGTGAAGCACAGATTCCAATTGCTCCGCCGTGTTCCCCACAGGGCAGGCTTGGAATCGTTCTTGACGATGGTAACCGGGACGTGAGAGTTTTGCTTACCCCCAAATGAAATGAATGATGCATGAGTTCCACAGTGACTCAATCGCATAAGCAAACCTACGGAAGTACAAGAACAGAGTGACCTACGGCACTGATCATTCTTAGCCGCGGGAGCCAAATAGTCTTGCTGGTCAGCAAAAAAGGGAACCTTAAGTCACGAGCGGATACGGGGCTGCGGGCAAAAAAATACTAATCATAAAGGCCTTTTTCAGTGATGCAGTTGCGCAACATTTTTTCCTGCGTAACGTTGGATGATGCAACCGCGAAGGCGCGTGCAGCACGGGATGGCGCGCCACAGAGCGATTGCCGCGAAATTCGCTCGCGAGTGTGTGCTGCAGGCCGCGACCACAATCACTCATTTCTTCTTTCTTACATCTTTATTCTGTTCTCTGGCTGCGCGTCCTTGGCACTAAGTGGCTGTGGAGGGGGGCAGATTATCGGTGCGAATGCGAATACAAGTGCAGGATCGCTCCAGGCGTCTCCTAATAACATCAGTTTTGGAAGCGTACCGCTGGGAACGACGACAAGCGCGAGCGTTGCTCTTGTGAATCAGGGATCGGCGACAGTGAACGTTTCGCAAGTGACGTTGGCGGGACAGTCGTTTGCCGTCAGCGGCGCGGGCGACCTTCCCATCACGGTGCCCGCGGGGCACACGTTTAACTTGAGCGTGAGTTTTTCACCTGCGGCGGCGGGAATGGCGACCGGTACGCTCACGATTGCAAGCGATGCCGAGGCGAATGGGACTCTTGTGGTCGGGTTGAGCGGCACCGGGACCGCAGCAGATACGCCAAACCCGCCTGCATTGAGCTCGTTCAGCTGCGTCGACGCAGTTGAGACTGGGCCCGCCAGCGATATCTGCACGGTGGAGCTGAGCACGGCGGCGACCAGTGGTGGATACGCCGTCAGCTTGACCAGCGACAACGCAGCAGTTAGCTTGCCGGCTTCTGTGACCGTGGCCGAGGGGTCAACGGCGGTGAGTTTCACGGCTAACGTCTCCGCAGTGAGCTCGACGGAGACCGCGACATTGACCGCAAGCGCAGGGGGCGTGGCAGAGACATTTGCAATACAGGTAAATGCCGCTAGTCAAGTGGGCACGGGCGCGCCGGAGTTAAGCGGGCTTCACTGCGGCAGATCGTCGGTGACGGGAACGGGGACAGACAACTGCACAGTCACATTAAACGCGCCAGCACCGAGCGGAGGATTTTCAGTCAGCCTGGCGAGCAATAATTCCGCGGTCGGCGTTCCGGCAAGCGTTACCGTTGCCCCAGGGGCCGCAAAGAGCAGCTTTACGGCCACGATCGCCGCGGTCAGCACGACTCAGCCCGCAACATTGACAGCGAGCGCGGGCGGCGTGACAGAGACATTTGCCTTGCAGCTCAATGCCGCCAGCCAAGTGGGAACGAATCCGCCGCAGTTAAGCGGGCTCAGCTGCGGCAGCTCGTCGATAACAGGAGCGGGGACGGACAAGTGCACGGTCACCCTGAACGCGCTAGCACCGAGCGGAGGATTTGCGGTCAGCTTGACCAGCAATAATTCCTCGGTAAGCGTTCCGGCAAGCCTAACCGTTGCCTCAGGGGCCGCAACGAGCAGCTTTACGGCCACGATCGCCGCAGTGAGCACGGCTCAGACGACGACATTGACCGCCAGCGCAGGCGGCGTGGCAGCGACATTTACTTTGCAGCTCAATGCCGCCAGCCAGGTGGGCACGACTCCGCCGCAGTTAAGCGAGCTCAACTGCGGCAGCTCGTCGATAACGGGGGCGGGGACAGACAACTGCACAGTCACGCTCAGCGGGGCAGCGCCGAGCGGAGGATTTGCAGTCAGCCTGGCCAGCAATAATTCCTCGGTCAGCGTTCCGGCCAGCGCAACTGTTGCTGCCGGCGCCACTACCGGCAGCTTCACAGCCACAATCGCCGCGGTCAGCACGACTCAGACGGCGACATTGACCGCCAGCGCGGGCGGCGTGACAGAAACATTTGCCTTGCAGCTCAATGCAGCCGGCCAAGTGGGCACGAATCCGCCGGCCTTAGGCGAGCTCAGCTGCGGCAGCTCGTCGATAACAGGAGCGGGTACGGACAAGTGCACGGTCACGCTGAACGCGCCGGCGCCGAGCGGAGGATTTGCAGTCAGCCTGGCCAGCAATAATTCCGCGGTCAGCCTTCCGGCCAGCGTAACTGTTGCTGCCGGCGCCACTACCGGCAGCTTCACAGCCACAATCGCTGCGGTCAGCACGACTCAGACAGCGACATTGACCGCCAGCGCAGGCGGCGTGGCGCAGACTTTTGCCCTGCAATTAAGCGCGGGCGTGCCTGGGCTGAGCATCAATGCCACCAGCATCGCCTTTGGGAACGTGAGCCTTAACACTCCCGCAACGCAGTCGGTGACTCTGACCTCGACCGGGACTGCAGGGGTGACCGTTAGCTTAGCCACCGTCGTCGGGAGCGGATTCACAGTCTCCGGCGCGACCTTCCCGCTTACGCTAAGCTCCAGCCAGAGCGCGACAATCAGCGTGCAGTTCGATCCCACCGTCGCCGGAGCTGCGGGTGGCACACTGACGATCGTGAGCACGTCGCTTACCAACCCCACGGTGACAATCGGCCTAAGCGGGACCGGAGTGGCGGCCGTCGCTTACCAAGTCAACCTGAGCTGGGATGCGCCGACGAGTTCGTCGGACCCTGTCGCCGGGTATAACGTTTATCGAACGCCAAGCAGCGCCTCTTCGTACGTGCAGCTGAATTCGACCGTCGTAACCGGCACGACTTATGTGGACAGCAGCGTCCAGGACGGACAGACCTACGATTACATCGTGGAAAGCGTCGACGCCGCCGGGGTGACAAGCGCGCCGTCGAATACGGCGGTTGTCCCAATCCCGTAGGACCGGTTGGATGAAGCCGACTTTGAAGGGGTACGACCGAAACCGGGCTGAGGTAGGAACCAGGTCGCTGATCTACAAGTGTCAGAACTTACGGCAGGACTTCAAGACTCTGGTGGCGCTCAACAGTGCTTAGAGTTCGGCGGTGGAGAAGATGTGCGGCCTGAAGGCTGTTAACAGGGAGGGGGTTAACTCTTGTAGACGTGAGCGCCCGACAAGGCCACAACTGGTAGCAAACGAAAACAGCCCACGAAGTAGCCTATAGTTCAGAAACCAAGTGTTCGTGAGGGACCTGTCGCCGTCGAGAAATGCTCTCACTGCTTGCGGTGTGACATCACAGGCATCAATATCTCCGAGGACTCTGCAAAATCTTCGGAGCACGCGAGGTTGAGTTGCGAATCGCATCCCCAGAGAACGCTTGAAAGCCACATAAGTATTAATGAGTTCCAGCAGCTTCATCGCTGCCCTCCCAGATCGAACGCAGCAACTACTCGGAGAGCTGCAAGGTTCACCCTCGCATAGACGCGTGTTGTAGAAACGCCACGATTGCGCGCAGAGACAAAAGCGACAATTCTTCCGCCAATTCGTCCACCGAACAATTGACAGGCCATCGAGGAAAGGGCTGTTTGTCCCAACCCCTCAGGCAAAAACTCTGCAGATGCCTCCAGACGCGGACTGACAAGGCCGGACGCAGTCAGTAAGAGACGTTCGACTGTGCAGACATCGGCCCGCTCCGCCGCTGCTCCACATAGGCTTCATGGTCGAGATTGAAGACGACCTGCGCGGGGTCGAAGGGTAAGTATCCAACGCCGTTTTCGATCAACGTTTTGGAGAGCGCATCGTGAAGCGCATCCGCGGAACCGAACGAAAGCTTTTGCCGATGATAGCTTCCGTAACAGATTGACGCCCGACCAAAACCGAAGTTGCCATTGGCCGCTGGAAGCGCACCTCTCTCATTGATGCGCTCGTATGCGCCGGGGCAGCGATAGTACTGCGTGAGTGTACTGTTCACGGCTTCAGGGGTTTTTGCTTTTCGATGACTTACAAGGCACGATGCAAGGTCAGCGACCTCGCGTCGCATGCGCACAAGGGTAGAAGACACTAAGAACGCAGCGCATGACTTTGCATTCAGGGGTTTTTCCGCTGATTGCCCCCGATCGACCTCGAATCCCGGGGAGCGCCTGCTCGCGGATGCTGGCCGGGAGAGACTCTCCGGCCGGTCAGCACCTGACGATGTTTTCCGCTTCAATTCCTCTAGTGGCGTTCCGCGTGTCGACGACCAACTTCGCGCCGGCAACAATTCTGCGATAGTCGTACTGGGAGTGATCGGTGACGATGACCACGCAGTCGAATTCCGGAATTTTGTCCAGCGGAGTACTGGTCATATTCAGCGCGTACTTCCGTCCCTGGCCGACAGTGGGAAAGAAAGGATCGTTGTAAGCGACCTGCGCTCCGCGTTTCTGCAACAACTCGATGATCGTAAGCGACGGCGATTCGCGAAGATCATCGATGTCGCGCTTGTAAGCCATGCCGAGAATCAGGATACGCGAACCGCGCAGGGCCTTACCCTGCTGACTCATGGCCTCAATGATGTTCTCAACCACAAAGTATGGCATGCCGAGATTGATCTCCCCGGCAAGCTCGATGAAGCGCGTACGGAAGTCGAATTCCTTCGCCTTCCACGAAAGATAGAACGGATCGATGGGGATGCAATGACCGCCCAGACCAGGCCCCGGATAGAAGGCCTGAAATCCAAAAGGCTTGGTCTTCGCCGCGTCGATCACTTCGAACAGATCGATGTTCATCCGCATGCAAAGCTGCTTGAGCTCATTGACCAGCGCGATGTTGACGCAGCGATAGATATTCTCGAGAAGCTTGGTCATCTCCGCGGCGGCCGGCGAAGAAACCGGTACGGTGCGGTTGAAGATGGTTTTGTAAACC
>JBEKRG010000046.1:0-34773 GCA_049518955.1 Occallatibacter sp.
CCTGCGCAGGCTGCATCGATCCACCCGGCCGTGTTGAACCCGTGCGCCTGGCGGTCGGCAAAGTACCTCTCGGCGTCTGCTTCGCTCAACATGCAAACTAAGCCTTGCGGAGAATCTCCCACGATCAGAAAGGGCTTATCTTGCTGATCCACAAGGTAGCGATGGTTCGCACTCAGCTTCAAAGGGTAAGCGGGCAGGGAGGCGCCGGAAGTTTGCGCGAATGTCATGTCTTCCTTCCCATCCACTACAACCAGGACCAGGAAAAGGATTGATAAGAGCGCCACAAGCCTGATCGAACGTGGACAACGCCTGAAGGTCCGTATTCTCACTTCGATATGCCTTCACCCATATAACTGGGTACCAGAACCAGCGGAACATGCTTTTCGTCTGGAGAGTTCTTGAATCAGCAGAACCGCGATAGCAGACTTTGATCTCAGAAGTCCCAAAACGACATGCTTGCGAAATGGCTTGGGATAGCGCAAAAGCCGCAAAAACTTCGCGCTACTGCGTCAACCCTGCAAAGTGCCAGCATAAACCCGATAAAGGCAATAACCATCCACTTTTTCTCCGCGTCCTCGTTTCGCATTCGGGGCCGTCCGAGGGAATCGAAAACGCCGAGACATCGACTCTACTGATCGAATTCTCCGAGAGCTTCATATGAAAAAAGCTCCTGGGTGTTTGTGCCGGACGGGGTCACTCACCTTCCAAGGGACCGTCCGGTTAGCCGCAGTGTAAACGTGCAAAAGCACTGGACTAAGATTGCGTCATGCGCCTTCTGCTTGTGGAAGATGAAGCCGATATACAAGGTTTCCCGCGGCGCTCGCTTAACGAAGTGGGATACGAAGTGGAAGTTGCGCCCGACGCAAAAAACCGCTCAGCGGCTTGCTGACGAGAGCCAATTCGACATTCTGGTCGTCGATCTTGGGTTGCTGGATCGAGACGGAATCAGCTTGATCCTGCTCCTGCGCGAACTGGGCCTGAAGGCGCCGGTGTTGATCCTCTCGGCTGGGCGATCGGTCGACGATCGCGTCCGCAGGCTGGAACAAGGCGGTGATGAGTTGCTTGCCGTGTAAGAGGTAAAACCTCACCGGGCCACGGGCTCGGCCTTTGTCGACGCGGTTACCCGGGCTCACTGCGGGACCGTAAAAGCCATGAATCGGGAAGCTGGGGGCGCACTAGTTACCATAACGTTGCCTCTGGCCGCGACGGAACTTCAACGTCAATTGGATTTGGCCGGATCAGCGCACACTGGTTGATAAGATTGAAGAGATTATCCTGATCCACGGAAAATAGCCTGCGAACTCGAAACCCCTCGCCTCAATGTTGGATCGGAAGGAAACGGACATACACGTAGCTCGGGCGTGAATCTCGAAGCGTTTTTGCAAGAACCCAGAAAGGCGAAATGAATACCCTTATGCAGACACAGGAGTTTCTGAGAGCCGCGCGGCCCACCAGCCCAGAAGACAGACCCAGGTCAATTTCGGAGGCTGGTGTACGAGAAACAATTCTCGAAGATATCGCATTAAAGACCCTTTATCTCTCGGGTCCATTTTCAGTTCTTGAGCTCTCCCAAAGAACTCGGCTCAGCTACGAAATAGCAGAGGAACTTTTTCGCCGGCTTCGGGCGAAACTACTCGTAGAAGTCACTGGAATGAGCGCCACCGTTGCCAATATTGCCATCACATCTCAAGGCAGAGCGCGGGCGCTGGAATTACTATCCCAGAGCCACTACGCGGGAGCTGCCCCTGTCACTCTTGCCAGCTACGTTGAGCAAGTTCGGAAACAGAGCGTCCGCAACTTGAAAGTTCACCAGGGTGATGTCGAGCAGGCCTTCGCGCATTTGGTGATGGACAGCAAAACCTTGGCGCAGTTCGGAGCAGCAATCAACTCCGGTGCGGGGATCTTCCTCTATGGTCCGCCTGGCGTTGGAAAAACCGCCGCCGCCGAGGCCTTGTCGCGCGTGCTTGCTAAGGATGGGGTATGGATTCCCTATGCGCTGGAGGTCGATGGCCAGATTATTACTGTCTACGATCCAGCGATTCATAAGCGAACAGAGGAACCGGAATCTGAGAATCGAGACGAGCGTTGGGTACGCTGCCATCGACCCTCGGTTACTGTCGGTGGAGAGTTGACAATCGAAATGCTGGACCTGCAATTCAATCCAATTTCAAAATGCTATGACGGTCCACCGCAGATGAAAGCCAACAATGGCGTTCTGATCCTCGATGATTTCGGGCGGCAGCGAATTCCTCCTGACGAATTGCTGAATCGCTGGGTTGTTCCCCTTGATCGCGGGATCGAGTTTCTGACTCTGGTAGGGGGAATGAAGATTGAGATCCCCTTTGAAATGCTGGTCGTATTTGCGTCGAACATCGATCCGGCCAAGGTCATGGATCCCGCGTTCTTGCGGAGGATCCAGACGAAAATCAGACTTGGTGCAATTTCGGACGAGCAGTTCTGCGAAATATTCCGCCGCTTTGCCGGCGACCATGGCCTCGAAGCTGACACGGACCTGCTCAATGAGCTGATCGTCGTCATTCGCGACACAATGCAGCAGGAGTTACGGGCGTGCTATCCCCGGGATCTTGTGAATCAGGTCTTGTGGGCCGCCCAATACGAAGACCGGCCGCCGCAAATCGATCGTGCTGCCTTGATGCGTGCAATCAGTGCTTATTTTCTGCAAAAAAATCTGAGCGACACAGACGAGACGCAGTCAGGAAAGCAGAAGCAAAGCTAATTCGGAAGCTCGCGGCTCCCCCTGGCTTGTCAGGTGAGGCCGCAGAGCGGAATCGCGAAGTGTATACCTCAAACGCCGGAGCTTTTCGGGGAACGCGCAGTTTATGTTATGGGTTCACTTCCCGATGCAGAAGGTGGAAAAGATCAGATTCAGAATATCGTCGGAAGTCGTCTGGCCGGTGAGCGAGTCGAGAGCCCATAGCCCGCGATAGAGATCGAGCAAAATCATTTCGTGAGGAATGCCACCCGCGTTGGCTTTCACAGCGTCAGTCAGCGCTGAAATTGCGGTGGTGACAGCCTGGTGCTGTCGAAGATTGCTCAACATTCCTGGCTCGGCCGCGGCGCCGCCGGTGGCGAGCGACAAGACTTGTTCCCGCAGCGCGGAGATGCCCTCGCCCGAAAGTGCGGAAGTCGAGATTGCAATCAGTCCTTCAAGTGCGGGCTGGCCGCCGGCGCCAGGCCCCGAACTTTCCGCAAGCAGGTCGCTCTTATTCAGGGCAACAATCGCCGGCCTTCCGTCGACCGCGGCAATCAGTCTCCTGTCCTCATCGTTCTGCGGCTGTGTCGTGTCAAGAACGATCAGCACCAGCGCTGCATCGGCCAGCGCTTCGTGGCTACGGCGAATTCCAAGTTGTTCCGCTTCTTCCAGAAGCTCGCGTGCGCCTTCGCGAAAACCCGCAGTGTCCACAAGCTCAATGGGAATGCCGCCGATCGAGATGCGTTCGCTGACCAGATCGCGCGTCGTGCCCGGCGACGCCGTAACGATAGCGCGGTCGCGCTCGACGAGCCGATTGAAAAGCGAGCTTTTGCCCACGTTAGGCCGGCCAACGATTGCCATCGTCAAGCCGTCATGGACAATGCGGCCGCGCGCGAAAGAGACCTCAAGAGCGGCGAGCGGCGATGCGATCTCGCCGATGCGCCGAGCGATCTCGGCTTGCGGCGACACGTCGATGTCGTCTTCGGCAAAGTCGATGCCCGCTTCGAGCAGCGCAATCAGTTCCACGAGCGATTGCTTGGCCGGCGCAGCGCGGCGGCTGAGCGCACCGCCCATCTGGCTGGCAGCCTGGCGCGCCTGCGTCAGCGTCTGCGCTTCGATCAGGTCGCGAACCGCTTCGGCCTGCGTAAGGTCCAGTCGGCCCGCCAGAAAAGCACGTTGCGTGAATTCGCCGGGCTCGGCCAGCCGTGCGCCCAGCTCCAATGCGCGTCGAAGCAGAAGCTCCAGCACCACCGGCGACCCATGCGCAGCAATCTCAACCAGATCTTCCGCCGTGTACGAATTCGGCGCGCCGAAGAAAGTCACAAGAGCTTCGTCAATGCGCGGACCATCTGTGTCTCCCGGGTCCAGTACATCGGCCAAACGCGCTCGCGCGTGTTCAAGGGGTTGATGAGGGCGCACGAGCTTCAGCGCAATCATCGCGGCCTGCGGCCCGCTCAGGCGCACAATGCCGATGCCTCCACGCCCTGGCGGCGTGGAGATAGCGGCGATGGTGTCGGTCGCGGGTTCAGGTGCGGCCATGGGCTGCACTCAGTGTAGTGTTCCGTGCGCTTCGGAGTATCGCAACAAAATCGGCCTGAAACCTGACACCTGAAACCAAGATGTTTGTGGCAAACCCCGTGAATTCTGAATTAAACTTTAGCCAGGAACAGCACCCCCCTGCGTTCTCTCTTGATCCGGCTTGAAAACTCGGCCCGAAGATCCCGATTGACTTGAGGTGAAAGCGATGAAAACTGCGAGATTAGCCACGCTCAAGTTCTTCGCGCTGCTGTTTCTTCTGCCCGGCTTGGCTGGCCTCATCGTCTCCGCGATGATCTCCACGCATTACCTTGACACCATGCCCAGGTGGCCGGCGCCGGAAGTGAATCGCATTGTGCCGCGCGGCATTCATGGAACAACGGTGTATCAAACCCCTGCTGAAGACCGCGATCTGAACCTGATTGAAGGTGCTTCAGTCGGGGTCTTCTTGGTCGGTCTCGCGCTTGGGGTGGTGTATCTGGAGCAGTGGGGAGCCCTGCAAAGCCGCATGGCCGAAGAAGAATCTGAATTGGTTGAGAATCCTCGATAGGAATCAGCCGAATCGCGCAGCGCTCTATTTGGGATCCGCTACAATAAGCCGATGCCGGAACTGCCCGAGGTGGAGACAATTGCTCGCGGCGTTGACAAGCGCATTCGCGGCGATCGCATTGTTCAGGTCTGGTTTAGTCGTCATCCTCAACCCTTCAAGACGCCTCGCGCGCGCCAGGCCAAGGGGCTTTCAGGCCGCGCGATCCTCGCGGTTCACCGCACAGGAAAGCACATCGTCTTCGAATTAAGTCCATTGACGTCCGCGCCCGACGCGCACGAGCGCGAAGCGCTCAGACCTTGCGCTCAATGGATCGTGCATCTTGGCATGACCGGCCGCCTCCTCGTGGCCACGCCGGAAAGCCCTGTCGCCCCTCATACTCATGCGCGCCTCTCCCTCGAAAGCGGCCTCGAGCTGCGCTTTGTCGATCCGCGGAGATTTGGGCGCCTCGAATTCCGCGATCTTCATCGTCAGGCCGCGTTCGGCGCGCCAGGAGATGAACCGCTCTCCATTGGCCAGCGCGAATTTGCATCACTTTTTCGCGGCAGGCGCCTGTCGATCAAGGCAGCTCTGCTCAACCAAACCCTGCTTGCAGGCGTCGGCAATATCTATGCCGATGAAAGCCTCTTTAATGCCGGCATTCGCCCGCGGAGACGGGCCGACCGCTTGACGCTTATTGAGCTTGAACGGCTCCGGCTGGCGTTGCGCGAAATCCTCACCCACGCCATCCTTTTGGGTGGTTCGTCGGTCTCCGACTACGTCGGCGCCGACGGAGAGCGTGGTTTTTTTCAACTTGAACACTGTGTTTACCAGCGGACTTCCGAGCCCTGCCGCCGCTGCCAAACGCCCATTCGCCGGGTGATCGTCGCCGGCCGCGGAACTCATTATTGCCCTAAGTGTCAGCGCTGACCGCCCCATGTTGGGAGTTCGCGCGCACGCCGCTATGCTTTTTTGAATAATCTTCGCTTTTTTCCTTCCAGAATCCAGACAATTTCGGCTCCGCATACCGCGCAAATCATTGCAAAGAAACAATGTTGTGAACGGTACAGCGATTGCTACTCTATGAGCGCCAGTGATGTGGGGTCGCTCAAAGCAGCGAGCGCCTGATCAGCACCGGGTACCCGGCAGAGCAACCGCCAACGAGCGGCCCTCAAAAGGGAGAAGCCAGCCGGGGAGCCTGCAATCGGAGCAGAGCAAACAGCTCGCTCTTTAATTCGCTGGGAGGCCAGTGACCAGCGCAGGATCCAGAAACGCCACTCTCACCTGAGTGGCGTTTCGCGCATCTGGGTTCATTTCCAATCAGACGTTGGGTCATTCCTTGGCCAAGCCTGAAGTTCAGTACACTTATTACTTAAGGCGGTTCCTCCCCAAACCCCCTCTTGCCAGAGGGTGACCTTCCCTGTACTATCGGAGTTGCCTATCAAGCGGCTGACGCAGGCCACCCGGGTATGGGTAGAGCAAGCTCGCCGCGGAGCAAGCAAATCATCGTTCGCCAGTCTGATTGCTATCAAGCTGTGTGCGATGAAGGCTCACATAGGAAAGGGCATTCTCCGAGAAAAGCAGAGGCTGCGCCGGGAAATTCCGGCGGTCGGATGGAGTTGATTGACGACTCCCGCGTATGAAGCAGCAATCGCATTCTCTAAGACGCTCAAGGGGTTGAACCAGAGAATCTGAAGCGCGGGGCCAGCTTGAGGACCATTCGCGCGGCATTTCGTCGCTCCGCAGTCGAGACTCTTTTTCTTTATCGAGGAAAAGACCTCGCGGGGAAGGAAACGGTCTGCACCAGTTTAAGAATTGAGCGGTGGATGGATGGATCTGCGCCACCTTCCGGAGGAATCCGAAGAGTACCTGCGCAAGGTCATTCAACGGCTCAACCAAGAGTAAAACGCGCAATTCAATACAACGGAAAGCAAAGTACCAGGAAGCATACGCATTATGACAACAGAACCGACTCAGCCCCAGTCTGAACAGGGGCCTTCTCCTGACAACGGTCAGGTGCAGTCGCATGGGCATCGGCGCCGTCGCCGCCGCCGCAAGAACAAGTCCAGCCAGCAGCCTGGGATGCAGGCACAACAGCCACAGGGACAGGCGCAGGAATCACCGCAGCCGCAGGCGCCGCATCAATCGCAGCCCGTGCAGCACAGACCGGCACACCAGCACCAGGGCCGCAAGAAGAAGAAATTCTTCCAAAAGAGTTCGGCTCCTCCGGTGCAGCCTGGCAATAGCATCTCCGGGCCGCCGCAAGGCAAGCGCAGGGGGCGCCAGAAGGGTCCGCGCGCTTTTGTCGGCCCCATGGACCACAGTTATCGCGTGGTGAATGGCAATGTTGCCGACGGTCCTCCCTCCACCATTCCGACTGCGGGCAACGGTCATAGCAGCGGGTACTATCCCGATGTCTATGCGGCGCAGCCTCCGGCACCGATCCGCGAAGACGCGCCCACGCGCATCTTCTGCTTCATTGAGGATCTTTTTTTTCTGGCCAAGATTCAGGAGACGGCGCGCAAACTCGGCGTCAAGGTGGAGTTTGTGAAGGGTGAGAACAAGGACGCGATCGCGCGCATCTTCGAGTCGCCTGAAAACGAGAAGCCCGCGCTCCTGGTCTTCGACCTGAACAATCTGAACGCCAAGCCCATGACGCTCATTCCCAAATTCAAATCCAAGTTCAAGAAGGCCGTCTCCATCATCGGCTTCCTCAATCATCTGCAGGGCGACCTGAAGATGAAGGCCGTCGAGGCGGGATGCGATTCGGTCATGCCGCGCTCGGCCTTCTCGCAGAGTCTGCCGATTCTTCTCCGCCGCTATGGTGTGGAAGAAGAAGAGGAAGTCTCTCAGCAACCCATGTAATTGAGTCACCGAAGAACAAAAAGGGCGCGCCGCTTGGGCGTGCCCTTCTTGTTTTGCGCGACTTTTCTCCTCGGTCCGGTTTTTAGCCCGGTGGCCAGGTCATCTGCCGGCCGCCCATCAGGTGCAAATGAAGATGGTCCACGGTCTGGCCGCCTTCTTCGCCGGAATTGATGACAACGCGGTAGCCCTTCGCCAGACCTTTTTGTCGAGCAATTTCCGCCGCTACACCTAAAAGGTGACCGAGCAGTGCTCGCTTCTCCGCGCCCGTCTCAGCGAGCGAACTAATGTGCTCGCGTGGAATGACAAGGATGTGCACCGGTGCCTTGGGGTGGATGTCGGCAAAAGCGTAGATTTGCCTATCTTGATACACGGCGGTTGTGGGAATCTCACCGGCGGCGATTTTGCAAAAGACGCAATCCATGGCGTGTCCAGTGTACATGGAAGTTGGGCGAGTGGAAGCCGAGCACAGCTTACAATGACGCCATGGCTGCTTCCGCGCCGTTCCGCATTGTTCACACGGTCTGTTCGCACGACTGCCCGGACTCGTGCGCGGTGCTGGTGACGGTGAACGAAGAAGGCCGCGCAGTAAAGGTAGAGGGCGACCCTTCGCAACCGGTCACCCGTGGATTTCTGTGCGGCAAGGTGGCCAAGTATCTCGATCGCGTGTACGCGCCGGACCGGGTCCTTTATCCGCTGCGCCGCAAGCGCGGCGTGGCAAAAGGCCCGTTGCAACGCGGGCGCGAGCAAGAGTCCTTCGAGCGCGTCAGCTGGAATGAGGCGCTGGACGGAATCGCAGCGCGGCTCAAACAGATCAGCGATCGATACGGGCCCGAGTCGATTCTGCCCTACAGCTACGCCGGTACCATCGGCGTGCTCGGCTACGGATCGATGGATCGCCGGTTCTTTCATCGCCTTGGCGCGAGCCAGCTCGACCGCACGATCTGCTCGGAGGCTGGCGGCCAGGCATGGAACCTGGTCTACGGCAAGAAGTACGGCACGCCAACAGAAGACGTGCGGCTCGCCAAGCTCGTGCTCGCGTGGGGCGCGAACATTCACGGCAACAACATTCATCTGTGGCCGTTTGTTGAGGAGGCGCGGCGCAACGGAGCGCGGCTGATCGTGATCGATCCCTATCGAACGCGCACGGCGGCCGCGGCTGACTGGCACATCGCGATCCGTCCCGGCACCGACGCTGCGCTCGCGCTCGGCATGATGCACGTGATCCTCAATGAGGGCCTCGAAGATCGCGCCTACATTGCGGAGCTGACGCACGGGTTCGAGCAGCTCGCAGAGCGCGCTCGCGAGTACACGCCGGAGCGCGTAGCCGCGTGGACAGGCATGACCGCGGCGGAGATCGAACAGCTTGCACGCGAATACGCCAGCACGCGCCCTGCAATGCTCCGTCTGAACTACGGCGTGCAGCGGTGCGAGAACGGCGGAACAGCGGTGCGCGCCATTGCCATGCTGCCTGCGCTCACAGGCGCGTGGAAGCTTCGCGGTGGCGGCGGACAGCTTTCGACGTCGGGCGCATTTCAGTGGGACAAGCGCGCTCTCGAGCGGCCCGAACTGGCGCTGGCGTCGCCGATCGGACGACTGGCGCGCGTGGTCAACATGTCGGAGCTTGGCCGCGCGCTCACCGAACTTGGTTCGCGCGCCGAGGACGGTCCTCAAGTTCACGCGCTGTTTGTCTACAACTCGAATCCCGGTGCAGTGGCGCCGAACCACAACGCAGTTTGCCGCGGATTGATGCGCGACGATCTGTTTACTGTTGTTCATGAGCAGTTCTTTACGGACACCACTGACTACGCCGACTACATTCTGCCGGCGACAACGTTCCTCGAACACACCGACGTGCAGGGCGCATACGGCCACTACTTCGTGCAGCTTTCCCGCCAAGCCATTGACCCGCCCGGCGAAGCGCGACAAAACGTGTGGCTTTTTGGCCAGCTCGCGCAGCGCATGGGATTCACTGAAGACTGCTTCCGCGACACGCCGGAGGAGATGATCCGGCAGGCACTTGCGATCGGCGCGGACGGCCACTCGAAAAACGCGAACATGGAGCACATCACATTCGAGGACCTGGAGCGCGAAGGCCACATTCCGCTCGCGTTTTATTCCGATCCCGAAAAGCGTCCGTTCCTGCCGTACACTTCCGGCCCGTTTGCCACGCCTTCGGGCAAAATCGAATTCTTTTCGGAGACATTGGCGGCATCCGGAGCTGACGGGCTTCCGAATTTTGTTCCGCCGGTCGAGTCGCGCTGGGGCGAGACAGCCAAGAAATACCCGCTCGAATTGCTGGGGCGCAAAAACGACAACTACATGAACTCGACGTTCGCCAATTTGCCCGGTCACCGCAAGATGGAAGCGCGGACCAGCGAGCGAATCGAAATGCATCCGGCTGACGCGGCGACGCGCGGCGTGACGGAGGGCGAACGCGTTCGCGTCTTCAACGACCGCGGGTCGCTGGAGCTGACGGCAATGCTGAACGCGAGCCTGCCCGCAGGGGTCGTGGCCGCACGGCTCGACTGGGCCAAGCTGCACCCGGACGGCGGGAACATCAACGCGCTTACCAGCGAGCGACTGACCGACATTGGCGGCGGCGCGACGTTCTACTCGGTCCTGGTTGAAGTGGCGAAGACGAAAGCCGCCGCACGATGGAAAGTGGACAGTAGACCGTGAAGGAGTGAAGAAGTGAAGAGAAGTGAAACAAGAGTCATAAAATGAGGCAGTTAAGAGGTGAGCGCGCACAGGTTGCAAAAGAGAGGACCGCCTGTTGATTTCAAAGGCTTTGTTGGTCATAAATTCGATGCAATTGCATGTACATTTTCGACTTTTCCGAAGACGGTTTATTGATTCTAAAGAAGTTAATTGGCGAATATTCGGCGAAACATCCCCAATTTTTTTCTTTAATTATTTTTCGCACCTCCTGGATGCAGCCTGGAATGTCTTCGATTCCTCAAAATGCTGCTTCCGCGGGCCAAAGTGGTGCGGTTCGTGACGTCTTCGATCATGGAATGAGTATGCGCCAAAGGGAAGTAACTGTCGGCAAATGGAAGTGGTTTAGATGCAGTAGTTTATAGATTTCTTGCTTGACAGCGGCGCCCGGGAATCAGCGCTTGCGAGCGCGTTCGCGCTGGAGCTCGCGGTAGACCTCGCTTTTAGACCGACCCAACTCGCGGGCCAGGCGCTTGAGCGCTTCTTTTTCGTCGATTCCGCCTTCGGCAGTCATGCGGGCGACGCGGGTGGCGATCGTTTCGTGCGCGTTCGCCGCGCCCGATGCCCCGACCGACGAAGCATCATGCGCGGGCGCCCCGATGAGCAATGTGATTTCGCCGCGGACGCGATCGCGGCTTGCAAGTTCGTTGCGGACTTCGGCAACGGTCCCGCGTAAAAACTCTTCATGAATCTTGGTGAGCTCGCGAGCCACGGCGATGCGAAGTTCCGGACCAAAAACCGATTCGAGATCAGCGAGCGTATCGAGCAAGCGGTGCGGCGCCTCGTAGAAGATCAGCGTGCGCGCGGTCTCATGCGGCTGCGCGGCAAGATCTTCAAGTTTCGTCCGGCGGCCTCCGGCCTTCTCTGGCAGAAAACCGAGGAATTCAAATTCGTCGGCGGGCAATCCCGAGGTAATCAACGCGCTGACGGCCGCATTCGCTCCGGGAATCGGAAATACTTGAACGCCTGCGGCGATAGCTTCGCGCACCAGCCACGAGCCGGGATCGCTCACGCCCGGCGTTCCGGCATCAGAAACCAGCGCGATGGCGGTCGCCGTCCCGGCTTTTATGTCTTGGATTAATTCTTTGGCTCGGGAACGTTCGTTGTGCTCGTGGCAACTGATGGTTTTTTTCTCGATTTGGAAATGATTGAGAAGTTTTTGGGTTTGGCGCGTGTCTTCACAAGCGATGCGGTCGACGTTGCGCAGAACTTCAAGCGCGCGCAAGGTAATGTCGCCGAGATTTCCGATGGGAGTGGCGACGAGGTAGAGGCCGGGAGCAAGATTCGCTGCTGGACTCGCATCTTCCTCGCGCGCCATGGGAGCCTCTAGTTCTCTGCTTCCTGGCGTTCGATGCGGCGCTGTTCGGCGAGCAGCGACATGGAACTCATGAGGTTCTGCACGCTGACGATGCCGACGACTTTCCCGCTCTCGGTAATGGGAATGAGCGCGAGGCCGTGGCCCGCGGTGAGGCGGCGAATGGTGGTGCCGAGCGTGTCCTCCGGCCGAGCCACTTGAAACGCGCGCGACATGACGGACTGCACATAGCCATTGCCGTCGTTGCGCAAGGCCTCAAGGATGCGCTGGCGCGAAACGATGCCGACCAACTGCGGGCCGCGCACCACAGGAAAATCCTCCTGCAGCGAGTGCACGCAGCGATAGAGCGCGTCGGCGAGTGTATCGGACGGCGAGAGCGTGGCAAAGTCGGTAAGCATCACCTCGCGCATGCGCACAGTGTCAACGACCGACTGGAAGAAGACGCCCTGATCCTCAATCTGCGCGCCGATCATGATGAAGAAGCCGGCGAGGATGAGCCACGGCTCCTGCGCAAACATGCCGCCGACGATGGCCGCACCGGCGAGCACCTGGCCAAGGCCGGAGACGGCGCGGCTGGCGGGAGCAGACCCATGAGTTTGCGCGAATTTGTTACGGATAAGGCGGCCGCAGTCAAGAGGATAGGCAGGGAAGAAATGCAAAATGCCCAATGACGCCTGCATCCAGACCAGGCTGCGCAGCAAGTGGCCAGAGGTAATGAATGGATGATCGAAGAGCTGTACGTTGCCGCTGGCGCCGAGGATGATGCCGACGGCGGTGAGCGCCGCGCCGATGTTCGCCAGCGGGCCGGCCAGCGCGAGAACAAACTGACCGCTTCCGTGATTGGCCATCTCCTGGCTCTCGGGATTGGCGTAGGCAAACAGGCCGCCGATGGGCAGGAGCAGGATGGCGCGGAGTCGAAGGCCCAGCCATGCCGCCGCCACAATGCGCGCTGTTTCACGCACAGCCACGGCCGCAACCAGGAGAAGGAAGAGCGCCAGCGCGCGAGGCCAGCCGTCAGAGCCGCTGATGGCGAACAGCACCAGGACCAGCAGAGGGAAGAAGATGTGGACGCGCATCTCCACACCGAACCATCGGCCCAGCGGAATTGACCAGCCACGCATACACCGATTGTAGAGCGTGGGGTGGGAAAGGAGCGGGTTGAAGGGAGTGAACGGAGTGAAAGAGTGAAGGAGTGCAGCTGGGAACGGATGCGCTTCCGCTATTCTGGTTGGCGATGCGCATCATCGCAGGAACGTACCGCTCGCGCACGCTCGCGGCTCCGCCGGGAATGAGCACACGGCCCACCAGCGACCGGCTGCGGGAGACGCTCTTTAACGTGCTCGCCCCGCGGATTAAGGGCGCGGTGTTTCTGGACTTGTATGCCGGCTCGGGCGCGGTGGGGTTGGAGGCACTGAGCCGAAGGGCCGCGAGCGTTACATATGTGGAACGTGCGCCGGCGGCACTGAAGGTTCTCGACGGCAACCTGGCGCGGCTAGGAATCAGCGAGGGCGTGAACATTCACAGAAAAAGGGTGAGCGCGTTTCTCCGTGGGATCACCGGAACCAATCCAAAACCAGAAGAAGATCCAAAACCAGGAAAAAACGAAGTAGTGTTCTTGGATCCTCCGTATGAAGCAGCGGAGGAGTATGCGATCGCGCTGGGATTGCTGGGTGGTGCGGCCAAAGGGATTCTTGCGGAAGGTGCAGTGGTGATTGCCGAACACCGGCGCAAATTCGCCCTCGATGAGCGATACGGCAGCCTGAAACGAACGCGTGTGCTCGAGCAAGGCGATGCGGCATTGAGCTTCTACGCAATCGAATCCGATGCGACCCAGGCTTGAACCGCGTCCGGCGCCGGCGGTGTTTTCGGTTGAGCCTTGAGATAACCCACTACAATGAGGCGCATGAAGACCAGGTGTTGGTTCAAGGGTCTTGCGGCCACCGCGCTGGCAGTTGCCGCAGGAGTGGGAGCGCACGGCCAGCCAAATACTGCAACCGCGCCGCAAGCTCCAGCGCGGCAGCTCGTCATTCTGGATACGGATATCGGCGACGACATCGACGATGCGTTCGCGCTGGCCCTACTGCTGCGCAGCCCTGAGGTGAAGTTGCTTGGCATTACCACTGCCTTCGGGGATACCGAACTACGCGCGCGCCTTGTAGATCGCTATCTCGCGGCCGTGGGCAGCAAAGGAATTCCGGTGGAAGCCGGCGTTCGCACACCGGCGACGAATCATTTCACGCAGGCTGCATACGCGCTTCAGGCGCCGGGGCGGAAGCACGGCGACGCAATTGGATTTCTGCTTCGCGAGATCGCCGCCCATCCCGGCGAAATCACTCTCATCGCCATTGGTCCGCTGTTCAATGAGCAAGCGGCCATCGCGCGCGACCCGGCCACCTTCCGCAAATTGAAGAGGGTCGTTCTCATGGGTGGCAGTGTCTATCGGGGGTACGGGGACACGAATCAGCCCGTGTCGGCAGAGTGGAATATTCTTTGCGATCCGGCAGGAGCGCGGTCGCTGCTCGCCTCGGGTGTTCCGGTCTTCATGATGCCCCTCGACTCAACCCAAGTCCATCTCACTTTGCCGGAGCTGGGGGCCGTCCTTTCACAAGGATCGCCGCTTACTGACCAGTTGACGTTGCTCTACCACCAGTGGACGGGGCCGGATGCCTGGAGGATGCCCACACTCTTTGACCCTGTGGCCGTAACCTATGCCATTCGTCCTGCACTATGCCCGGTGCAACCGATGCGCCTGGATATGGATGACAAAGGGTTCACCCAGCCTGTCGCGGGTCCACCGAATGCGCAGGTGTGCCTCAAATCGGATGAGAAGGGATTCCTGGAGCTTCTCCTGAAACGGATTTCGGCCGATTCGGCACAATCGTCGAAAAATCAGGGCGAGCAGAGTGATTTTCGACGTAGAACGAAGTGATTTGCAGGCTTCCACCGGCGAAACTTGACTGTTGTGAGCAAGGTCACCGTCAACTCCATTGACAGCGGAGGAAAGTAGATGAAAAATGGCGGGGCGAAAGATTTCGAGCCATTCAATGCTGTCTATTCATGCGGGCCACTTATGTGGTTAAGGGAGGGAATGTGAAAAACGCGGTGAAGTTGCAGGTTTTGGTAGTTTTGGTTTCGCTCGGAGCCGGCCTATGGATGGCAGGATGCAAGTCGGCGCCGGATCTGACGCAAGCCCAGGCTTTGACGATGATTCAGGCCAAATACGACCAGACTCCCGCCGCGCCCGTGAACATTACTTTGAACGATACCGGGATGCAGCAGGGAGGGACTGCAAAATACTGGATAGAAACCAAGAGGTATCCCAACGGCTATTGGGCGGACTTTACGCTGACGCCCGACGGCAAGAAGGTACTGACTTTGGCGGGAGGCGCAAGCGTGATCCAGTGGCGGCCCGATAGCCCGAGCGATCCGCACTTTGTCATCGTCATCCAGTCCGTCGTGACGAATCATATGAAGGCGCGCGATGTGGGAGAGATTCAAACGGTGGCAGATACGAGGATCGCCTCGTTCACTGAGGACGTGAATCTTGACGGGCTTCCACAGCCGCTCGCGGACATGGCGCACAATCCCGGCAACAAACTGAGCTCGCTGCGGCAGGCCACGTTTGTCCTGACCAATGGAGCGTGGACGCTGCAGTCGATCGAATAAGGCTTGCTTATTGCGGCGATGAGGTTTGGGGCGGCGCGCTGCGCGGAACTTGTGGTGTCTGGCCTTGGCTGCGCGGGACCGAAGGCGTCTCGCCGCCCTGCCCGCCAAAAACGTTCACGTTGGCGGCGGTAAAGACTCCATCCTTCACAACGCCGTCGGCGCGCACCGCGTCTCCCACCTGAATGTCCGCGAGAGTGATGGGATCGCGGCGTTTGCGGAATTCAGTGTTTTCATCGGCAACAAGGGTGTGCGGCGCGCTGTCGAGCGTTCCGGTCAGCGTGATTTTTGTGCCGTCGATGGCGGTCACCTTTCCCATCAGCCAGGTCTTGCCAAAGTTCGCTTCCATGGCGCGGATCTGGTCGACTGTTTGCTGATCCATGAGGGCGACGGCTCTCGCATTCACGCTTTTTGCCGAGGCGTCGGTGTCGCCCATGACGTTGATGACGTCGCCCGCTTTGATGTCGGTGGCGCTGATCTGCTGCGGAGGATTCCCGCCGCCGCCCATCCCGCGATGTCCGCCTCCGGGCTGCTCGCCGCCTTCGCCCGGACCGCCTCCCTGACCCTCGCTCGAACCTCCGGTTCTGGCCTGGCGCTTGAAGATCCGTGTGTCCGCGGTGAAATGGACGGTGTAGACGTCGCCTGTATCGGTTTTGATGGTGTAGTGATCGGCGGCAACTGCTGTTACGGTGCCCATGATGCCGCGGCCCATCATCATTCCCGCGCCCCCGCCTCCGAAGCCGCCACGGCCACCGCGCTGGCCGTAACCACCGCCCCATCCTGAGTTTCCATTCTGGCCTGAGTTTTGGCCGGACGGGGGTGCGATGCCGGGGTCCTGAGCGCAGGCGGCGGCTGTGAAAGCGAGAGCAATCACAAGTGACGGATAGAGGCGGTTCTTCATCGGAGTCTCCAAGGGAAGGCTGAGCGCCAACCTACTTGATAGACGCCCGAGATGCGGCCGGAGACGACGATAGACCCAAGGTGGGCGCGGATTGAGCCGCTTACTGACTGTGCTGCTGCTCCGCAAGCAGCTGTTTGAAGGCGGGGTTCGAGCGCAGGCTGGCGAATTCAATATCGTTTGCGACCTTCTTGCGCGTGGTAAAGCCCTCGTCAAGCGCCATGCGCAGATACTGCAGAGCGCAGTCGGCGTAGCCTGCACGCGCGCAACCTGCCGCCATGTAG
Source organism: Occallatibacter sp. (assembly GCA_049518955.1). Classification (GTDB taxonomy): domain Bacteria; phylum Acidobacteriota; class Terriglobia; order Terriglobales; family Acidobacteriaceae; genus Telmatobacter. The sequence goes on from JBEKRG010000046.1 coordinate 16,516, forward strand.
TAATTCATTGCGCCCCGCTCCTGAACCGAAGATGGATCGTCCACAGAAGGAGTGCCGCGATTGGAAAAGATCTCCGGATCGATAGTCAAAGCCTGCTGGTAGGCCTCCCAGCCCTTGTTGTACTTATGTTCCGCCAGCAGGTTGGTGCCCAAATTCTTGAGGATCAGCGCGGACTTGGGATCGATTTTGAGCGCCTTGCGGTACAGGCGTTCGGCCTGGCCGTATTCCTTCTGCGAGGCATAGACCGTGGCGAGATTATTCAGAACCTGAGAATTGCGCGGATCGAGCTGGAGAGACTGTTTGTAGCAGCGAGTGGCGTCTTTGGAGTTGAACATCATCTGGTAGTCGATGCCCATCTTGTTCCAGATCGGCGCGGTCATTTCAGGCGCTTTCGAATAGGCCGCAATGGCAGCCTGGTAGTGCTGGCGGGCAGTGAGCGAGTCGCCAAGCTGCTCGGCAGTCGGCGGGGTGTGGGCTGGGGACACGGTTTCGGGCGCAGTTGGAGCGGCCGACGGCTGGGACTGGCTGCTTGCCTGCGCTGGCAGACTCCGCGGAACCGCAAGAAAGAACGCGAACAGTGCCGCAATTGGAATCCGCTGTAGACCGAACCTCAACATACTTTCTCCTGCCATCCCACCCGAGAATGAAGAGTCTTTCAGGATTCTCTGGCAGGGATTAAACCACCATTCACAGTCAAATGCCAGCACACTACTACCATTAACGGTTAAATGGACCTATCCAGGCCGGGAGTTAACGGCGGATGGTCCGTCATGGGGCGGCCACCCCAGGTGATGGGACGGATGGGCTCCCCTTGGTGTGCCCGGGACGAGTGGCCGCTGCACGATAAGGCGTCGAAATCGCGATGGATTGCATCAAAATGTTCTACACTCAGCGGATGCGGGAGGGGGACCGTGAGCACAACCACTTTTTCTGGCGCCGGGTCGGCGATTCTCAACCGTTTCAATGAAGTACGGCGCAGCACAGTCGGCTTGTGCGAGCCGCTTTCGGCCGAAGATATGATGGTGCAGTCGTGCCCTGAGGCCTCGCCGGTCAAGTGGCACTTGGCCCACACCGCTTGGTTCTTTGAGGCCTTCGTGCTGCGGGAGTTTCTGCCCGGCTACAAACTCTTCAACCCCGACTTTCCCTGGCTCTTCAACAGCTATTACGAAGGTTTCTCTGCATTTCCCGAGAAGCGGCTGCGGTCGTCGTTTTCACGGCCTGGACTCGAAGAGATTCGATGTTATCGCGAGTATGTGGACGCAGCCATGCAACGGCTTTTCGAGCGCGAGCCGGAGGCGGAAGCGCTGCGGCGCATCGAGCTGGGTGCGAACCACGAAGAGCAGCATCAGGAATTGCTGTTGACCGACATTCTGAATGCGTTTTTCACGAATCCGCTGAGGCCGAAGTACAGGGAGCAAGAAAGCAAGGGAGCAAGGGGGCGGCTGGAGCCGGTTGAGTTCACCCAATTTGAGGGCGGATTGCACGAGGCCGGCAACGCGGGCGACGGTTTCTGTTTCGACAACGAAATGCCGCGGCATCGCGTTTGGCTGGAGCCGTTTGCTCTGGCAGACCGACTTGTTACCTGCGGCGAGTACGCGGAGTTTATGGCCGATGGCGGATACCGCAAGCCGGAGTTGTGGCTCTCGGCTGGGTGGGATGCGGTGAAGGCGAACGGCTGGAGAGCGCCGCTCTATTGGACCGAAAGTGATGGCGCCCGCGGAGAACATGAATGGAGCGCGTTTACCTTGCGCGGAGAACTTCCGCCCGAGGACTTGAAAGCGGTGCCTGTGAGCCACGTAAGTTATTACGAGGCAGACGCTTACGCGCGGTGGGCCGGCCGTCGGCTGCCCACGGAGTTTGAGTGGGAAACCGCCGTGGAGGGCCAGCCGATCGAGGGTAATTTGCTCGATTCCGGAAACCTCACTCCAATTCCTTCTACTAATCTCGTCCAAAACCAGGACGGTGCGAAGCACTACTATGGGGACTGCTGGGTGTGGACGAGTAGCGCTTACCTGGGCTATCCGGGCTTCAAACCGCTCGATGGCGCGCTGGGAGAGTACAACGGCAAATTCATGAGCGGGCAAATGGTTCTGCGCGGCGGATCGTGCGTGACGCCGGCGCGGCACATCCGCTCGAGCTACCGAAATTTCTTCTCCCCCGAGACACGATGGCAATTTTCCGGCATCAGGCTGGCGACATAAACGCGCCAGCTGCATCGAAATTGAAGGCGAATTAACTGAGAACCCATGACCGCAGCAGCTTCCCCTGCCCCAGCCCTGCAATTTGACGAACGCGTCGCCACGGCGGTCCGCGAAGGACTCACTGCGCGGCCCAAACGACTTCCGGCATGGTTGTTTTACGATCGCGCAGGTTCGCGGCTGTTCGATGCGATCACCGAACTCGACGAGTATTATCTGACGCGCACCGAGCGCGGCATTTTCCTTCGCGCCTCGAAAGAGATTGTGCGTCAGGCGAGCGCCGAACAGCGGCTGCGCATTTCGGAGCTGGGCGCGGGCTCAGCAGAAAAGACGCGGCTGCTTTTGCGCGCCGCGGTCAACCGTCTTGGAGCCGTTGTCTATGAGCCAATCGATGTGTCAGCGAGCGCGCTCGATGGAGCGAGACGACGCATCCAGCGCGAGATTCCCGGCGTGACGGTGACGCCGCGCGTAATGGACTACACCGATGGCGACGGCCACAAGTTTCATCTTGGAGCGATGGACCCCGACGAAAGAAGGCTCGTGCTTTACATCGGATCGAGCATCGGAAATTTTGAGCCGGCCGAAGCCGAGCGTCTGCTACACCGCGTGCGCGCCGGACTGGAGATTGGCGACTCGATGCTGCTGGGTGTCGATCTGGTGAAAGACAAATCAACGCTGGTCGCGGCGTACGATGACGCGCAGGGCGTGACGGCGGCCTTTAATCGCAATATGCTGGTGCGCGTCAACCGCGAATTGGATGCAGAGTTCGATGTGGAAGCATTCGAGCATCGCGCTGTGTGGAACCAGGCAAATTCACGCATGGAAATGCACTTGGTGAGCCGCTGTGCCCAGCAGGTGCTCGTGGGCGAACTGGATATGACCGTCGAGTTCGCAGCCGGCGAGACCATCCACACCGAGAACAGCTACAAATACCGGCCGGGGCAGGCGGAAGCATTGCTTGCGAAGACGGGCTTCCGCGCCGAGGCAACCTGGACCGACGAGCGTGGCTGGTTTGCGGTGTGCCTCGGGCGGGCTAGCTAGTTCTAACTCGCCGACGAATCGTCGTCGACTGTTGAATCATCGACGGGCGTATCGTCGACGGGCGTGTCATCCACTGGAGCGTCATCGGCGGGCACATCATCCGTTGGCGTATCCATTTCCTCGCCGGTTGAGCTCCCGTACTCGCCCGAATCAGCGGAGCTGTCGGCAGTCTGCTCCTCGCCTGCGGCAGCGTCGCCATAGAGCTGCGCGTCGGCTGCATCCATGTCCGGATTGCCGGAAGTGTCGTCGGCGTAACTTGCAGCGGTTGTCGCATCCTCTTGCGCGGTCTGCTGGTCCGATGCGGCGTAGCTTTCATCGAGCTGCGCCGTCCAGGTCTCGTCGGTGTTGTCCGGACCTCCTTCGCCCGCCACGGTCTCCGATTGCTGGTAGGCGTCTTGAGCATCGGTGGATGCGGCCGTGTAGTCGCCCGATTGGACGTCCTGAGCCTCCTGTTGCTCGTCCTGCTGGAGCGTGTCCTGATCGGAGGTCAACTGCGACGGATCAGTGGAGCTGGTCGAATCGGGGTCGGTCGAGCTGGTGGCGTCGGGATCGGAGCCGACCGTTCCCCCCGCCGTTGGGTCGTCGGTGCTGCCGGCGGTCGGGTCGGTTGGATCGCTGCCGTCGGGCGTCGTCGAGCCGTCTCCGGGATCGGACGATGGGCTGATTGGATCTACTGACCCTTCCGGTTCCGTGTCGCCGGTGGATCCAATGGTTGGCGAGTCACTGGGGTCGGAATAGCTGCCAGTGGGATCAATAGAACCCTCGGGTCCCTGGTCGCCAGGAGTTGAACCGTCTCCGGGAGTGGTCGAAATGGGATCGACCGAGCCCATGGGATCGCTACCCGGGTCAGTCTGGCCAGTTGGATCTGTTGTAGGATCCGTTCCGGAATCCGTTTGAGCGCTTGGGTCAATGGCGTCAGGGTCGACGACGAAAACCTCTTCCTGGCCATCCGGCGCAGCTTCGACCACGACTACTTCGGGATCGGTGCCTGCGGTTGGGTCGGTGACGGCGTCGAAGACTTCGACAACAACTGGTTCGTCGGAAGGAGTGGAGCCGTCCGGTGAATTCGCGGCCGCATCGGGGACAATCACGACAACTTCATTAGGATCGTCTGGCATACATTATCCTCTCTTTTCTTTTTGGGTCACCTGGCTTGTTTATGCGCGGCAGCAGCCTCCTGCGGCTTGGAGGGCAGTTTTGCTTTTGCACTCGAAGGCGCGGGCGCGGCAACCGGCTTTGGCTTTGCGCCGGCGGTACCCGCCGGCTTTGCCTGTTGAGATGCGGACGGTGGGGGGGCGACCGTTTTTGCCGGTGCGGAGGGGGACACCGGCGCGGTAGCTGGTTTGGTTCCCGCGGCGGGAGGAGCCGGGGCCTGAGAAGCCGGCTTGGGCCGCAGCGTAAAAACGTTCTGGCATTTTGGACACCGGACGTTCAGCGACGGTTTGCCGCGCAAAACAGCAAGGGGAATGCGCATCGCGGTCTGGCACTTGTTGCATAAGACGCGGACGGAGTCAGAGGGCGGTGGTGCGGGAGCTTGCGCCAGCGCGGGCGCATGTGCCGGCGCGGGGCCCTGAGCTACTGGGGGACGCCGGACGCCAGGCGCGGCAGCCGTCAGGCCCGATATTGGCGGCTGTGGCGGAGGCGTCAGGCGCTTGCGAACCGGCTGGATGGTCTGGCTCCATCGCATGAGCTCCGGCTCGTGCGCTGACTGTCCGAGCAGCCGCAGACGCCGCGTTGTGTACATCGAAGATGTGGTCGTCATTTCTGAGAAGCGAGTCATTTGATCGTCGCTCGCCTCTTCCTGCTTCATCCACTCCTCAATGTTCACCTGCTTGAGGAGCCTGGCGGAGTGGATGGACCAGGCGAGCAGCACACGGCGAGCGAGTCCCTCGTCACCGATGGTGAGCAGCGCTGCGCGGTCCGCGGTGATATCCGCCTGGCGCGACCACGCCATCAGCGGTATGTCCACCGCATCCTGAACCCATTTCGTAGGGCTGAAGCTGATGGCGTTCAACACTCCGCTGGAGAGCAAACCTTTGCGCACACTATCGTCGCCGACAAGGAAACGAGCCACCGTTTTCCAAAGGGCGTGGCCCGCTTTGCAGTGGCCCATCTCGCGCGCGAGAACGAAGACCAGATCGTCATTCTGAAAGTTGTTGAGAATCGCAGTGCCCAGAACAATAAACGCACTTGTGTCGGTGCCATAGGTATACGTATTCCATTGCGAATCGCCCGAGATATAGACATCGGGCATTCTGGTCAGGCCGAGAATGCGCGCGGCCAGAACGGCTCGAATCCAAATATCAGGGAACTGCCTTGGGCCGAGGCGAATGCCATTAAATGTCGATTCGATCCAAGGACGACCCACCTTTTCCGAGACGGACCTCGCGGCCGCATGAAGCGCGGAGATGCTCTGCAGATGAGTCATCGCCTGGCCGTCCTGCGCCCACATGAAAACCGAGCGATCGAGCTTGTAGCCGGGAAGCAACGGACGCAGCCAATTACATTCCGGGCAGACCAGCACGTTTTCGCTGAGCCCGGTTCCGGTGTTACCGCACGTTTTGCAGGGGACCGGCTGATTTGCGACGATCGGCGCCGCCTGGGTTGCGTCAGGCGCTGGCGCGAGAATTGGGCCCGAAGAGGGCTGCGGAACAGGCGCTGCGGGTGAGGGTTGCCACTGGGGTGGTTGGACCGCCGTTGCTGGCGCCGGCTGCCATTGCGGCGCGGCCGTGGCTTGAACCGGCACTGCGGGCGTCGCTTGAGCAGGCCCGGTATTGACCGGTTGCCATCCGGCGGCGGTTGGCGGCGCCGCCGTCGCAGGATTTGTGGGCATGGGCTGTCCCGGGGCGAGCGGCGCTACGAGAGTGGCCCCACAAAACGTGCAGAACCGCGAACCAGGTACTCCGGGCCCATGTCCCTGCGGGCAAATCAGCGGAGGAGCGATGGTTGCCATGGGAACTCCTTTTCCGGTTGAAAGGCGGAGAGATCAGTAACCCGCGAACTGAAACTCCGCCAACTTGAAAACCCAGCTCGCAAACAAAAGTGCAGTTGAAGCGTAGACAGCCTTGTTGAACCAGGCGTGGTCTGTAATCCGGCGAAATGAAATGCGGCGCCAAAGCAGAACCATCGTCAACGGAATGAGCGACACCGTGCCGAAAAATGCCAGGACGCCGAACGGATTGGCGAAGAACGCTTTCCGGAATTGAAGGCGGATGGCCCACGCAAAACACGTCGTCATTCCGCACGTCGGGCAGGGCAGATGCGTGAGGCGCAGAAAATTGCAGGGGGGCAAACCCAGTTGCATATGCGTTCCATAGCCGATCGCAGCGGGCTTGAGCCATGCCGCCATGGCAAGAACTGAGCAGGCAAAAGCCAGCAGTCCCATAGCAACCGATTTGTCGGTGCGGCCGTACATGCTGGCCCTCCCAGTGAACTCAAAGAGCGCGAAAACCCCTGCCCCAGAAGAACAAGATCCCGATAGCCGAAAGAATCAAAGCACCCACGTTTAGGTAAAAGGCGAGTTTGGCCGAGCTTTCGTTCAAATACGGTGCGCGCCCTGAGGCAAAATCATCCATGTCTTTCTTGGCAAGAAAAAGGCCCGGAATTGCCGTAAAGGGTCCGCAGCAGAACAAGGCCGCGATGCCCAGCCCGATTGCCCACTTGGTGTTTTGTCCCGTCACATTCGCGCCGGGGCCCATGGGTGGATAGACGCCAGGGGGCGGCGGATAGACTCCGGGCGGCGCGGGAATCGCGCCCGGCGGTGGCGGCGCATAGGCTCCCGGCGTTTGTGGCTGGTTCGATGCGGGCGGTGAAGGCGGTTGCGGTTGTTGAGTAGCAAGCGGCGTTCCGCAGGTTCCGCAGAACGCAGCATTGGAATCGTTGGTCCCCCCGCAATGCGGGCATCTGACGTCGCTCATGGAAATGCCTCTTGAAGGACGATGGAAAAAGATCAGGCCGCTAATGGACAGCAAGCCCCACGGCGGCGCGTTCTAAGCGTCACAAATGGAGCGGCGGGAGGGAGCCGTTGGGGATTACTCTAACCGGTTTTCGCGCAAGTAGAAATAAAAATCTGAGATTCCAGCAGGGAGATTGTTGGCCCGATGAGAAGGCTGTATGGCTGGGCGCTGCCTCGGCCTATTTTGGCGACTTGATGCGCACCAGCAGAATGTCGTGGCTCGCGATTTCAATTGGCATTCCGTCGGTCAGAACGATCTCCTTGCCCGTCCACAGATCCTTGCCCTTTTGCGCGCCATGCAGACCGAGCGTGGCCAGGCTCAAGTGAAACGGATGGGTGGAGTACCGGTCGGATCCGGCGTTGATGACAGCGATGGCCATGGCTCCGCCGGAGAGAGGCCGCGTCCAGACGTCCACTTCACCGTCGGAGTAGGCGTGCATGGCTTCGCGGCCCAGGAGATCCTGATCGATCGCGATCACCTCGCGATTGGTGAGGATGGCGCGAACTTCCGGCGTCATGTTGGGCAGGTCGTTGCCCGCGAGCAGCGGCGCGGCCAGCATGGCCCACATGGAGAAGTGCGTGCGATTCTCCGCCAGCGAAAGCCTGCCGTTGCCGACTTCGAGCATGTCGGGATCGTTCCAGTGGCCGGGTCCGGCATATCGGGCGAGTCCAGCCTGCTCGTTCAGGATGGAGTAGATGCTCTGCCAGTAGGGCTGGATATCGCCTGTGGTGCGCCACAGATTCGCGCCGAGGTTCGGGCCCCACTCCCACACCGCGTCCCATCCGTACTGGCACAGCGAATAAACGATTGGACGGCCGGTCGCTTTCAGCGCCTTGTCCATCTTGCCGTAAGCCGCGATCATCATGCGCATCTGCGCGGCTTTGTCGTCGGGCGCCTGCACCGACATGACCGACTCGCGATAGCTGCACAGGTCGTACTTCAGGTAGTCGACGCCCCATGAAGCGTAAAGCTGCGCGTCCTGCGCTTCATGATCGAGTGAGCCTGCGAAACCTGCGCAGGTCTTTGGCCCAGGCGACGAATAGATGCCAAGCTTAAGCCCCTTCGAGTGTACGTAGTCGGCGAGTGCTTTCATGTCAGGGAACTTTGCATTCGTGTGCAGCACGCCATCAGCGTCGCGTTCGCCTTCCCAGGTGTCGTCAATATTGACGTAGACATAGCCGGCATCTTTCATGCCGGTTGCAACAAGCTGATCGGCGGCGTTGCGAATGTCCTTGTCGGTTACGCGGCCGGCGAAGAAATTCCAGCTGTTCCAGCCCATGGGGGGCGTAAGCGCCACCTGCGTGGCTGCGGACTCTGGGACGCTTTTCTTCGCGGTCTTCGGGGCGGCCTGCGCCGCAACGGTCACGGATCCGAAAGCAAAAACGCAAATAGGCACAAATGAAAATGCACGCACGGCGGGTATCTCCTGAAAACCTATTCACGGTCATCGTATCTTGCCGATACACAGCTCATCAACGGGGCGCCGAATCTTCGAGCGACACAGAACCTTCTGAGACATGCGAGATACTTGAGACAATGCCTTTTACTTTCTCTCATGCAGCCGCCATATGGCCTTTTCAACGAACGCGTCTTGTCCTGTCGGCCCTTATCGTCGGAAGCTTCGCGCCCGATTTCGCCTATTTTTTCTTTCTCAACGCGCACGGACTCGGCGCCCACTCACTGCACGGCATGTTTCTGTATGATTTGCCACTGAGCCTCGCTGCGCTTTGGCTCTTTCATGCCTTCGTAAAGCAGCCCTTCATTATGCTCCTGCCGAAGGGGTTTCGCGAGCGACTGAAACCCAGTGCGACACCTTTCTCGTTCTGGCCGCCCGCGCGGCTGGCATTGATCGTAGTCTCCATCCTGGTTGGAGAAGCGACGCACCTTCTATGGGACTCGTTCACCCACCCGTTCTATTGGCCGTATCGACATTTGAGCTTCCTCAGGCTGCCAGTCCACTTGCCCATTGAAGGGGATGTGCAGATGTACAAGGTGCTGCAGGACGGCAGCAGTCTGTTCGGCCTTGCTGTCGTTGCGATGTGGATCTGGATGTGGTATCGCGCGACTGAGCCGGGTGAATTGCCGACCGCAAAGCCCTATTCGCGGGGGCAAATTCGCGTCATCACGATCGTCGTGCCGGTACTGGCGCTCATTGGAGGAGCGCTTAAGTCGTATAACAACGCCGGCATCCCGGCCATTGAATTTCGCCCCTTGCTCCACTTCTGGCTCAACGCTGGAATTGCCGCAACCACGTTTTTCATGGTTGGACTGCTGATCTGTGGCGCAGTTTTCCGGAAACGAATCGACTCCGTGGAGCCGATGCAGGCATGAACGGCCGCACCGCTCACGGCTGCTTGCCCGGCGTTTCCTTCTCCTTGGGTCCCAGCAGGAGTTGGAATCCGATGTAAGCGATCCAGCTTGGCTCGCCATTGGTGCGCGTAACCGACTGGATTGCACGTCCGCCCATAAACAGCAAGCGAAAATGTCCGGATTGGCCGAGGGTCTGGCGCCCGCCGAGATCGAGCGTGAAGGAGCGCTGTTTAGGCTGGTCCCCAATGCGGTTGATGGCCTGCAGGTCATACAGCTCGGCATAAAGTTCAGTGCGATCGTTGAACTCGTGTCCGGCGATCAAGCCACGTCCCCACTGATCGGGCATGTTTTTGTTCCCAATCCATCGACCCACTTCGCCATTGAGCGCCAGCCACCCGATTTGTGCCGTGGCCTCGATGGGCAGATAGTATTGCGGCCCGGGCTCGACAATACCGCGCCTTACCGAGCTGGTGGGATTGTTAATCATGACCTGCGGGTACGTGCCCAGCGAGAAGAGCAGATTTTCGTCCGTTTTGGGCTGCCCCGCTCGATGGTATTCAAAATAGCGCCACTTTACGCCCGGGTACGATTCGCCGAGCCCCACACCTGTTGAATTGTTCGTGTCCGTGCCTGCGGCAAGGGGCAGCTCGTATTTGAGCTGGATACGATCGCCCCAGCCGTAGTTCAGGTCGACATCGGGAATTTCGTAATACGACTGGCCGGGATTATGGTTGGCGATCCAGCCAAAGTTGATCTCCCAATGATGATTGCCGGGCGTGCCGGGGTCGTCGCCAATAAACGGCGGGCCGCCCTGCGCTCGAGCGAGCGCTGCGAGCGTAAAAAGCGCGGAGAGCGAAAGAATTCGAAGCAAGCGGCGCATCGACAGGTCGAGGGAGTTGCGCAACATCGGGTTCAAGGCGATCGCAGGAGGATCCAAATCAACGTTAGCATTTTGCGTCCCGTGGGCAGGGGGATCGACAGGTCATTCAGGACCTGACCGGGTGCTCTTCTATCCTGCAGGCTGAAAGCGCGGGACCACCCGGCTCTGCGATACTTATCTGTTATGCCCATTGACGACCTTCAACAGGCTGCACAAAAAATCGCTGGATTTCTGAATACCCTGAACAAATTGGGCGGGCTACGCCTCAAATACCGCATCAGCGCGTCGGATGGCGTGAGCGAAGGGGAAGGCGCCGCGCCGAGGCAAATCTCGGTTGAATTGGCCGGGCCCGATGTGCCTCTGGTCATTCAGCACAATGGCGAGTTGCTGCGCGCGCTGGAAACCCTGGCCGCACAAATGCTCCGCCTTGACCACCACGAGCACCACATGGTCAGCTTTGACGCTGGCAACTTCAAGGCTCTGCGCGCCGAGGAGCTGCGTCTGGCCGCCGAAGCCGCCGCGGAAAAAGTGCGCCAGACTGGAGTTCCCTACAGTTTTCCGCCCATGAACAGCCGCGAGCGGCGCATGATGCATCTGGTTTGCAAGTCACTCCAGGGTGTTGAGACAGCCAGCGTGGGAGAGGGTGCAAACCGCTTCCTCGTGGTCTATCCCGAGGGCAAGACCAATCTGCCCGTCAAGCCGCAGTTCAAGCCGCGAGGGTTTGGACGCGATCGGCGATGATCTGAAGCGATGGTAGAATGCCGCCATGAAGAGCCGTCTTTCACTCAAGTTGCGAATGATAGCGGACGCTGTCATGGCTCTCGCCTTTGGAATCGTTGCTCCCATCGTTCTCGCTCCTGCAAGCAGGAACTGGCAGACGATGTTGGTGACCTCCGCCTCATTCCTCTTCGCCGCGGCATTTCAGTTTGACTTGATACGAACGATATGGCGATTCCAAGGCAAGCTCCCGGTGAATTAACACCTTTCATGAGAACTTCGACGACATTCCTGCTGCTCGTGCTCATGGCGTGCGCGTGCCCCGCGCAAAAGCGGATGGTGCTGATCGATCAGGATGGCGCCGGTCCGGGCGGTTCGGACCAGATGTCGATGCTGGCACTGTTGCAGGCGCCAGACGTTCAGGTGCTGGGCATCACCATGGTCACCGGCGACGCGTGGCGCGACGAAGAGACGCTGCACACGCTGCGCATGCTGGAGCTGACCAATCACACCGATGTTCCCGTCGTGCGCGGCGCTGTGTTTCCGCTGGTCCGCAATGAAGAGCAAGCACGCATGGAAGAAGCGATCGACGGCAAAGTGGCGTGGCTGGGCGCATGGGGCGGGGTCGTGGCAACATCGGCGACCGGCGCTGTGAAACCGGAATCGCACGGGCCTTATGAGATTCCGCCCATGCCTGAGGGTCTGCCGGCCACTAAGCCGCTCGATGAAGACGCCGCGCACTTTCTCATCCGGCAGGTGCGCGCGCATCCGCACGAGGTGACGATTTACGCCGCCGGGCCGCTGACCAACATCGCGCTGGCCGTCTCCATCGATCCGGAGTTCGCGTCGCTGACTAAAGGCATCTTGATCATGGGCGGAAGCATTAATCCGCAAACGAACGATATCGAGACCGCAGACCCGCGGCACGAATTCAACTTCTGGTTCGATCCCGAGGCCGCGCACATCGTGCTCCACGCCAACTGGCCGCGCATCGAAGTGACGACTGAAGACATTTCCGCCAAGGCGCCCTTCACGCAGGAGATGCTGGATGCGATTGCAAAGTCGCAGGCGCCGGCGGCGCGCTACATTGCTGCTTGGACCCATCGGCGCACGGATATGTGGGACGAGCTCGAAGCGTGCGCGTGGATCGATCCCGCGATCATCACCAAGGAAGTGGATGTCTTTATGGATGTGGACCTGAGCCACGGCCCAAGCTACGGCGATACACTCGCGTGGCCCGAGGCACTGAAGCCGTCGAATGGAGTGCGGCTCGTCCACGCGCAGATGGATTTGGATCTGCCGCGCTTCCAAAAGGACTTTGTCGACGTGATGACGCGGACCAATTCAAAATAGACGATCCGCTGGAAACTCTCAGCGAAGGTGAAGGATGACGCAGCGATCGATTCTTGGAGAGTGTAAGCTTGTGGCGTTTGTCGCCACCACGGATTCCGTCAAGGCGCGGGCGTTCTATGAAGGCGTTCTTGGACTCAAGCTCGTTGAAGATCAGCAGCCGTTCGCGCTTGTCTTCGACGCCAATGGAACCATGCTGCGGGTAACAGCTGTGCGTGAACACAATCCTGCATCCTTCACCGTGTTGGGCTGGGATGTGGACTCGATTGAGAAAACAGTGGAGCGGTTAACGGCGGCGGGGGTCGAGTTTCAACGCTATCCCGGAGTCAACGACGGCGACCCGAAGGGAATCTGGACTGCGCCCAGAGGGGCCCGAATCGGATGGTTCAAGGATCCCGATCAGAATGTATTGAGCGTGACGCAGTTTTAGAGCGGGCGTTGGATTCGCCCGCTCATTTTGCCTACATAAAGTTGAGCGCGCATCAGTCGGCCGCATTCTTATCTCCGTCGTGATGCTTGTATTTGATAATCGTCGCGTTCAGCCGGTCCGGATCGACGGAAACCTGCACGACATTCAGTTCCTTCCCATCGAGATCGAGAATGAAGAGCCCCATGCGCTTGCCGTCGGGGTGCGAAAAGATCAGCGTTTGCTCGCCGCCATGGCGGCTGGTCTCGCGAATCATCCGGTCCCATCCCTGGCCCAGCTTCTCCTCGACCAGGCGATTCAAATCATCTCCGTCCACGGGCGCTGAGAATTGCTCGAACTCGGCAACATGCACGCCGCCCACGCCGCCATGTGTGGCCACACCCGCCACAACGCTGGCCAGACCCATCAGCGGAATGCGCATGGCGTGCTGGTGATAGTGCGACTCGATGGAATCGACGACGCCGTCAAAGCCGCCTTCACCGGCCGCTCGCACAACCCACCACGGAGCCGTCAACAGCACGCACAGAACAGCGCAGCCAACAGGAATCCAAAAATGCCGATTCCCAAGATACTTATTCATTGGTCGCCTCCCTTTCTTCTACTTCTCACCCTTGTCACCCTTGTCGCCCTTCGTGCCCTTGCTCTTCTGTCCCATATCCACGTCGCCCAGCTTGCTTAGCCCGCTCAGACCTTGAAGCTCAGATAGCTGATCCATGCGGATGGGGCCGAGGATCAGCACGATGGTCAACTCTTTCGGTTCGGCGTCCAGCACAAAAATTCCCTGCGGCTCGCCGTTGACCATCTTCATCATCACGTCGGTGCTCTCTCCTCCACCCTTGCTCTCGCGTTCGTGCACCATCGGCGTCCACTCGGGAGTGGCGAAGGCCTGGCGCAGTTGTTGAAGCTCGTCCATCGAGTATTGGCCTTCTTTGTCGAATTCGTAATCGCGAACGTAGATGCCGTCGAGCCCTTCGATCAACTGCTTTACCGCAGCCTGGTCCTTGTCGTTCTTGTCCATGAATTTGGCGGCGAAGTCGAGCATGCCCTTGCCCAGCGTCACTTCGGTTACGTTGGCGGCGCGTGTGCCTAATTCCTTTTCGACCGGCGTAGGCAGCGGAAACGGCGAGGGTGAGGTTTGCGCGCACGCCGGCATAATCAGCGCGGCCGCTCCCAGGATGACTGCAAAAATGTTGCGTTTCATGTTCAAATCTCCTTCTTCCTGACCACGAGTTCTTGTTACTGCGATTCGTTACTGCGAATCTTTGTCTTGCTGCTGCAACTGCTCGTTCATCACCTGGAACGCGTGATTGGTAATGCGGAGCGCGGTAAACACCTGCTGTTTCGCTTCTTCTCCCTTGCGGCGCTCAACGGCGTAATGCCCTATCGCGGCGCTGCCTGCCACTCCGGCCAGGACGAGCGAAGCTGCAATGCGTTCGAGCCAGATCATGCGGTTGCGCTGGCGCGCGGCGGAGCGAATGGATTGGATCTGCCCGCGATTTTGCGCGCGACGATCCATTACCTTGTGCTTCAGGCTTTCGGGCGCGGGCTGGCGCTTGAGGCTCTCTCGCAATTCGCGCTCGAAATCGTCAGTCTGGTCAAACGGCACGAATGTACTCCTTCAGCTTGCTTTCGGCCTTCGTCCGCAACAGCTTCAATCCCCGCTGCAATTGGCTCTTCACCGTGGCTAGCGGCGCGCCCAGCGTAGCCGCAATCTCTTCCGGCGTCAGCTCCTCCTGGTAGCGGAGAACGATCGCCGCGCGTTGCGCTTCCGGCAGCGTGGCCAGCAAAGCTTCAATGCGGCCACCGAGTGGCGAGCTTTTTTCCTCCGCCTGCGCGCCGTGGTTTTCGTCAATCTCGACCCACTGGCCGAAGCCGCGCGCACGCCGCCGGCGCAACGCATCGGTTGACCGGCTGATGGCGACACGCCGCAGCCAGAAGCACGCGTGCTCAGGACTTTCGATCTTCGCGATGTTCCGGTCAAGCTCCACAAAAACGTCCTGCGCAATCTCCTCGGCCAGGCCGCGGTCGCCGGTCATGCCGAGCGCCAGCGAAAAGACCATGGACTGGTGCTCGTCAAAAAGCCGTTCGAAGTCCGGGAGTTGTTCTAAGCCGGGCTGCCAGTCGTTGGCCATAAAACTCGCTGCTACCTTCTAATCCGCACGGGAATGCGGGATGGGATGCAGAGAGTTACGCGCTGGACGGAAAAAAGTTCAAGGTCGAGGGAGCGCCGGTCGGGAGTCCGGCTCTAGATCAAAACAAATCCGGGATCGCATTGAATGCAATGCGCGTCGGCGCGGCCTTGTAGGCGGTGAGCATAGCCGCGGGAGCGAGCGTGCTCATGCCGTACTTGTCGTTGATCTGGTCCATGGTGGCGTTGAGGCGCGTGCGGCTCTGCTCTTCTTCGAGCCCGTCAAAAAGCGCGAGCGTGTGCAAGCGATCGGGAACCAGATTGTTGAGTTGCACGCCGATGAAGTACGGGTGCTGGTATTGGTCACCTGACGGCCGTGACTCCCAAAGTCGGCGCAGAGCCGCGATGAGCGTTTGATTGTCCTGACATTCGCTCAGCTTCAATTCGCTTCGCCAGCCGCGCGCGGGTACACCAAAGCGCGAGACAGGTGTGCCCTCGCTGCGCGGCACGGCAAAGCCAATCGCCAGGCCGATGTGGCTGGCCCACAATCCCGCAGAGCGCAGGCGCATGGCCGCTTTGTGGAGAAGCTTGTGCGCCACGGCCCAGGCTTTTTCCGCGTCGCGCATCTCGGGCGCCAGCACATGCGAGTGGCTGATGGATTTCTGGTGCTCCAGCTCACCCATTTCGCAGTCTTCGCCTTGCAGCCAATGAAATAGCCGCTCGCCCCAAACCGATCCCCACATTTCGCCGGTATGTTCGCGGTCGAGCGCAAGCAAATCGTCCATGGTGCGAATACCCTTTTCGTTCAGGTGCTTCTCAGTGCGCGCGCCGATGCCGGGAAGATCGCGCAGCGTGAGCTGGTGCAGCGCTTCGGGCAGAATGTCGAGCGGCAGCGCCACCAGGCCGTCAGGTTTTTCCATGTCGCTGGCCACTTTCGCGAGATATCGGTTGGTCGCAAGGCCGACAGAACTCCGCAGGCATTCGCCCACATTTTCGCGAATCGTCCGTTTCACCCGTGCGCCCAGATTGATCGCATTCAAAAGCGGACGCTCGCGGCCGATAAGGCGGCAGGCCATTTCGTCGATGGAGCAAACAGCAGTGACTGGGACGCAACTCTCGACTGCTTCAACCACGCGATGGTGGTACTCGGTGTAGATTTCGTGGCGGCCCTCAACGAGAACAATCTCCGGGCACATGCGTTTGGCGTCGGCAACAATGGTCCCAGTGCGCACGCCGAAGGCCTTGGCTTCGTAGCTGGCGGCGATGCAGACTGTCGTGTCGGCCATCATGGGCACGACGCCGACAGGGCGGCCGCGAAGCTCTGGCCGGACCTGTTGTTCCACAGACGCAAAATAGGAGTTCAGGTCGACGAAAAGCCAGTTGAGCAGTGCCCCCTGGGCAGACCCTCCAGCCGGGGTCTCCTCTGGATCTTGCGGCGCAACTTTATCCGTAAATCGAAGGTTCGCAAGCTCCTCCGGCCACTCTTCGGGAGGGTGCGAGGAGACCGGGTTGGTCTGAGCCGCCATCTTCGCGCCCAATAATTTTCGCCTTTTCTTTGCTATTTTGCAATCTATTTCTTCGCGTGAACAGGCCGATAAATAACCTGAAAGCGCTAGTTACTGACGCGAAAGGGTGGAATAGCGTCTAATTAAAACGTGGGTAGCATTCTTGAAGATCCCAAATCCGCTCGGATGGCGGGATCATGACCCGGAATGGTGACCGAAAATGCAGACCCTGGCTCATTGGATTGCGGTGAATGGAAGCGTACTCGCCGTGCTGGTCACGTTGGGGGTAGCTGTTTTGCTGGTTGCTTGCCTCGAGTGCACACATTGCCCGAAGAGCAAGAAAGACGATCTCTTCCATCGCCACGAAGTCTAACTAAGTGCTAGTTCCCGCCCGCGGCCGGAGCTTCCGGCTTCAACCAAGTCTCAAACTGCGCCAAAATCCGGTTGTACAACTGTGCCTCCGCCTCGGGTCCTGCAAGCGAGTGTGTCTTGCGCGGGAAAATCTGCAGGTCGTAAGGAATGCCGGCGTCAATCAGTCTCTGAACGAACTGCACCGTGTTTTCGAAGTGCACGTTTTCGTCGCCGGTGCCATGAGCCAGCAACAAGCGGCCCTTCAGGTTCGCCGCCGAGTTCACCACAGAAAAATCATGATAGCCGTCAGGATCTTCCGTCGGCACGCCCAGATAGCGCTCGGTGTAAATCGAGTCGTAGTTGCGCCAGTCGGTAACGGGGGCAACGGCCACGCCGGCGCGGAAGCGCGGCGAATGTGTCATGGCATACAACGTGAACGTGCCACCCCAGCTCCAGCCCCACCACCCCAGGCGTTGAGGATCGAGTTGCGGATACGCCTTCAGCGCCGCGTCGATCACGGTCAACTGATCCTCAAGCTGCACCGGGCCAAAGTTGCGATACGCCGCCTGCGCAAAGCCGCGCCCGCGGCTGCCCATGCCGCGATTGTCGGCGTGGAGCACAGCAAATCCATGTTGCGCGAGCAGCTCATCGAAAAATAGATGGCTGCCCCATTGGTTCATCACGGTCTGGTCGTGGGGCCCTCCGTAGGGATTCACAATCAACGGCGTGCCGGCCGGATTGGCATTGCCTTGCGGCAGCAGCAGCGTGGCAAAGAGTGTAGTTCCATCGTGCGCCCTGACTTCAAATTGCAATGGCGCGTGCAAATGGTAGGAATCCAGCGCGTGCGTCTCCCAAAATACGCGGCATGAGACAACGGACGCCGACGCCTCGGGGGTTCGGCAGACGCGCATCTCCGGCGGCGTCATGCTCGTGGAGAATTTGTCAGTAAAGGCGCTGCCATCGGGAGAAAAAGTGGCTTGGTGAAATCCCTCGCCCGCGCTCAGCTGCTTACGCTCGCCGGCGAAATTCACCTGCCAGATCTGCTGCTCCAGTGGATTGCGTTCGTTGGATGCGTAATCCACCACTTTACGAGCAGTGTCCACGCTGTACACATCGCCGACATCGAAATCGCCGGTTGTCAGTTGGCGATCGAGCTTGGCGTCGGACCCGAGCGGCTTCGACCTGTCGTAGCGGTAGAGATAAATATGATTGTGCCCGTCGCTCCAACTGGTGAACACGATGGCTCCGTCGCTCACCGTCATATCGTAGCTTTCATCGAGAAACTTTTCGTCGCTGATTTCGAGCATGAGACGCGCTTCACCATAATCGGTGTCGGCAAAGAAAAGCGCCAGGTGCTTGTGATCGCGGGTTAATGCTTCGGCCCAAAGGGTCTTG
>JBEKRG010000047.1:0-34495 GCA_049518955.1 Occallatibacter sp.
CTATGTCGCGGAGCTGCGCATCGATCTCGAGCGCATGAACTCCAAGATGCCAATCAACACCGGCCTTCTCTCCTTTCAATCGGGGATCGAAGGGTTTGAAGCTCAACTCAGCTGGGCACGAAAAGCTCGTGCACGGCTCGCGGAGGAAGCAAGATGAGAACGATTCTTCGCATCGCAATTTGTTGGGTTGCTTTCGTGGCAGCCCTTTTGGGCAGCGGCATGATCGGCACGCTTCTGCATTTGTCCGCTGTCACCATGCCGGGCAACACGCCGGCTCAGTCTATGTTTCTTGCTCAGCTTGTCGCCGGCCTTGTGCTGGTCGTCGGACTTGTCCCGATTTCACGCGGCCTCGCCGCTTCGGCTCCGCTTCGCGCTGCCGTTCTCGGCAGTTTCCTCCTTCTTGCACTCGGCGTGAACGGCATGATTGAAGCCAAAGTGTTTACGCACTTTCTTGATAACGGCATCGCCTCCGCATCGGTCTTTTACGTCATTCTCGCCGCGCTTGTCGGCGCGGCGCTTGGCTGGTCCTTTGGCGCGCCGGCGCGCGCCGCCGGCCTTCCGCATCGCAGTTGGCTCGCCTGGATTCCGCGTGTCGCCGCCGTCTGGCTCGCGTGGCCTTTCATCTACTTTTTCTTCGGATCATGCGTCGCGCCAATCGTTGTGCCTTATTACAACGCAGGGATCGCCGGTCTGCGCATTCCCGCGCTCAGCACCATTCTTGCAGTCCAGCTCGTTCGCAGTGTCATCTTCCTCGCCGCGTCACTGCCCTTCATCGCGCTTTGGAAGGGCTCGCGCCGCGGCCTCTGGTTTGCACTCGGAATGGCTCACGCATTCACCGTCGGATTCTATGGCCTTGTTGGCGCCACGTTCCTTCCCATGGTCCTTCGCGTCGCCCACTCCGCGGAAATCGCCGGTGACTCCTTCGCCTATGCGGGTCTGCTCGTATTGCTCTTCGCCGCGCCCACTGCGACCGAGAATTCATCCGCGGCGATGATCGACTCCGTGCCGCTCCAGCCGCAACCGCTCCACTAGCGCCGCCATGGCGCTTGCTCATTGCCACTCGGGAGCGCCGGAAGTTTCCCGCTCACAAGAAAGGAAGACCATCATCCAGTCGAAAAACCTAATTATCGGTCTCGTATTCTGTGCAACTCCGGCGCTCCTCGTTGCGCAAGCCGGACCCACTCGGCAGAATCCTCTCCAACGCCAATGCCACGACGGGGAAACCCTGGTTTACAACATGACGGGACAAAACGAGTCCTGGCATTACACCATTCAGGCGCAGGGAGTGGTCAAAAAAGACGCAAGCGGCGCCTATTTTGAGGAATATCGCTGGACGAATCTCGTCTCCGACGGCCAGGCGACTACGCTTTTGCCCGGGAGCGACGAATTCCGTCAGCGCCTTTCGCTCGATCCCGATCAAAACATAATTCCACCCGCTGTTAGCGACATCGACCCCAAAATGGTCGGACCGGCCATGGACTTCATGACCTTCTATGTCGATCTTTGGATGGCCAACAAAACCGGCCAACTGACCCACGCGGGAGATCATCTCTCTTTCAAGTATGGCGCGCCTAGCTCATGGGCCAACGGCTCTCAAGTGATCCTCGGCCAGACCTCTCTCGACTTCGACTTCACGCTGAAGTCCATCGACCCACAGTCAGGCACCGCCGTCCTCATCGTCCGCCATGTTCCGCCCGAGAAGCCTCAAGTCACGTTTCCCGCCGCGTGGATGCAAACACCCGTAGCCGATACCCCAAATAACTGGGTGCAGGTGGTTAAGCTTCCCGCCAAATTTCTCGGTATGGTTGGCCAGGAGACTTTTACCGACGAGCTGACCGTCAGCATTGCCGACGGCAAAATCCTCTCGGCCAGCATGGACAATTCCGTCAAAACCATCATGCGCACATGCACCGACGAAGCCTTGACACAGTGCGACCCGCCCCAGCCCCACGAAATCATCAGAAAGATTCAGATTGCATTGGTGAAATAACCGCGCGCTCGATAACCGATGGGCGCAACAAAACAAAAGGGCGCAGCTCGCACCGCGCCCTCATCGTGAATGGTCTTTAGCTAGAAGCTAGAGACTGTATTTAGAACTTCACGCTCGCGGCTCGCGGTGAAATTCCGCTCAACTCTGCCGCGCGCGCCTCCGCGTACGCCGCCGCGCCCATCAGCGCAGTGCGGCTCTCCAGGATCACGCGTACCGGCATGTTCACCAGCAACTGGCTCAGCCGCCCCTTGTCGGTGAAGGCCTTCATGAACGTTCCGTCCTTCAGCTTCTCCAGGATGCGCGGCGCGATTCCCCCGCCCACATATAATCCGCCGACCGACAAAACCTTCAGCGCCAAATTGCCCGCTTCGGCACCGTACGCCGAGACAAACATGTCCAGCGCCTTCTCGCAAATCGCGGCCTTCGCTTTCAGCGCCGCCTCGGTGATCGCCGCGTTCGGATCTTCCTGGGTTATCTGCTCGGCCAGCCACGCCGGCTCATCCATGCCGCGCACCTCGCGCAGGAATTCGTAGCAGTTCGTGATTCCTTGTCCGCTCACGACGCGCTCAAAGCTGATTCGCCCGTTGTATTTTTGTTTCAGGAAGCGCAGCAGGTCGATCTCGTCGTCGTTGCGTGGCGCATAGTCCGAGTGCCCGCCCTCCGATGGATAAGGAACATAGTCGCGCCCATCCCACACCAGAAACGCCTCGCCCAGCCCCGTTCCCGCCGAAATCAGCGCCCGATTGCCCACCTGCCGCGAATCGCCATCGCTCAGCGTGTAAATCTGGTCCGCCGCCAGCTCCGCGATTCCGTACCCATTCGCCTGCAGATCGTTGATGAGAAAAACGTAATCGATCTTCAGATTGCGCGCCAGCTCGCGGCTATCGAGCGTCCACGGCAGGTTGGTCAGCCGCAGCCGCCCTTCCCGCACCGGGCCCGGCACGCCGAAACACGCTGACGTCACTTTGTCCGTCAGAATGAATTCCTTCACGATCTCTTCGAGGCCGGCATACTCCTTGGCCGGGAACTGCTTATCGCGTGTGTGCTTCAAATTGCCGTCGGTAAAATCGAACAGCGCCAGGTGAACCTTGGTGCCGCCTACATCGCCTGCCAGAATCATTCAGTCCTCTCGATTACGCCGTAACCTTGCGCGTCTGGCGCGGGCAGCAAAGCCGCTGCGGCCTGATCCAGAAGCAACGTCAGTATACCGTTCACAGGTGCGATGAATTGGCTCGGCAGACGCTCCGGATCGCGCTCTCCCTCCAATACTTCGTTTAGGATCATTGCCTTATCCGTACCTGCAATCAGGAAGAACACCTGTCGAGCGTGATTGATCACCGGTCGCGTCAGGGTCACTCGCCACATGTCCAACTTCTCCACGTAATTGGCTGTCACGAGCCGGTCGGTCACGCGAAGGGCATCGGTGTAGGGAAAAAGAGACGCAGTGTGTCCATCCGGACCGATCCCCAGTTGCACCAAGTCGAATCGCGGCGTCTCCGTGCCGTAAAGTCCGAAGCTCTTTCGCATCTCCGCCTCGTACCTGGCCGCCGCGTCATCGGGCTCGCGCTCACCCTCCATGCGGTGAATCTGCTCGGGCTTCAGCGGCACGTGGTCCAGCAGCGCCTCGCGGGTCATGCGATAGTTCGATTCGGCGTCATCCGGCGGGACGCACCGCTCATCCACCCACCACAGGTCGATCTTCTCCCAAGGCATTCGCACGCGCCACTCTTCACCCTGTTCGGCGAGAGTTGCGAATGCTGTCTTGGGCGTTGACCCGCCACTGATTGCGATGCGCGCCACGCCGCGCGCCGTTACCGCCTGAACAGCCTGTTCGACGAAGAAATCCGCGGCCCGCCGGGCCAGGGCGGCCATGTTCGGCTCGACGTAATAAACGATCTTCAGATTCTGTTGCATCAGGGTGCACCTGCCGCTTCTACATTACATCGGGGCGAGGCGATGATTTGGCATGGATTTGTGCAACTCGCCGGGGCTTACTGTCCCAGATACGACCGGTACTGCTGCTCCAGCACGCCGGACGCGCGCGCAAGTCCGATCTTCGACACGTTATACGCGTACAAGCTCTCCACCTGGTTGTTCTCGGCGGTAGCCAGCGTCGCCTGGGCGGTCACCAGCGGCAGGTTGTCGTCCACGCCGGCGTTCACGCGGTCGATCTCGTCGCTCAACTCGCGCGTGGCCAGGTCAACATTCGACCGCGCCACATCCACAAGTTGCTTGTTCGCGCTTACGTCCAGCAGCGCCGCCCTCACCTGCTCGTCAATATGATTGCGAAGATCGTCGAGCTGCTCGTTTACCGATTCCATCTGCGCCTTTGACGCGTCCGCGTCGCCGCGCAGCTTCGCCTCGCGGAAAATCGGAAAACTCAAAATACCCATGGCGATGAAGTCGCCGTGGGTGCCCGCACCGTTCACAGTGCTGGTGCCGTAATTGCCGTAGAAGCTCAGAGTCGGCAGCCGCTCGCTGCGGTACACCTTATTCAGCGCCCGGTATGCGACCGCCTGGTTTTGCAGGTTCTGGAAGTCCTGCCGGTTCTGGTAGGCCGTCGCCCTCACCTCTTCCGGCGTTTGCTCGGCCAGATCGCTGTACGGAGCCGCGTCCGTCAACTCAATTGCCTGTTCGGGATCGACGCCAATCTCCCGCTTCAGCAAGATCAAATCCTTTGCCTCCTGATTTTGTACCGCGATCAGCGCTTGCTGCTGCGATTGCAACTGCACCTTCGCCCGCAGCTCGTCCAGATTCGCGGCCGTCCCTGCCTCGTGCGCCGCGTGTGCGTGATCTTCGAATACCTGCGCCTGCTCCACAAGCGCCTTCGCGTTCTCCACTTCGCTTTCGTCCGCAATCGCCCTCAGGTAGCCCTCGGCCACGTCCTGCACCACTTGGCCGCGCGCCGTCATTTTGGCAAAGTGCGCTGCACGCTCCGCTCCCTTCGCCGCCTTCCACCCCTGGATGACCGGACCTGAAAACAGAATCTCGTTGTACTGGATCTTGCCTTCGGTCAAATCGTCGCGCGTAATCAGCGAAAGCCCGGCCGGAACCTTGCCTCCAGGAAACAGCGACGTGAACTCGCCAATCGTCTTCGGCCCAAACCCGAGCGCCGCCAGGTCGTGCATGTAGTAGCCCGTGTCGCCCGTCAGCGTAATCGTGGGCAGAAACAGTTGCATCGCCTCATTCACCTCGGCGTGATAGACCTTTTCCTCGTTGACCACTTCCGTTAGCCCGAGGTTGTTCTTGAGGCCTCGCTGAATGGCGTCGTCCAGTGACAGCTTCAGCGGCTCGCCGGTCACTGGTTGCGCCGTCACGCTGCCCCAAAAGGGATTTTCCGCGGATGAAGGATTCTGCGCCCGTGCGACCGCGGCGATCGATCCGGCCAGGACCAGAAGAGCGAGGAGCCTACCCGCGCGCGGCATCAAACCAATCGCTGGTGCCCGTCGCGTCGCAAAATGTCTCTCTCGTTTCACTTCCATTATTTTCTCAGATGAGCCGGAATGGGTTCGGGATTCACTTGCCGTGGATTTCTTGAACGGCCAAGTGCCCTCTGGATCCTTCTTGAGGGCCCGCTCGATGAGATATCCTTCTTTGCGGTTGAGAACCACACGCATTTTGAGTTCGGAAACTCGCCATCGGGCGCCGTGCATTTCGCCCAAGTTCCGTCGCCATTGAATGAGCTCTCGAAAGGCCTTCCATGTCGCAAAAATCCTTGCTGTTTCCGGTCAAACTCGCCGCCATCGCCTTTTGTGTTGTCGCATTCGCTGCAGTAGTCTCTGCGCAGGCCGGCGCCGCAGGACCGCCTGACATCGTCGCCGGTCCGCTGGTCATCTTTGAAGGCCAGCAGGACGTGGGCACTGTCCTCCACCCCGGCTCTGCGCAATATGACGGCGCCACTGGAACCTATACAGTCAGCGGCAGCGGCGAAAACATGTGGTTCTCGAGCGATGACTTCCATTTTGTGTGGGCCAAGGTCTCGGGAGATGTTGCTCTCACCGCCGACATCGCGATCCTCGGTTCCGGCGGAGATCCCCATCGCAAAGCCGTTCTCATGATTCGCCAGTCCCTGGACGGCAATTCGGCCGCCGTTGACGTGGCCGTGCACGGAGTTGGCCTCACTTCTCTGCAATTCCGCGATTCGGCCGGCGGTATTATGCACGAGGTGCAAGCCCACGTCACCGCGCCCAAAACGGTGCGCATTGAGAAACGCGGCGACTACTTCTACGCCCTTGTCTCGGGCGAAGATGGCAAGTTGGAACCGGCGGGAGCATCCACCAAGGTGACGCTGACCGGCACTTTCTATATCGGCATTGGCGTCTGCGCTCACAATAAGGATGTGATCGAGCGGGCGGCTTTCTCCCATGTCAAAATCGATCATCTCCAACCCGCGACGGGCAACCCAGTCCTGGTAAGCGCGCTCGAGACGATTTCCATTGCTTCAACCGACCGTCATGTCGAGTATGTTGCGGCCGCCCACTTCGAGGCTCCGAACTGGTCCCGCGACGGTTCGTCGCTTCTCTTCAATCAGGACAACAGGATCTTCAAGCTGGCGCTCGCCGGCGGCCAGCCTGCCGCCATCGACACCGCTCCCGAGTTGCATGTCAACAACGATCACGGCCTCTCGCCTGACGGAACCATGCTGGCCATCAGCGACAACTCGAACCCTGACCACCAATCGCGTGTTTTCGTGGTTCCCATCGCCGGAGGAACGCCTCGCCAGCTCACGCCCGACGGCCCATCCTACTGGCACGGTTGGTCGCCGGACGGCAAGACGCTTGCCTTTACTGGCCAGCGCAACGGCAACTTCGACATCTACACCATCCCCGTCGCGGGCGGCGCGGAGACGCGGCTTACCACTGCGCCCGGTCTCGACGACGGCCCCGAATACTCGCCAGACGGCGTCTGGATCTACTTCAACTCCGAGCGCACCGGCCACATGCAGATCTGGCGCATGAAGCCCGACGGCAGCGGGCAGGAGCAGGTCATCTCCGACGACACCAACGACTGGTTTCCGCATATCTCGCCGGACGGTCAGTGGATGGTCTTTCTTGCTTACGCCCCCGACGTCACCGGCCATCCACCCGGCAAGGATGTGCAGTTGCGACTCATGTCGATGGCGGACAAACAGGTCCACGTTCTGACGAAGTTATTCGGGGGCCAGGGAACCATCAACGTTCCCTCCTGGTCGCCCGACAGCAAGAGGCTCGCCTTTGTCAGCTATGAGTTGCTGCCGCAAGAAAGCCTGAGCCCGCAGTAGACGTGGTTCGAACGCGCCGCGTTGTTGCGCCCGCTTAGCTCGCGGCTGACGCTGCGGTCCCGTCCAGCCGCAGCCGTTGATCGTGGTACACCACCGCGAACAAAGTGCAGTAGGCCGACGCGACAGCAGCGATCCAAACCATGTAAGCGCAGGCGAACACAGTCACCCCAGCGCCGATCCCGACGAACCCCCAAGGAGCCATGGCCAGATGCAGCATCATCCCCACGAGCGCGACCATCGCACCCAGAAAGAAGATGACCACTTCGGCCACCAGAAATACGGCGTACGCGATGGCGTAGATCAAGAGCCCCAGCAGAAAAATGCGTCCCTTGGCGCCGTTGGTGAGTTGATTGCTCCGGCGCAAACCCCGCCATGCGCTCACATCCTCCGTCACGCTTGCCGGTACCGCCAGCACCAGTCGCAGCATGATCAGCACGGTGTAGACGAGCCATGCAAGGTAGAGCAGCATGAAGAGCGGAAAGACCAGCACCATCAATGATGGATCCAAGCCGCCCTGTCCATGCGCCATTGTGAGCCCGACGGATCCGACGATCAGCGCGCCGAAGATCAGGATCGGTAGCATCACGATCACCGCGCGCAGGATCGAGAGCCAGACGTAGCGCCCGGGTTTGCTCCATGACACCGACCAGGCCGCACGAAACGTCACCCGCCTTCCGCTATTCGCTTCCAGCGCGGCATAGACCCCCGCCGGCTCGTAGAGCGCGAAAATCAAAACCATCAGCACGACGCCCAGAATGTACGCCACGGCCAGCGACACAATCGTCGTCACCGAAAAATTCGGCGTCTGGTGCAGGATCACCGGTTTCAGTAACGGGAAGAAGGCGGCAAACATAATCCCAAAGTAGGCAATGAGGCCCGCGGCAGGCGCCAGCGCGATGCCCACAAACAGCCTCCAGTTGGCCCGCATCAGTTGCAGCACACGATCCAGAATCTGTCCGAAGGTCATCGCGCCTCGCGGCACATTTGTAGTAGGAAATGCAGGTGGCATTGAGGAAAAAGGAAAGCCCTGGTCGCTCATAGGATCCCTCCGATGGTCTGGTTAACGACTCGCAGGGATTCTATACCGGTCGTCGATCCAGTGCCGCTCGACCGTCAGGAGGACTGCAGCACGGCCTCGGCCCATCCCAAGGCTTCCTCATAGCACTGGAACAGGTCCTCCTGCCGCAGCTCGCGCCGTTCCGCGATCA
Source organism: Occallatibacter sp. (assembly GCA_049518955.1). Lineage (GTDB taxonomy): Bacteria > Acidobacteriota > Terriglobia > Terriglobales > Acidobacteriaceae > Telmatobacter. The sequence continues at coordinate 8,459 of JBEKRG010000047.1, forward strand.
GATCGCACAGTTCCCATTTGCCCCGCTCGTGTCCTTCAAGCCAGAACAACAGGCTGCGCTGCGGAATTTTTTCGCCCAACAGCGCACGCCGGATCTCGTCGCGGAGCGGCAGCGTTGGCGCCAGTTCCCGCATGGGCGTCCGCAGCATTGCCGGAAGCAGGCTCAGCAGCCCCAGCAGATACTGCTCCGTGTGATCCAGTCCGGTGAACAATCCGGCCAATTCGCAGAATCGCGCGCGCACAAACGCCATGCGCAACAGCTCCACCGGCTGGCCCGCGCTCAATTCGCTAGTAATGGCCAGCGTGGCCATGCGCCGAAACGTCTCCTCGCCCACCGCGATCAGCGCCGCCTGTACGCTGCGTACTTCCCGCTGCATGGCGCACGCCGGAGAGTTGATAAGCCGCAATAGGCGATCCGTGAGTGAAGTGTCGCGCTCCACCTGCCGCGTCAGCTCGTGCAGGTCCATTGATTCGCTCTCCATCAGCCGCAGAATCGCTACGTGAGAGAGACGGTTGGCCGGAATCTTGTGATTTTCAATCAGGATGGGCCTACAGAAGTAATACCCCTGCAGCAAGGAGAAGCCTTCGTCGTGCGCGCAACGCACTTGTTCCTGCGTCTCAACTTTTTCCGCCACCAGCGCCACCGTAATGCCGCTCAATCGGTCCAGCAGCCGAAGCCGCTCCTCGCGATCGGTAACGCAAAAATCCACCTTGATGTAGTCGGCAATCTCCACCAGGGGCTCGATCCCGGGCCGCCAGACGAAATCGTCGAGCGCGAGCCGGAAACCCGACGCCTTCAGTCGGCGACACGCCTCGATCACCGGCCGCGAAGGCTCGATGTCCTCCAGGACTTCAAGCACCGTCATGCCGGAAGGCAACACATGAACCAGATCGCGTGTCAGCGCTTCTTCCGTGTAGTTCACAAACGCCGGCAAGCCCGCTGTCAACCTTCCCAGCCCGAACATCACCGTGCTGTCCAGCATGGTGCGAGTGGTCATGTTGCCATCGCCGCGAAATATAGCCTCGGGGCCGTTCCTGAACAGCAATTCGTACCCATGGACCTTGCCGCGCAGGTCCAGGATCGGCTGTCGCGCCACATAGCGCACTCCCGCCACCGGCGCTGGCGCCGAGCACACCGATTGACCGCACACTCCAACCGGCTCCGCCACTTCCGCACGTGCCGCCATGCAAACCTTCCCGCCCTTTCATCGGCAGGCCGGCGTCAGAACTTTAAGGATTGTGATTACTTTGGGTGGCTTGGAATCCGGGACTGTCCGGCCTTTTTCACCCGCCCATGAACATCCCGCCGTTCACGTCGATCACGTGTCCGGTGATATACGATGCAGCATCCGAGGCCAGGAACTTCACTGCCTGCGCCACGTCCTTTGGCGTCCCCCGCCGTCCCAGCGGAATCGTCGCCAGCATCGCCTTGGTCTGTTCCTCGCTCAGCACCGCTGTCATCGGTGTCTCAATAAAACCCGGCGCCACGGCATTGACCGTAATGCCTCGCGACGCAACCTCGCGCGCCAGGGAGCGAGTCAATCCGATCAGCCCGGCCTTCGACGCCGCGTAGTTCACCTGGCCCGCTTGCCCCGCGCGGCCCACCACGCTGGCGATGCCAACAATCCGTCCCCAACGGTTCTTCAGCATCGGGCTCAGAAGTGCCTGCGTCAGCAGGAACGCTCCCGTCAAATTGATGCTCAGTACCAGGTCCCAATCCGCGCGCTTCATGCGCAGCATCAGATTGTCGCGCGTGATGCCGGCGTTGTTGACGAGGATCTCCACCTTGCCGAACTTGTCCAGGATCGCCTTGGCCCCGGCCTGAATCGATTCCTCGCTCGAGACATTCACGGTAAACGCCGTTGCATCGATCCCCTGGGCCTTCAGCTCGCCCACCGTCTCGGCCAGCTTGGCCTCGTTCACATCCGCTAGCGCCAACGTCGCTCCGGCCGCAGCCAGCTCCTCGGCAATCGCGCGTCCGATACCTTGCGCTCCGCCCGTCACCAACGCAATTCTTCCCTGCAAATCTCCCATGGTTTCCATCGACCTCTGCGCGCTCGTCGTCGCGAGCCGCGCCTTTCCATCGCTCATTATAGATGGGCGTGTCCCGGCCATTCGCTGCTGCCAGGTGGAGCGGAATGTGACTCACCGGTGCAAAAACTTGCGTTGACTTTTGGCGGGCAAGTTCATACAGTCTTATAACCTGGGGTCCTCCCACTGGGGTTCATTGCGGATTTCGCACGCCCGATTGCAATTCCTCCCCATTTCAAGGGAGATCATATGGGCCTCACAAGCCACTGCATCTAAATCGTTCGTTCCCCGCAGCTGGATTGGTGAAATCGCTTTTACTCAAGCGGCAAAAAAACATACTGCAGATTTTTTGGAGGCTGAGCGCGCACCATGCGCAGCCGGCATAAAACAACCTCATTCGAAAGGGGCATGATAATGAAAAGCACTCAGATCGGCGCGAATTGTTGCAGATTTGTGAATTCTCGGGCCAGGACAAAATCCCTCACAACGCTTCTTACCGCCGCAGTCTGCGTACTCGCATTCGGGTTCGCACCGGGCCTGCGTGGTCAGGCCACGGGAAGTTTCTCCGGAAATGTCAACGACAAATCCGGAGGAGCGATTCCCTCTGCCAGTGTCGCCGTCACTTCTCAGGCGACGGGCCTCGAGCGAGACACCAAGACCGACAGTGCAGGGCACTATCTCATCCCGCTCCTGCCGGTGGGGTCATACGACATTAAAGTGGACGCACCCGGTTTTCAAAGCGCCGTGTCGAAAGATCTGCGTCTCCAGGTGGATGAGGCACGGGAACTCGATTTCACGCTCGTGCCTGCGAGCGTAACCGAGTCGGTGACCGTCTCCGGCGAGGCCGTCGCTGTCGAGACGACCAACCCGTCTCTCGGCCAGGTGATCACTTCGCAGGAGGTCTCGCAACTTCCATTGAACGGCCGTGATTTCGTGCAGCTCGCAACGCTCACCGCCGGCGCCACGGCCGAAACCAGCACCGGCAGCTTTTTTACCGGAGCCACCGACAGCGAAGTGTCGGCCCGCGGCTCGTACTCACTGTCTGTAGGCGGCTCGCGCCCCAACAGCACGGATTGGCTGCTTGACGGCGTCGACAATAATGAGCTTACTGCCGGGGGAATCGGGATCTTTTCCTCGATCGACGACATCCAGGAATTCAAAGTCCTGACCTACACCTACTCCGCCGAATACGGCACGCGCGCCGGACCCACCGTCCTGGTGACCACAAAATCCGGATCGAACGACCTCCATGGATCGCTCTTCGAGTTCGTCCGCAACACCGACCTCGACGCCAGAGCCGATTTCGCCACTTCAACCGCGAAGTTCAACCTGAACCAGTTTGGCGGCTCCGTGGGCGGACCCATTCGCAAAAACAAAACCTTCTTCTTCGTCGATGGCGAGCAGAAGTATGAGCGTGAGGGAATCGTCTACACCGGCCTGGTTCCCTCGATGGCCATGCGCGGCGGCGATTTTTCTGCCGATGCTTTCGGCAACACCCTCTCCGGGATCGGCTCCGCTTTCGTCCCGGAAATTGCCAATCCGAACATGGTCGGCGCGGCGAATCCTTACTTCCAGTGCAATGCATCGACGGGCGCCCCTATCCCTGCCAACGCCGACGGAAGCCAGGCCCTGGGAGCCAACTGCAACAAGATCCCCTCTAACCTCATCGACCACGTTGGCCAGTCCATGATCAATCTTTATCCTCCGCCCAACGCCAATGCGGGCGTTGCCGGCGCAAGCTACAACTACGTCACCGAGCCTGTCCGCGCTCTGAACGAAACCAAGTTCGACGTTCGCCTCGATCAGGCGTTTACTGCCAGCGACAATGCCTTCGCCCGATTTAGCTACGATCAAGCGCGAACCTTCGCGCCCGGCGGCGCGCCCGCGCCGTACCTGGCGGAAGGCAATGCATTCGGCAGCAATGAGACTCTCATCAACCACGCGCGTAACGCCGCGCTCGGCGAAACCCACGTATTCTCGCCCAATACGCTCAATCAGGCCACCGTGGGTTACGATCGCATCTTCGACTACATTGCATCGCAGGATAACTATTCGTGCGAGTCTGCCAAGCTGGGGATTCCTGGCGCGAATCTTGGCTGTTCATCCGGCGGCACCCCTCTGCCCGGCGGCTCATACAGTCAAGGCCTGGTCTCCACTGAGGTTTTGGGCTACTGGTCTCTCGGCGATCGCGGCTACGCCCCATTTCAGGGCGGAACCGACATCTACTCCTTCAAGGACGATCTCGATCTGATCCGCGGCAAGCATGAGATTCACACCGGCATCGATCTTCGCGCCAATCAGATGAACGTCGGCACCGAAGCTTTCCAGGATGGCTTTTGGATCGTCGGCCTCTTCGGAGCCTTTACTAGCGTCGGCAGTGCCCCTGGAAGTACCGAAGCCGACTTGCTGATGGGAATGACCGGTTTGGGCGTCCATGATCAGGTCTACGACGGCGCCGTCACTGGCCGCCGATGGAAAATCTACCGGCCCTTCGTCGAGGATGACTGGCGCGTTACGCCGTCGCTCACCCTCAACCTCGGCCTTGCCTGGGATATGACCACACCCACCACCGAGGTCCATAACCGCATGTCCGACTACATCCCCTCAACGGGAAAGCTTCTCATCGCCGGCAAGAACGGCGTGAGCAATTCGGCCGGCGTCAATATGTTCTGGGGCGCATACGAGCCGCGAGTGGGCGCCACCTGGAAGGTTCTCGGCAGCGAGAAGACTGTGGTTCGCGTCGGCTTCGGCATCTATCACGACTCCTCCTGGAACCAGGGCGCGCAGGGCCTCTGGCAAAATCCACCCAACCTCGGTGAATCCGATCAGCTTCCGGCAACATTCTCAACCGGCTGCGCCTTTGCAACTTCCTATTGCGCCACCGTGCTCAGCCAGACTCCGGAGCTGAACTTCACCCTTTCCACCGGTTTTCCCTTGTTGCCCACCCCGCAGGACACATCCAGCTTTGTGGGCACATACGCCTACCAGCCAACCAACTTCCAGCCTGGCCGAGTACACCAATATAACGCCAACGTCGAACGCGAGCTGCCCGGCGATATTCTGCTCACCGCAGGCTATGCCGGCTCGACCGGCGGCCATCTGACGGTCATCGGCAACGCCCTCACTGTCAGTAGCCCGTCGGGGTGCGGAGCCATATCCGGCTACACAATTGGTTGCCTGCCCGGCGGTGCGCCCTTCTTCTATCCCTACACTCCTCCGAACTTTAACTCGATCCTGCTCTACGGTGACCCCGGCAAGACGAACTACAACTCGTTCCAGGTGAAGGCCGAGACCAAGACCGCCAAAAACGGCCTCTACGCTCTGCTCGCCTACACCTACTCGCGCACCTACGACAACGGCCTCTCCGACGGCCTGGGCTCGGAACTCAGCGCCCCTTACTTCGGGTTGCCCAACTGGCAAAAACTCGATTGGGCTTTGTCGCAGATCAATCTCGATAACAGCTTCACGGGCAGCGTGATTTACGATTTGCCCTTCGGCCGTGGAAAGCAATTCGGCAACAATTGGAATGACACCACCAACGCCATTTTCGGCGGCATCCAATTGACTCTCATAGAGAGAGTCTCGTCCGGATTTCCGGTTCCCTTAATCGACAGCTTCAACGGGTCGGGCACCACCTTCAACGCCGGCGGCAACGACAATAACTTCAACCGGCCGGACCAGGTCGCGGGCTGCGATCCCTACAAGGCGAATCACGGCATGCATCAATGGATTAACGAATCCTGCTTTCCTGCTCCTCAAGCTCAGGTGTTGAATAGCTCTGGTGGCGTCGTGGTCCCCGGCAAGTTGGGCGATGCCTCGCGCGTGCCGGTCATCGGTCCCGACTTCGTCAACACCGATTTCTCCTTCGTCAAGCAGATCGCACTGCCTCGCGAAGGGACGGGGCTGAATTTCCGCGCCGAGTTCTTCAATCTCTTCAACCACCCCGAATTCGGCGCGCCGGTGAACGATATCAACGCGGCTGGATTTGGCGCCGTGAACTCCACGGTGAACAATCCGCGCCTTATCCAACTGGCGCTCAAACTGACTTTCTGAGGCGGGTGCCGCACAAGGCGCTTCTTCTGCAAGTGAGACTTCCGGTCTACAGCAATCCGAATGAGCTGTAGGCCGGAGTCCCCTTGTCCGTTTCTCCCACCCCTCCGGATTCGCGGTGCTCGCCCGCTCCTCCGGGTGCTCGTGTATTGTCCCCGCCGTTCAGCCCGCGTGCAAAAAATGCCGATAGAGGAAGCTGACTGTAGATTCGCCCGTGCCTGCGAGGTAGAATGGAATCCCCGGTTGAAACCAGCGTCCCCGCAGCGCATTCGAACGTCCCATGAGTAGCGCAGTTGCTCGAGTCTTGAAAGTGCGTCTGACCGAGGCCCTGGAATCAGCATCACAGTTGCCAAGTCGCCGGTGGAGGACGAGTGAAAGAGCGGCACTGGAATAATCTGGTCGGTTCTCTCCGGCATGGCAACTGCGTTCTCATGCTCGGCTCCGAGATTCCCGTCAAGGCGACTTCTGCGACGAATGGATCTCAGAGCGGCAACACGCTGGCTGAGGAACTCCGGCTTCGCCTCGCTCGCGAGCTCGAAGAAGATGACCGCTCACCCAGCGGGAACACTCTGGCGGCCCTTGCCCAGCAATATGAAGACACAGAGGGATTCGGGCCCACCACTCTCCGCGCCACGGCGGAGATGGTCCTGACGTCGCGTCAGTATAGTCCTTCCTCTGTGCATGAGCAGTTGGCAGCGCTTCCGTTTTCGCTCATCGTGACCACTGGCCAGGACACCATGCTGGAGCAGGCTCTTAAAGCGGCGGGAAAATCGCCCATCACGCACCGCTATCATCTGCGTGGCGACAAGAGAGAAAACCCCGAGTTTGTGTTGCCCGGTACTCCGGCTTCGCCCGTCGTCTTCCACCTCTTTGGGAGCGCCGAAGAACCATCCTCTCTCGTGCTCAGCGAAAATGACGTTCTCGACTTTTTGATCCGGGTCGTCTCTGAGCGGCCGCCGCTTCCCAATAGCTTCTTGCGCGTGCTCAAGCGCGTGGGCCAGAGCTTCCTGTTCGTCGGCTTCGGAATCAGGCACTGGGATCTGCGCATTCTCCTCAAAATCCTTCTCCGCGCGCTGGAGCTCAATCGCAGCGGCCCGGCAATTGCCGCCGAGCCTCTCGATGGCCTGATCCAATCGGATCGCGACGAGATGATCCTCTTTTATCAGCGCGGCACTCGTGTCGAACTTGAAGACGATGACGTCGGGGATTTCCTTACCAAGCTTTCGGATCGACTGGAGGCCGACGGCGGCTTTGTTGGGCAAGCTATGCCGCTGGGCCCTCGCCCTCGCGTCTTTATCAGCTACGCGCGAGAGGATGCGGCTCTGGCCTCGAAAGTATTTGATGCGCTGCAAAAGGAATACTTCGAGCCTTGGCTCGATCAGGAGTCCCTGCAAGGTGGAGACGACTGGAATAAGCGCATCGAGAATGACCTGGACGCCTCGGACTTCGTGCTGGTGCTTTACACGCCGGCCTTCTGCCGGAAGACCGACAGCTACGTGAACAAGGAGGTCGCGCTTGCGTGCGAGCGTGCTCTCCGCGTCCGAGGATCGTTTCTGATTCCTGTTCGCACCGAGGTTCTGTCTGAGGAGGACCGGGTTGACGCACTCCGCAAATTCGATGAAATGGAGCTGAGGGAAACGGCTTTCGACGAAGACTTCTCGAAGATCATTTCAACCCTGAAGCGCGAGTATCAGCGCCGTAACCGATAGAGAGACCTGATGGAAACCCTCCACCGATATCCCGGCGCTCAACCGTTTCGCGACGACGAGTTTTCTCGCCGCACGTTTTTCGGGCGCGAGCCGGCCACTGTCGCGTTGACTGACCAAATCCTCGCCAATCGGCTGGTCATTGTCTATGCCAAGTCCGGCTTAGGGAAGACTTCGCTCCTCAACGCCGGTGTAGCGCCCCGCCTGCGCGAAGCGAACAGCCTGCCACTTTTTGTGCGGGTCAACGACATTAAGAACGGTCCGCTGTTTTCAGTTTTCGAAGGAGTGAAGGCCGAAGCCGAGCGGCAGCAGGTGGAGTACGTTCCGGGAGACACGTCCTCTCTTTGGAGTTTTTTCAAGACCGTTGAATTTTGGCGCAACGATCTTCTCCTGACGCCGATCCTGATTCTCGATCAATTCGAGGAATTGTTTACGCTTCAATCGCAGGATGCGCGGGAGAGTTTTCTTTCCGAGTTGGGCTATCTGATTCGTGGCATCGCCCCGCCGTCGCAACCCAAGATCGAGTCAGCCGCCGGCGAAGGCCCTCCATCGATCCGTGTGGTGCTGTCGCTGCGCGAAGACTTCCTGGGGCTGCTTGAAGAAGCTTCGGATCACATACCGGAGATCCTGGATCACCGCTACCGCCTGGCGCCGCTGACGTATGAGATGGCGTCGAAGGCGATTACCGGGCCGGCAGCAATCGAGGCCAGAGATGCTTCCACGCGGGCTTTCCGTCTGGAACCAGATGTTGTGACCTCGATTCTTGCCTACCTGACCAAATCGACAGCCGGCGCCCGCAGCTCCGGCGGCCCGCACGTCGAACCTTTCCACCTGCAGCTGATTTGCCAGCGCATTGAGAGCATTGCCGCGTTCAAACAAAAGCAGTCCAGCGGAGAAGTGGTCATCAATTTCGCGGATCTTGGCGGTGATGCCGGTCTGGCCGAGACGCTGGAGAATTTTTATGCCGATGCCATCCGGTCGCTTCCGGCCAGGTATCTGCGCGGCGCGGTCCGGGTTCTGTGCGAGCAGTATCTGATCAGCCCGGAAGGTCGAAGGCTCAGCGTTGAGGAGCGCGAGCTGCTTCGCCAACTTAAACTGCCTCGCGAGACGCTAAGCCAGTTGGTCGAGCGCCGCCTGCTGCGCACGGACCGGAGATCGGACAGCACTTACTACGAATTGAGTCACGACGCGTTGGTGCAGCCCGTGCTTGCCAGTCGGAGGGTGCAAGCCATGGTGGTCAGTTGGGCCGCGGTTCTGGCCGGCTCCATCGTTTGCGTGGCTGCGGCAGCTTTCATCATGCTTTGCCTCTACACAGTCATTTTCGGCACGTCGAATACAACCAGCTCCGAATTCGGCCTTTCTCTTTTTGCGTTTCTATCGCTGTTTGTGGGCGCGGGCGGCTTGGCGTGGTTCCGGTCGGGCGTGCGGCGGCTCAGGCGCTATCGCCGCCATACTCCCAGCGAAGCCGCAGAAGCGCTGCCCACGCTTCAGCCGCTCAAGTTCAGAATCCTCGGGTGGGTTCTGCTGGGGTTCGGCGCCTCGGTCATGATCGTCTGGGGGCTGGTGGGTCTGTTTGGCCTGGTCAAATACTGCACTCCGATTATCACCAACGGCGTCACCCCCAAGTGGCTTAGCTGGATGGGGGCAGACGTTGATTCGGCGTGGGTGATCGTGCACGACCATCCTTTACTGGAAATGATTTGGTGGATCGGCGAGCACACGGTCATCATTCTCTCCGGCTACCTGATTCTTCGGCTTGGAATGCGCGCGATGTGGCCGCATAAATTCATCGGCAAGCGCAAGGCTGTGCCGGGCTTCGGCTACCTGTCTCCGGGCGTACTGGGTTTCGTCAAAGGTTTGTCCGGCTGCGTTGCCCTCGTTGTGGCGACCGTGGGCTTCTACACACTCAGGAGCTGCGCCACCGTGTGGCATGGCATTGTTCCTCCCTGGCTCACTGGAACCCTCATCAGTTACCGCTACACAGATTCCTGCCAGGCCTTTTCTCAAAAGGCTGATTGGGGCGCGTTCAGCTTCGCCGTATTCTTTGTCGCCCTGCTCGTTCTTTCGATTGCCTGGCTCAGTAGCGCGGTTCTTGAGGTCCGCGCGGCGCTCCGACAGAATGACCCTGCGCAGCCAGGAAAAAGGCTCCTGCTGGTTTTGGTAACCACAATAGTATGCGTGAACGTCGTCATTGGGACGCTTCTGTTCTGGACGCACGTCGGCACACCGTCAGGTGGCGAAGCGGAAAGGGACCAGGCGCATCAGGTTCCCACTATGAACGCGAATGCGCCGCTCGGTGGGCCCTGGTCGATATGGGCGGTTGGAGAACAGGCGAAAATGGTTGAGTCCGAAGACGGCGGCCTCACCTGGATCACGAAGAATACAAGCACAGGGGCGTTTTACTCGGTGGCTTTCCCGACCAGGCAGTCGGGCTGGGTGATAGGCAGCGGAGGCGCTATCTTTCACACGAATGACGGTGGCGCGACATGGGGCCAGCAGGGCAAGGGTGTAACCAGCGAAGACCTCAGCGAGGTCGCCTTTGTCGAGCCGAATGTCGGCTGGATCGTCGGAGGCGAAGGCATCGTTCTGCATACTGAGGATGCTGGAAACACCTGGAAACCGGAGAAGAGTGGCGCTCCCAGTTATCTTTCTTTCGTGACCTTCATCAACAAGCAATCGGGCTGGGCGTCGGGTTCTGACGGTGCCATTGTCCACACCGAAGACGGCGGCGCCACATGGAAAAAGCAGAACAGTCCCACTGTTCGACCCTTGATCGGGATGTCCTTTCCTTCGGCGACCTCGGGCTGGGTCGTCGGCAGAAAGGGCACAATCCTGCACACGGAAGACGGCGGCAGCACATGGAAGACTCAGGCCAGCGGCACCCGGGTGGATATGATGTCGGTCGCCTTTGTATCGCCGCAGTCAGGCTGGGCCGTTGGTCGCGACGGTGTCATCCTGCACACCGACGACAGCGGTGCCACGTGGAAATTCCAGACCAGCGGCACCGGAGAAGATTTGGATGAAGTCAACTTTGTCAGTCCGCAGTCGGGTTGGGCAGTGGGCCATGCCGGCATCATCCTGCACACCCAGGATGGCGGCAGCACATGGTCGCAGGAGAAAAGCGGTACGAATGTCGACTTGATGTCTGTGTGCGTTGTTAAACCGTACGGCGTGATTGGCCTTCAGTTGGAGGACGTCACGAGCGGGACCGGGGCGCAGGCTCACGTTGTCATGCCCGGATCGAAAATTGGCGCAGTGGTTCAAGGCGGCCCCGCCGATAGCGCTGGACTAAAGGTTGGCGACATCATTGTTTCGCTGAACGGAAATCCGATGAAGAACACGGCCGATTTGGTCAGTTCGATCTTCGTCTTGAGGCCGGGAAGCGATGCCAAGCTCGTCTACATCCGCAATGGCCAGCTGGAGACAATCGATGTGATTGTCGGCGACGGATCGAAACCGTTTCCCAGCGCCGCCCGTCACTAGAGGATTTCCAGAATTCACGCCGAAGCTCTAGCCGCAGATCCGAGGCGGGTGTCTGGCAAAAGGGCCTTGCAATTCAAGACTTCCGGGGTACACTCATCGTGACGGCGTTGCCGGCTCGCTTCCTCACCTAAGTCCAAATTCGACTCCGGTTGAACGATTCCTCCCGGACTTGCGCGCCAGGCCGGTTCGCCCGTGAGAGATGGACGACTTTCCCACCAATACCGATAGCACGTCACCGCCGGCCGCAGGACTCGGCTTGGACGAACAACAGGACGCCGCGGCGGAGCCTGCTCGTGGCTCATCCAGGGAGCACGCGGGAGCGCCGGCGGGCGATTCGCAATTTAAGGCCGGCGACCTGATTGACGCCCGCTTCTCCGTGGTTCGATTCATCGCCCGCGGCGGGATGGGCGAGGTGTATGAGGTGGAGGATCGGCAACTGCGCGGCATTCATGTGGCGCTCAAGACGATTCTTTCGCACTATGCCGCCGATCCGACGATGCGCCGGCGATTCGAGCGGGAAGTTCTGAGCGCTCGTGAAGTGGTTCACCCGAATCTTTGTCCGATGTACGATCTTGGGCACTGGAAGCGGCCAGAGGGGCAACTCACTTACCTGACGATGAAGCTGCTGGCGGGCGAGAGTCTCGCAGCGCGGCTTTCGCGCCAGGGTCCTTTGCCCGACGAGGAAGCGCTTTCCATTTTGAGGCAGGTGGGAGCGGGGATCACCGCTGCCCACCAGGCGGGAATCCTGCATCGAGATATCAAGACTGCGAACATCATTCTGCAAGGTTCAGGCGCGGACGCGATTGCCTGGGTCACGGACTTTGGCCTTGCGCGGGCGGCGTTGGGTGAGGAGACGGCACTTACTGTAGATGGAGTTGCTGGGACGCCCGGCTTCATGGCCCCGGAACTCTTCTATGGAGGCGCGCCGACAAAGGCCAGCGATGTGTATGCGCTGGGAGTGGTCGGTCATCTGGTTTTAACGGGACACGCGCCGCGTGTTCCCATGCGGCGCGGGAAGAGCGTGAAGACGCCGTTCTACGCAGCCGAGATTCCCGAACCATGGCGGCGTTTTATAGCGGGTTGCCTCAGGTCCGCCGTGGAGGAGCGATTCCAGACCGTCCCAGATGCGATGCTGGCAATGCCTGCAATGGCTGCGCGCTCGGAAAATCGCTCTTCAAGCAGGGAGCGCATCTCGCGCAGGAAGATGTTGTTGCTCGGGTCGGGCGCAGGCGCGGGCGTCGCACTTGGGTTGTGGCTGGACTGGGCGCAGTTCGTAAACATCCTGAACCCTCTTCCCTCCACAAGGTTTGTTGCCTTGATGCCGATGCCTGCGGATCGGCCACCGGCACTTCTGTTCACAGTCCTGGACTCAATCGGCCAGCGGCTTGCGCGCGCAGAGGCGTCTGTGAAGAATCTGATGATCATCGCACCTGGAGACAAGCCGGGGCCACGAGAAGCGATCGACTCGCCGGCGAAGGCCGAAACAGCGCTGGGCGCGAACCTGGTCCTGGCTGCGTCGCTTGAGCTCACTGCATCCCAGGCGAAGCTGTTTCTGCGCTTGCTGGATGCGCACTCCGAGCGTGTGCTGCGCAAAGGCGCCGTAGAGTGTGCCATGGTCTCGATTGGCGGCCTTGCGGAGAAGGCCTCGCTCCTGGCCGCCTCTTTACTGCAACTTCCCAGCGGCGACATCCAGTTGAGCGATCCCGAAGAACTAAAAAATGTCCCTCCGGATGTGTATCAGGCGTATAGCGAAGCCGAACAACTCGTGAATGAACCGAATCATGCCGGACTGGAGCAAGCCATTGAAAAGTACCAGCAGGCTCTTGACCTGGATGGGCACTTTGCCCTGGGTTACGCCGAGCTGGCAATTGCCTATTTGCGCCAGTTCTACGTAACCAGGGAATCAGCCAATCTGGACCTCGCAATCAGCAATGCAGGCAACGCTCTGCGCTACAACCCTCTTTCCGCGATGGGACTCCTGAGCGAGGCGCTGGTCCTGGTTTCGCAGGGCAAAGCGGATGATGGGCAGGCTTTTTTTCAAAAGGCACAGCAGGCGGACCCCGGAAACCCCGAAATTCTCTATGAAAAAGCTTGGGCGCTCGCACGCCAGGGCCTGCTGCCGGAGGCGGCGCAGGCGTACCGCGACATTTTGATCGAAAGGCCGAATTTTTGGCCGGCGTACAACAACCTCGGTGTGATTCTGACCCGAGAGGCCAAATACGACGAGGCGGCCAAGGCCTTTGCCGCAGCCGCGGCAGCTGCGCCAAAGGTTGCGCAGCCGATGGCCAACCTGGCCCAAACCTACCTTGAGCTGGGAAGGCGCGAGGACGCGCGCGCGGCCTTGAACGAGAGCCTCAGGCGCGCAGAGAGTGAGGATGCCTACCTCGCGCTCGGGGACATGGACTTCGAGGATGGCAAGTACAACGATGCGCTTACCGATTACTCGCACGCTGCGACGCTCAACCCCAGGAATCATCTGATTCAGCGGAACATGGGCGATTGCTACACCGTGCTCGGCAATGCAGCGATGGCCAAGGCCTGCTATGGGCGGGCTGTGCAACTACTATCCGCGTGGCTTCAGACCAATCCTCAAGATGGTTTTGGATGGGCCAACCTGGCCTTCTACGAGGCGAAAGTCGGCGACCGCGCGGAAGCCGAGACGGCCATGAAAAACGCCGCCTCGCGCGGAGCCAGCGACGTGGCGTCCCGCTTCATGATCGTGCAGGCGCTTGACGTGCTGGGAAGAAGGAAAGAGGCACTCGACCTCATGTTGTGGTGCATGGACAAGGGGCTAACTCCGGCGGAGGTCGACCTGGCAGTAGACCTGAAAGATCTGCGCGGCACCGAGGCATATCGGTCGAAGCTGCTGAATCTGAAGGGAAACAAAATTGCATCTTCGAGCTAGGCATTTCTCAATCCATCGAAAGGAAAGGACAATCGAATGAAAACTCTGCTGTTGCTTCTGTTTGTGTTTGTTGCCGGGGTGTTCGTTGGGATCTGGATGGACTGGTCGGCATCGCCGGCGGGGAGACGAAACATCGTCTATCAGGTGCAGAACTATCCTGCGGCGAATCTGCTGGTGAATGGCGGAGACACAATCACTCTGGTGCCACCGGCGGGTGGCAACGGTTCGGGCCTCGCGATGAGCTTTATCGGAGGCTATTCCCCATGCGTGCCCGGCGGGACTGATCCATCGACCTGCACCATCGACTCCCAGGCGTCGCCTGGCCCCTATTTCTTCAATTGCGCCTCTCCCAACGGATATAGCTGTCCTGATCCCGGCATCCAGCAATCTCCCACAGGCCCCCTTAACAATTTCAGCTACGGGCGCGCCGTGGAGAAGGATTTCTTCCATCTCGTTGGAGGCCAACACTCGTCCGGGGGGAGCCCCGCACCGGCTCAGCCGGGTGCCGGTCATCCTGCCGCCAATGCTGTTATGGCATATGTGTCCTGCGTGAATGGAACCACGGCGCTGAACGATCCGAATGGCAACTCTTTGACAACGATCACGGCATCGAGCGGTCAGACCGTATATTGGATCAGCCCCAAACCGTTTACGTTGAACACTTCCAGTTTCCCAGCCGGTCTCTGTTCGAATGGCAACCCCGGAAGCGGCAACACCCAGGAAGCTCAATGCGCCATCGCAATAAGCGGACAGAACCTTCAGTACGGCGTGCAGGCGCAAACGACACCAAGTTGCAGCGCGCTCTCTGCAACGTTGTTGACAAAGTAGCGAACCGAGCGGCGACGTCGAGAACCGCGAACTGCTTTTCTCACGTCGGCGTTGCCGCGACTGTTACCGGCCGCGCCGCCAGTGCCGGACGTGCCAGCTCCGCTGGCCACACATAGACAGCCAGCCGCCGCGAGTAGTGGAGTACGGGCTCCCGGTCGGGCAGCTCCAGGCCCACCGCTGTCGCCAGATCGTTGCGCTCGATCTCCGCCTCAGCTTCCTCCAGTGGCCATGAAACATGATGCAGATTCGTTTTGATCGGCTCTCCCGCGCGGTTGGTTGAGAACACACACGGCCGCTCCGTAAAGAAGTACTCGAGCGATCCCGGTCGCATCTCCGTCGTCGCCCGCGTTGGCCCCAGGCCCCGGTACCGCGCCTTGAAGATCACTTGCCGCCGCGAAAATCGTCGGCGGCTATAAAACGCAAACTCGCGCTCCGACCGCGGCTCCAGGTACATCTCCGCCAGCCGATACGGCAGGTGGTACACCAGGTGCGCCGCCGCCACTGCCAGCAGGTTGCTCGAGTCCACGCTGAAGCAATAGAAACCCGGCGTTCCCGTGAACCGGTCCCGCACGTACGTCCTCAGATTCAGGTCAGGAAAGCTCCGCAGCCCCGGAATCGCGGGCATGCCGCGGACTTTGATGCGGTCCAGCCAGAACGGCACTGCTCCCAGCCACGCCGAACCCTCGATCGTATCGGCTTCCAGCCATTCCGGCAGTTGCGCCTGCATCTTCGCCGTCGCGATGGGCCAGTGCGCAAACAGCAGATCGTTCCAGCGCTGGGTCATCGCCCAGCGCCCCGCCGGCAAGGGCCGCGGTTTGTGCGACGTTCGCACCAGAAACTCCCGCATGGCTGCTCCCGTGCTTCCGGGTTCGCGCTCTCTCCTCGCGCTCCCCCGTCAGGGCTCCCAGTCCGCCACTGCGCGCGGATGCTCCCTTATGACGTATTCTGTCCGCGAGACCTTCCTCATGTCCAGTGAATCTTCGCTTCCTGCCTCGGCGCGCAATCAAACCGAAGTCATCGCCATCCATGGCGCAGACCCCGAAATCCTCGCCTACGCTATGGCCAAGTACTCCCGCTCGGCTCTTTCCATGCGCGATTCCCTCGCCGAAATCAGCGCCCAGCGCGCCGAGCAGTTCCTTAACACCTTTTATTTTCAATACGGCCACCGTTCCATCGCCGATCTCGCCCACATTGCCTTTGCCGTCGAGCGCCTCTCACTCCTTGCCGCCATCGTCCTCGTCGACGAAACCCGCTGGGACGGGCAGGAGCGGTCCACTCGGTATCAAAACTTCCTGGAGTCCGGCTTCTATTACCCCGATTTCGCCGGCGACACCCACTCTCAGGAGCTCTACGAGCGCACCATCGACTCGCTGCTCGCCGCCTACAAGCGCACCACCGTCGCGGTTGTCGATCTCCTGCGCCGCAATGTCGCACGACCTGACGGCATGAAGCCCGATGCCTACGAGCGCACCCTCCGCGCCCGGGCTTTCGACGTCGTGCGCTACCTGCTTCCTCTGGCCACCAACACTTCGCTCGGACAAATCGTCAGCGCACGCACGCTTGAATCCCAGGTCTCGCGTCTGCTCTCCCACCCCGCCGCCGAGATCCGCCTGCTCGGCGAAAGGCTTCGCGAAGCCGCTACCGGCCCTGCATGGAACCTGAACGCCAAGGCAGCCCAGACGATCATCGATAAGATCGCCGCCCTCGACGACGAAGTCGCGCCGGATCTCGCCGCTCAGGCCGCCGCGCTCTTCACCCGCGAAGTCCGCACCGCTCCCACTCTCGTCAAGTATGCCCAGCCGAGCGACTACCTCATCCAGACCCGCGCTGAGCTCACCCGCGCCGCCGCTGAGTTGCTCAAGGACCTGCCTCCCGCCGCAGCTCCGCTCGTCGATCTTGTCGAGCGCACCGAGTCCCTCGAAATCGAGCTCGCGGCCACTCTCCTCTATTCCGTCAGCCGTCATCCCTACCGCCAGATTCGCGACTTTGTCTCTGGCCTGCCCGCCGCCCGCAGCACTGAAATTATCGAGCTGGGCCTGAAGCACCGCGGCAGGCACGACGAAACGCTCCGCGCTTTTCACGCCGGCGCCGCCATCCGCTTTGACATTCTCATGGATATCGGCGGCTTCCGCGACTTCCACCGCCACCGCCGCTGCACGCAGATCATCCAGGAATTCACCGCCTTGCACGGCTATGAAACCCCCGGCTGCGGTGACCTGCCCGCCGGCTCCGATATCCTCGCCGAGGCCGGCATCCTTGGTGAATACCGCAAGGCGATTGACGCCGCCCACCGCACCGCCAGCGTCATCGCCGCCGCCCCATTCGTCGAGGCCGCGCAATCTGCCACCTATCTTTATCCGCTCGCTACACGCATTCGCGCCCTCTTCAAAATGGACTTCGCAGAGGCCCAGTACATTTCCGAGCTCCGCTCCGGCCCCGCCGGCCACTTCAGCTACCGCCGCGTCGCCTGGGAAATGTACCTCAAGCTGCAGAGCCAACACCCCGCACTGGCAGCGCATATGCGCGTCACCGACTTCACGCAGCCCATTGACATCTTCCAGCGATGAATGGCTACAAGTGCCATCCTTCGTTCTATTTACCCCATTGAAAACTTTGCTTCGGTATAATTTCTCAGATTGATGGAATTGCTCTGCAATCTCGTTTGGGTGGCTGTCACCGTCGCCCTTTGGAGCAGCTGGCTCGTTCGCCGGCGCCAAGCGAGAACCGCGTCAATTCTTCCCGCAATCGCAGTGCAGCTCATCTCGCTCGCCGCGCTCACCGCAATCCTCCTGCCCGCCATCTCCATCACCGACGATCTGCAGGCGTCCAACAATCCTGCGGAAGTTGAACGGAGCGCAGGGAAGCGCGACCATCTCTTTTCCTTCCATCAGACCCATCATGGTGCGCCCGGCATCGTTGCGCTAGTGGTTCCCTGTCTGCGCCCGAGCTTCCTGACCAGGGTCTCTCTCCTGCCCGCCGAATTTGCCGTTCCCGCCCAGGGCACAGCGCACGCACTCACTCAGTGGTCCAGGCCTCCTCCCGCCGCCTGAACAGCGTTCCCCCTCATTGCCTTCATTGTTTTCGCTGTTGTTACACGATCGCACTCGTGCGATGACTGGACTTTGCATCATGAGACTCAGCCGTTCCAGGTCCGGGTTGATCCCGGTTCTAATCGTCGCGTCCGCCGCGGCTAGCGCCCAGGCGCCCGCCCCACTCACGTTGCAGCAGGTGTTGGATATTGCGCGCGCGAAGAACCCCTCGCTTCTTGCCGCCCAACAGCATGTTGCCGCAACTCACGCATCGGAAATCACCGCGGGACTCCGCGTGAACCCAAACTTCGCGCTCTCCGGAGCCGATGTAACTCTCCCCGCCAACAATCCCAGCAGTCCCTACACCTACATCGGCAATGTATCCCGCCTCTTTGAGCTCGGACAGAAACGCCGCTGGCGCCTCGACATCGCCGGCGCCACAACCAGCGTGACCCAGAGCCAGTACAACGACCAGGAGCGGCAGACTGTTCTTCAGGTCAAGGATGCGTTCACGAATATGCTTGCGGCCAAAGCAGCTCTAAAGGTGGCGCAGGATAACCTCGACGGCTACCGCCAGACCGTCAAGCTCAGCCAAGCCCGGCTCGATGCCGGCGACATCAGCAAGACTGACTTCGAGCGCATCGACCTCCAGCTCGCCGAATTCGAGTCCGACTTCGACAGCGCGAAGCTCGACCTTATTCAAGCCGGCGACTCTTTGCAATTGTTGATGGGCATGGAAAAGCCCTCCGCTGATTTCGACATTGCGGGCTCGCTCGACCCGCCTGCGATTTCCATGACTCTCGACCAGGTCGAGCAGCAGGCTCTCGCCTCGCGTCCCGACTACCGCGCCGCCCTCCGATCGGTCACGGTGGCCGACGCCAATGTGAAGTTGGCCAATGCCGAGGCCACGACCGATCCTACCCTCGGCGGCGAGTACGAACGCGTCGGCGTTTACAACAGTGTCGGATTTCAGGTGGCCATTCCGCTGCGCATCTTCGACCGCAATCAAGGCGAGAAGGAGCGAACGCGCTATGAGGCGCAATCCGCGCGCTTTTCCCAGGCGGCGGCTCGCAATCAGGTTCTCAATGACGTGGACCAGGCGTGGGCGGCTTACGATGCCGCGCAGGATCTGGCCAGGCGCTACAACGGCCATTACATCGACGAGGCCGACCGCGTCCGTTCCAACCTCGAGTTCAGCTACCGAAACGGCGGGACCACGCTGCTTGATTACCTCGACGCGCTGCGCGACTACCGTCAGATCCATCTCGACGCGCTCGCCGCCAACCAGCAGGTTTGGCTCAGTGTTCACCAGCTCAGCTTCGCCGCCGCTACGGAGATCGTGCCATGAAACAGCTTTTCCTTTTCGTTTTCGCCCTTCCTGTGCTGCTCGTGCCTGTCGCGTGCAAACACGACGAATTGCCGCAAACGTCCACTCCCCAGCAGCAGGTCATCCAGACCGTTGTCGTTCATCGCCAGCCTGCAGCCACCCAGCTCGTGCTGCCTGCGCGCATCGCGGCCAATCCGACGGAGATGGTTCATGTTTACCCGCTCATCAGCGGCCGCGTTCTCTCACTCCGTATTCTCCCCGGCCAGCAGGTCCGCAAAGGAGAAACCATCGGAACCATGCAGAGCAGCGATGCTGCACAGGCCCGCTCCGATTTTGAGAAAGCCAAGATCGAGGCTGCTCGCGCCGATCTGCAGCTCGCCCGCGCCAAGGAGTTGCTGGCGCACGACGTCATGGCGCAGCGCGATTACGACGATCTCATGGCCCTCGACGAATCGGATCACTCCGAGCTCGACCGCGCCCGCCAGGCGCTGCATGTCCTTGGCTTCAACGAAGACTCCACGTCTGACACCGTTCCCATCTTCGCGCCCATCTCGGGCGTCGTGCTCGACGTCGGAACCGGTCCCGGCGAGCTCCAGCGCTCGCTCGACAACGCAACTCCGATCGCGACCATCGCCGACATCAGCTCCATCTGGGTCGTCGGCGATCTCTATCCCCGCGACCAGGCAGCGGTTCGCGTCGGCCAGCCGGTTGCTATCACTGTGAACGGATATCCCGGCGTCACTCTGCGCGGCAGGGTCGACAACATCTCCGACGCTGTCGATCCCGTCACCTTCACTCTCAAGGTTCGCGTCGTGCTTCCCAATCCGGGCGATCGTCTCAAGCCCGACATGTTCGCGAACATGACCGTCAGCGGCGCTCAGCGCGACGCCATTGTTGTTCCCGCTGCGGCCGTCATTCAAAACGGCAAAAGCACTTTCGTTTTTGTCGAAACATCGCCCGGAAAATACGCGCGCCGAGACGTTGCGCTTGGCGAGACGCACGATGACAGCGACGAAATCGCCCAGGGCCTGAACGACGGAGACAAGGTCGTCACCGTTGGCGCCGAGCTGCTGCGCGAATCCGAGGACCAGTAGCCATGCAGCCTCTTATTCGCACGCTCCTGCGCTACCGCAACGTCGTTTTCATGGTCTTTATTGCCGCTCTTGCGGTCGGCGTGTATGGCTTTTTCCAGCTCGACATTGAGGCCTACCCCGATCCATCGCCGCCCATGGTCGAGTTCATCACCCAGAATCCCTCCTGGTCTGCTGAAGAAATGGAGCAGCAGATCACCATTCCGCTGGAAACAGAATTGAACGGCACGCCGCGCCTCGAACAGATTCGCTCCATCAGCATCTTCGGGCTCAGCGATGTGAAAATGTACTTCGATTTCAATAGTGATTTCTTCGTCGACCGCCAGGAAGCGCTGAACCGCCTTCAATCCGTCACGTTGCCCGACAATCTCCAGGCACAGCTCTCTCCCGAATCTCCGGTTGGAGAAATCTATCGCTATCAGCTCACCGGTCCCGGCTACTCGCTCAACGAAATCAAGGCCGCGCAGGACTGGCTCGTGGTGCGCGAGATCAAACAGGTACCGGGCATCATTGACGTGGCCACTTTCGGCGGCACTACGCGCCAGTATCAGGCTGAGGTCGATCCCGCCAAGCTGCTGGCCTACGGCGTCACCATGACCCAGGTCGTCACCGCCGTTCAGAACAGCAACGCCAACGCGGGCGGCAACTACCTCACCATGGGTAGCCAGAGCGTCAATGTGCGCGGCATCGGCCTGCTCCGCTCGCTTTCCGACATGCGCAACATCGTCATCGCCGAGCATAGCGGCGTGCCCGTCCTTCTCAGCGATGTCGCCAACGTCAGCGAAGGCCATCAACCGCGCCTGGGCAAGGTCGGCCGCAATCAGGACCCCGACATCGTGGAGGGCATCGTCCTGCTGCAGAGAGGCTCCAAGTCCCTGCCTGCCCTCGCCGCCCTGCGCCAGAAAATCGACGCGCTCAACCACGGCAATCTCCTGCCGCCGGGCATGCGCATCAGCACTATTTACGATCGCACCAAGCTCATTGACGTCACCACAACCACCGTCCGCACCGTCGTCGTCATCGGGCTTACGCTGGTCACGCTGGTTCTGCTCAGTATGCTGGGCGACTGGCGCATGGCGCTCATCGCCGCCATCACCATTCCCTTCGCCGTGCTTTTCGCATTCAGCCTCATGGTGCTCACCAACGAGTCGGCGAACCTCATTTCCATCGGCGCCATCGACTTCGGTATTCTCGTCGACGCCTCGATTGTTGTGCTCGAAAGCGTCTATCGCCGGGTTTCGCAGAGGGTGGAGGGTCAGGACGTTTCTCAGCTGATTCTGGAGGGCGTTTCGGCCGCGGCCAAGCCCGTCCTCTTTGCCACGCTGATCATTCTCGTCGCTCTCATTCCGCTCTTCACGATGCAGGGCGTCCCCGGAAAAATCTTCGCGCCCATGTCCGTCACATACGGCTTTGCGCTCACTGGCGCGCTCATCTTCGCGCTGGTCTTCGCGCCCGCGCTGGGCTCGTTGACGGTATCAAAAGCCGTGCGCAGCGCGCACGTTGAAACCTGGCTCAGCTCATTCCTCCGCCGCCACTATGCCCGCTGGCTCGCCCAGGCACTGCGCTTCTCGCGCGTTGCCTGGATCGTCGCCTTCATCGCGCTCGCCGCCGGCATCTTCCTCTTTCAATCCCTCGGCGGAGAGTTCATGCCGGCGCTTGAAGAAGGCAATCTCTGGATTCGCGCCGACATGCAGCAGGACATCTCCTTCGACGCCTCGGCGAAAATGGCCGACGACATTCGGGCCACTCTGCGCTCGTTCCCTGAAGTCACTCAGGTTGTCTCGCAAATGGGCCGTCCCGATGACGGCTCCGATGTCAGCACTTTCAACAACATCGAGTTCCTCGCCGATCTCAAGCCGCACTCATTTTGGCGTCCGCAGTTTCATGGCGACAAGGATCGGCTCATCACGGCCATTCAGCAGAGCTTTCAGCAATATCCCGGCGTCGACTTCAACTTCTCGCAAAACATTCAGGACAACGTGGAAGAGGCGATGTCCGGAGTCAAGGGCGAAAACTCACTCAAGCTTTTCGGCGACGACTTCGGCCAGCTCACCCGGATCGCCGATCAAATCGCGGGAGTCATGAACAAGGTTCCCGGCATCACTGACGTTGGCGTCTTCGACGTCACCGGGCAGCCGAGCCTCCAGATTTCCATTGACCGAGACAAAGCCGCGCGTTACGGCCTCCAACCGCTCGACATCAACAATGTCGTGCAGGCCGCCGTTGGCGGCGCACCCGTCACGCAGATCATCGAAGCGGATCGCCGCTTCGATTTCGCAGTCCGCTACTCACCCCAGTTCCGCAGCACCCCTGAAGATATTTCCCGCATTCTCCTGCCCACCCCCGACGGAAACCGGGTCCAGCTCGGCGCGGTCGCCGACGTAAGCATTCAAAATGGCGCGTTCATGATCTACCACGAGGGCGGGCGTCGTTACATTCCCATCAAGTTCAGCGTGCGCGGCCGCGATCTGGCCGGCGCCATTCAGGACCTTCAGTCCCGCCTCGTTTCAACCGTTCAACTCCCCAGCGGCTACGACTACACTTGGGCCGGCGAGTTTGACAGCCTTAAGAAAGAGCAGCATCGCTTCCAGATCATCCTCCCCGTCAGCCTTGCCGCCATCTTCCTCTTGCTCTACATCCAGTTCCGCACCTGGCGCGATGCGCTGATCGTCCTCGGCACCCTCCCATTTGCCGCTATCGGAGGCGTTGCCGCGCTCTCCCTCACCGGCACGGATTTCAGCATCTCGGCCGCCGTGGGTTTCGCTTCGCTTACCGGCGTAGCCACGCTCGGAGCGGTCGTCTTTCTTTCGGGAATCCGACGTGCGCAGCGCGACGTGGGCCAGGAAGAAGGCCTGCGCAAAGGCTGCATGGAAGAAACCCGGCCCGTGCTCATGACCTGTATGGCTGCGGGAATCGGCCTCCTGCCCGCCGCTGTCTCCACCGGCATCGGCGCGCAGGCGCAGCAGCCTCTGGCGCGTGTCGTGGTCGGCGGCATGATCACGACCGTCTTCGCCGTTCTCTTCGTAATGCCTCTCCTGGTACGCCGCTTCACCTCCGGCAAGGATTTGGATCGCGTATCGGAAGATTAGGCCTCCCGGCGTATACTCACCGAGTCCTAAGATTCCCCCGGACTCCGTGCTTCACCACGATCGAAGACCCCGCACGTTCCCCTTGCTCGCGAAGGCCTTCATCCCAATCACGCCCGGCTGCAATGCCGGACCTTCAAATGTTGCGTTCGAGCCTTCGCCCGCAACTGGGAGGTTTTTATGATTTTGTTCAGGAAAGCAATTCTCTGGCCTTGCCTCGCCGCAATTCTGCTGGCTGTGGCGACGCTTGCCGCCCCCGCATCCGCGCAGGATGCCAACATCCGCAGCGTCACCTTCTACACCGTCAAGCCCGACCGCATCGGCGATTTTCAGGCGGAAATCAAGGCGTACAACGCCATCCTGGCCAAAGCCGGCTCCGACCGCTACAGCACTATCTGGGTCGCACTCACCGGTCCCTATGAGTTTGCGCGCGTCCAGATGTACTCGAAGTGGGCCGACCTCGACAACACCATCGACAAAGATCCCAAGCTGAAAGATCAGGCCGTCGACCTCGCGCGTCTCGCCACGCACATCATCGAGTGCACCTCAAGCTGGCGGCGCGAAATCCAGGTCGTGGACCCCGAGCGCAGCCTGCCCGACACCGGCGGCGATGAGCCCAAGATGATTCGCGTTCTCGTCACACAGGTGCGCCCGGAAAGGTACCGCGACTATCTCGAATTCCAGAAAAACGTGATCCTGCCGGCAATCAAAAAGAGCGGAACAAAGGATTACAACTTTGCCGATGTACATTTCGGCGATCCCGGCCCCACATTCGTTTCGGTCGTCGGAATCAACAACTGGGCCGATCTGGACAACGGCGTTGGCGCTGAAAAGGGAGTCACCAAGGACGAATACCAGGCCATCGTTGACCAGGCGCATTCGCTCATCGTGTCCAGCGACTTCCTCATCTATCGCTACGAGTCCGACCTCAGCTACCTTCCCGCGCCCGCAACACCCTCCGCCGCGAAATAGGCGCTGAGTAGTCGGTTCTGAAAACTGAGAGCGAAGAGCTGAAGGCGGAATTGGACGTTCCTTTTTCCGGCAGGCCACTGTGCGAAAATCAAACTTTGCACACGCAGTCCAACTTCCGCCTGCTCATCGTCCGTTTGGGCGCAATGGGCGATATCCTTCACGCTCTGCCTGCGGTTACGGCTTTGCGTCTCGCGCATCCCAACTGGCAAATCGGCTGGGTCGTCGAGCCGCGCTGGCAATCGCTGCTAAAGGCTGGGAACGGCGAACAGGGAACAGGGATCAGGGAAAAACGCGACGCGGCAATGCCTGTTGTCGATCGCCTGCACTTTGCTCCAAGCCGGGAATGGAAGCGCCATCCGCTGAGCGCTGCCACGCGCCGCGCCATTGGAGCCTTGCGCAGCGAGCTTCGCGCCGCGGAATACAACGCGGTCCTGGACCTTCAGGGCGCAATCCGTTCCGCGGTCATCGCCCGCATGAGCGGCTGTGTGCGCCGCATTGGAGAAGCGAGCCCTCACGAATGGCCTGCTCAATGGCTTTTCACCGAGCGCGTCGTCACGCATGGCGCCCACGTCATCGAGCAGGACGTGGAACTCGCCTCCGCAGTCGCCGGTGATGCGCTTTCCGCCGTTGACGCGCGTTTGCCGATCGATCCCGACGCTGAAGCCTGGTGCGCGGCATGGCTCGCATCCACATTCGCAGGAGCGGCACGGTCCATCGCGCTCATCACTCCCGGAGCCGGCTGGGGCGCCAAGCGCTGGCCGCCCGAGCGCTACGCCGCCGTCGCCGAGGGGCTCGCGCAGCGCGGATTGCAGGTGGTGATCAATGTCGGCCCCGGCGAAGAACCGCTCGCCGCTACGATCGCTTCTGTCGGCGCAGTTCCACTTAATGCAACTCTGCCGCAATTGATCGCCCTCTCGCGCCGCATTGCCCTCTGCATCGGTGGAGACACCGGACCGCTCCATCTGGCCAGCGCTCTTGGCCGCCCGGTTGTCGGCATCTATGGCCCCACCGATCCCAGCCGCAACGGCCCGTACGGCACGCGCGCACGCGTCCTTCGCAGCCCCGACAGCCGGCGCGATCACTCGCGCCGTTCTGCGCCCGATCCCGGCCTCCTGACCATCTCGCCCGACGATGTCCTCCGTGCCGCCGACGAGCTGCTCGGCGAGGAGAGCGCCCGATGAGCGACCCAACTCAGCACGTCACTCCTCCAAAAAGTGGCTCCATGCAATGGCGGTGGCAGAGGGTTGCGCGCCGCATTCGCGTCCCGCTCGGTTTTTTGACCGCAGTGGTCTATCTCGTTGAGGTCGTTCGTCGCGCACCGCATCCAACTGCGATCGCGTGGAGTCTTGCGCTTGTCCTTCCAGGATTAGCTCTGCGCGCGCTTGCTTCAGGCACCGTCAAGAAGAATCAGGAGCTCAGCGTCACCGGGCCGTATGCGTACACGCGCAATCCGCTCTATCTCGGATCCACGCTGATCGCCGCCGGCTTTGCAGTGGCGCTGCTCAGTTGGCCGTTGGCGCTGTTGCTTGC
>JBEKRG010000048.1:0-33804 GCA_049518955.1 Occallatibacter sp.
GCTCGCAGTCATCTCCTGCACATCCACGTCCCGCATCCGGATGTTCTCCGGAATGGCGCCGAAGATATGAATTCGCATGTGACGCAGCTTGGTGGCCAGGCTTGCATCATGGCATTCCATGCAACCTTCTGTCCGGTGGGGCGCCGCATGAACCACGCTGACGTACGCGGCCATTTCGTGACAGCTTGCGCAGCCCTGGCCGTATTGCGATGTGTAGTAATAGGACGCGCCAAACGTGGCACCGACCACAAGCAACGCCACTGAGCCAACGGCGATTGCCGCAAACTTGAGGAATCGCTTCATGAACGGAAGCCCGTGCCCTTCCAGTTGCCAACCAATGCTGCGGAGGCGAAATAGGCGACGGCCATGATGGTGAGTGCAGGATTAAAGCCGCCGTTGGTGACATGCACGCTTGAATCAATCACGAAGACGTTGTCCACATCGTGAAGTTGGCAGTTGCGGTTCACCACAGAGCCCTGCGGATCGTCGCCCATGCGACATGTGCCGGCCTGGTGCTGGCCCGCATACACGGTCGTGGACTTGCCTGCGCTGATGACCGTGCTCGCCGCCCCGGCCTCCTTGAGCCAGGCTTCGGCGCGCTGAGCCTGCACAAGGCCGATCTCGTAGGTTTGGGCATGGACGTTGCCGGAGATGCGCGCAACGAGCATTCCCCACTTGTCTCGAACTGTTGGATCGAGAGTCACCCGGGCGTCGGCGGTGGGAATCGGTTGAGTCGGCCCCATGACGACGATGTTGCGCTTGTAGAAGCTGCGCATGGCCTGCTTGTGCGGGAGCCCCCACTGAGGTGTGCCTGCGGGCATCCGGTCGACCATTTGAATGGGCAGGCGGATAAATTCATTGGCCAGCATGCCTCCGCCACAAAGGCCCGGAGTGCCATGGTTGTAGTCGGAGATGGCGATGCTGGCGCCGGGCCCCACATCGTCGTAGGTATCGAAGTCAAAGAATCCGATCGCACCGGTGTAATGGTGGCCTTGCAAATTGCGGCCTACTTGGTCACGGCGATTTCCCAATCCATCAGGGAAGAGACGGCTTTTGGAGTTCAGGAGCAGGCGGGCTGACTCGATGGCGCAAGCGGAGACCACGACGATATCGGAAAGCTGTTCCTGCAAGCGCCCGTTGGCGTCGTAGTAAGCTACACCGCGTGCGCGTCCCCGGTCGTCGGTGAGGATTTCTCTAGCAATGCACTCGGTGCGCAGCTCGCAGTTTCCGGTTGCCAGCGCGACCGGGATCACAGTGTTTTGCGATCCGTTCTTGGCATCCACTTCGCAGGCAAATCCAACACACCATCGACAGCGCATGCACGGGCCGCGGCCGTTATAGGGTACGCTGTTGCGAGCCATGGGAATGGGAAAGGGACGCAGGCCGAGGCGCTTGGCTGCCGGCTCGAGGATTTGAAACTCGCGATTGGGCGGGAGCGGGGGCATCGGCAGAGGACGCCGGCGCGGACCATGAAAGGGAGTGCCCGAATCATCTCCGGAGATGCCGATCTCGTATTCGGCCTTCTCGTAGTAGGGTTCCAGGTCGTCGTAGGAGATTGGCCAATCTTCGAGTGAACTCCCAGCAGGCGCACCGTAAATTGAGCGCATGCGGAAGTCTTGAGGCAGAAAGCGCCAAGCCATGGCTCCATAGCTCAGAGTTCCGCCACCCACACAGGCAGCGTTGTTCTGATAACCACCTTCGCTGGGAAGCATGATGTGCGGTACGCCCTCGGCATCGACGAGAACGCGCGGATTGCCTTCATCCTCCGGTCCGAAAGCGTTGCCCAGCACGGTGGTGCGCTGATTCCGCAGGTCGTCCTTGCGGCAATCATTCGGCGTGTACCATTTGCCCCGCTCAAGGAGAACAACGCTCAGGCCTGCAGTCGACAACTCCTTGGCCACAATGCCGCCTGCTGCGCCGGCGCCCACAATAACTACATTCACGCGTTTCATGAGGCCGGGCCCTTTCTTAGGTCGTACTGTGCGCGCCCAAGAACAGGCGGCTCAGCAAGGCCGAGCATCCGCCAACTTGCAGCATCGCGATTGCCGCCGTGCCGCGGCGAGCCGTAGTAGCCCTCAAGAGTGTGACTGCGCACCAGATCGAAGAACTTGCGATTCTGCCGCTCGATGGCGCTGACAATCTCGACCTGTTGCGGTGCGGAAGCTGCCGCCAGATTTCGCCCAAAACGGTTTCTGCTTATCGCATCGGCCTGCTCCAGCCCATCGCGATAAGTATTTCGATGGCGCCTGTAGGTCCGGGCGAGTTGGCGATCGATGTATGTGATCACTCCGGCTTGCGAGGCGCTGGGAAAGTCATCCGCGGGGATAATCCGATCGCAAATCGCTGCCAGCGTCAGAGCCTGGCCATCACTGAGGAAGTCCCGGCTTCCATGGTTATGAGCAGAGCAGCCAACTGCGAGGACCGCGCCGCCGATAGCTCCGGCAGTCACAAATTGCCGTCGCGTGAGACGAACGCTGCTCCTGCTCGATTGCATTGGTTCCTATCCCGAAATGTACTCATCCCATGGCTGAGCACAGCCCAGCCATTCCGACGAGTTTTCGGCTAGTTCATACTTGGCGTGGTCGGCCAGCGCAGTCTGTGCCACGAATCACAGACGGAGTTGGCGCTTTACAGTGCTCCGCAATCTGCGATTGCAGGGACGGAGGATGGTGCCGATGAAGGGACGCTTTTTGTTGAGCAGATGGAGGATGCGTTGGCACTGCCTGGAGCGGGCTTGCCCACCCACAGCTTGAAGCACTTATCCATGGCCGTTGTTGACCAGAATTGCTCGTTCATGGCGGGATCTGAATCTTGAGTAGAGATTAAGGAAGTTCCGTTTACACCGGATGCGTTCGCAGATTCCGTCACTGGGCCGCGTTGACGGTGGCTTCAGCGTGGGCGAGAACGACAGCGGAGTGCGCAGCCGCCTGATCGTAATCGCGCAGGAATTGTTGCGGCTCGGCTGCCTGGTAAGAAGCGAGATTGTGGGCCCAGCGGTAGCCGATCGGCTGATAGAGGAATTCAGCGGAGACATGGAAAGGGCCGGCAGCCCCATTCGTGGAGAGGTCGTAGCGCGTGGTGCAGGAGCCGGCGGTGAAGTCGGGATCGGCCGCGGCTTCGCCCTTGACGGCGATGTCGGGGGATGCGGTCGATTTGTCAAAGCCGGCGGGGAGGATGCGATTGTCCTTGAGATACTGCGTGGCGGAGAGGAGGCCGGTGGTGACGTGGCCCTGGCTGTCGCCAAGGATGGGCTCGAAGATCTGGACCTGATCGGGCTGGGTGACGCGGCTGTAGTGCGGCGAGAAGCGCGAGGGGTCGGCGTCGTTTGCGTTGCCGGCGATGGAGCCGTCGGGGTTGAGCTTCCCTGACTCGAATACGATATGGCCGTCGGCGGCGGTGACGACGACGTGGAGCCAGGCGCGGCGCGAAGGGTAGGCAGTGGGCAGCTTGTGGCCGGTTAGGTTTTCAACACGGACAGAAAAGGAAAGATCGCTGCCGGCGAGGCTCGCGGCGTCCAGAGTGACGCGCGCAGATTGCGACTGAAGGAACGACATGATGTGCGCGGAGGCGGCGGCAAGATCGACCGGCTGCGCGGTAACGTCGAGATCGTCTCGATGCGCGACGAGCATGCTTTCAACAAGGAAGTTGGCGCCCGTGAAGGTGTGGAGACGGACGCCCTCGCGCGGCTTGCCGAGAAGAGAGGCAACAGCCACCGATTCGCCGACCGCGGGCATGTGGCACTGCTGGCAGGTCTGCTTGCCGCTGAAGTCGCTGTGCTTCCACTCGAGATAAGGCATCTGCTCGGGAAGCTGGCCGGCGGGTTCGCCGTCGGGGCCAAGGGTTGAGGTGTACAGAGTGTGGCAACTGCCGCACAGGCCGGCATCGCGAATATGGTCGGACTGCGCCAGTGAGTAGCCGGCGGCCATGACATGCACCTTGGTGATGTTGTCGGAGTCCGGGGCGAAAGGACCGAAGAGAGGGCGGGGCCCGGTTTCGTGCGCGGCCACGGCGAACTTGCCGCTGTAGGTTGCGGGAGTGCCTAAGCCGGCGGCCTGGATTTGATGGCAGACAGTGCAGGACACGCCATCCGCAGCGGCGATGTCATCGGCATGGCTGGCGCTGAGTGGGAGCCGCGAGAACACCGCTGTTTCGCGATTTTGGGCTTTGTCCTGCAGGGATTGCAGAGGCATGTGGCAACTGGCGCACTCGGACTGGATGGCGATGCTCGATTCGGGATGGTCGATGGCTTCGCGGCGCACACTGCCCTGCCAGTAGGGATCGCGAGCCGAGTTGGCCATAATGCTTGCGCTCCACTCGAGGCCAATGGAGACGTCTTCGCCTTTGGCGGTCTTGAGTTTGTTGTGGCAGTTGGAGCAGCGTTCGGAAGTGCGGAAGTCGTCGGTGGAGCTTCGCGGCGCGGTAGCCTGCGCGCGGGAGGGCGGGGGCAACACGAAGAGGGCGAAGGCGACCGCTCGACTCGCAGCGAACAGGGCTTTCTTCATCGCTCCCTCCAACGTGGTTCATGATAAACCGGCGCGCGATGGCAGCAGGTCGCTGTCTCGCGATTAATGGAGGTTCTTAGAAGATCATCTCCCCAAGTTTTTCGAGCGCCTGGATCCGGTATTCCGTTGGCCAGTGCCCTCAAATGTGAGCTGCAGTCGAGCAAACCGCAGCTCGAATGATGTCACGGCGTATATCATTGAATATATGAGCTTTGTACGGTGACGGAAATTGGTGTGACCTTGACTGTGACCCAGTGTGCCCACTTAGGCCATGATGCGAAAACCCGCATGAAAACTGGACAAAGTCACACTGGCGGGTCACTGCACACTCGCATTTCCGTCATTTTGGGTTACTTTTCGTCGTTTTGTTTCTATATAAGTGATTTGCAATCAATCTTTTAGGAGGATTAGGAAACTGCTGCTCTATCCGCCGCATCTGCAATGCCACACTTGAGATTCAAAAGGATCCTTCGAGGAGCAGGTACCGGAAATTTCTGATCTATCAATTCAAGGTTGCAGACAGGATGAAATCGACGAGCTCGATCGCTTGGTGAAGTTCGTGCATACCCCGGAGAGCATCAATGTAATCGTTGAGCGACTGAAGCGCCCAAATGTTCTGGAGCCAGTTTCTTTCAACCCGAGAGCGTTGCGCGCAACCGCTTCGTAACTATATTGATCCCCACGTGAACGTTCTTGACAAAACCAGCACCCTTCAATAGTTTTTATACTCAATGCCCCTGAAACGGCTCTCACCCATGAGTGCCAAAAATTCCTGGTCCATTCATGCGGCATGAAAGCTCGGAGGTTGGCGCCATTTCCCCAATGGCAATTTAAGGAATTTTGAATCGGCCACGTGAATGATTTGCCGAGCGGCTGGGCCCCTGCCTGCAATGTGTGTGAATCTTGTGTCCAGATCCTGAGCGTCAGTGTGTTCAAAGTAGGCTAACCGTCAGCTCCAATTCCCCGGGAGATGTCACATGACCAAGCTGTCAGCTGGCCCCGCGTCCAAAATGCATTCCACAGGATTTCAACGGTGCCTGATCCTGGCTCTGTGCGGAGTGGCCCTTGCGACCCTTTTTCCGTACCACAGCTCGGCACAGGTCACATACAACGACTTCAATATTCCCCAGGCAAATTCCGGACAGACATCGGCAACTTGCGCCTCAGGCTCCGCCGCTCCCGGCGTGCTTTTCTGCTTCAATTTTGTAGGCAACGGTCTCAGCTTTATCCAGGACAACTCCTACACCACGTCGATTGACCCCAACGAAACCAATGGGTCGGCTTTTGCGTTGCAACTAACGCAGAATGCGGGGAGCCAATCATCGAGTATGTGGTACTCGATTCCGCAGAATGTGGCGGGCGGCTTCACCGCTTGGTATGCCTTCAAAATCACACCCGGATCCTCGCCTTATGGCGATGGACTCGCATTTGTCATTCAAAACGCCTTAGGCGGCGGAGCCATCTCCAGTTTTGGGGCAAGTTGCGCCGAAACCGGCTCGGGACTGACGACCCTTGGCGGCGGCGGCGGCTGTATCGGCTATGGCGCCATCGATAACAGCATTGCCCTTGAGGCGGACACGTTCGCCGACAGCTACGATCCGTGGGACTTCGGGAATGGCGACTACGACGATAACCACATCGCCATGCAGGATTGCGGTGCCGGACTCGCCAACTCGCCTGCCCATTACACTTCCAACTCCGTGAGTCCCCTCGTGCCGATCAGCTGCCTGGTCCCGCTAGGCGGCGGCACGTATGCAATCGCCTCCGATCCGAGTTCTTCAGCGGGCACTGGCGGGGTCAACATTGCTGACGGCTATCCGCACCAGATCGTCGTCGTTTACAACGGCCCGAACGATTCGCCGGCAAATTACATTTACGTTTACATCGATCCGGCATTTAATCCCGGCACGCATACGCCCGTCGAGGGATCTACGCCCATCTTCTCGGGGCCGTTCAATATCGCCCAGTCCATAAACTTGAACAATGGGACCGCCTACGTCGGCTTCACCGCTGCCACCGGCGGGAGCTATCAGCAAAATGAACTGATGGGCTTCAGTTTCACTCCCCACAATTCCGCCAGCGCCAACGTATGCCCATCGGGACAGACCACTCCGGCGCCCTGCAGCAGCACGCTGCCGGTGACCTTCAACGTGGCGGCGAATACGACCATCGGTTCGATCAAGGTTGTCACGCAAGGCGCCCCCAACCTCGACTTTCAATTGGACAGCGGCAGCACCTGTACAGGCACATTCTCCACTGCCGGTTCCTGCACGGTGAACGTCAACTTCGCCCCGCTCGCGCCCGGTTTGCGCATGGGTGCGGTGGAGCTCCTCGACGGCAGCAACACTGTGCTGGCGACCAAGCTGATCTACGGCGTTGGGTACGGACCGGTGACTGCCTTTGGCCCGGGCACACAGACCCCGATTTACACCGGGAGTTCTTCGTTTTACGCCGCCGGCGCGGCAGTGGACGCGGCGGGGGATCTCTTCATCGCGGAAAACCAGGGAACCGAAAATAACAACGGGCTGGTTGTGAAGGTCGCGCCGGACAGCACCCAGAGCACCGTGGGTTCCGGCCTCGCGTACCCGCAGGGCCTGGCGCTGGATGGAGCCGGTGATGTCTACATTGCGGATAACAATTTGAATGAGGTGGTGGAGGTTACGCCTGCTGGTGTCCAGACCACTGTGGGCACCGGTCTCGCCGCCCAGTTGGGAGTGGCCGTGGATGGCCCGGGCGACGTCTTCATCGGCGATTTCACAGGCGACCAGGTCGTGGAGGTTCCGGCCAATGGAGGCCCCCAGACCGTGGTGTATAGCTCAGGATCTGGTTTTCACCCGGTCGGTTTGGCGGTGGATGCGGCGGGTGATTTGTTCATTTCCGATTACGCCGATACCCCTCCCGGAAAGGTAGTGGAGATTCCTGCCGGTTGCAGCACCAACAGTTGCCAGACCACAGTGGGCAGCGGATGGTACGAGCCGGAGGCCGTCGCTGTAGACGCAGCGGGCGATGTCCTCGTCGCGGATGAAGCGCCCAAGGTGGTGGAGGTTCCCGCCGGTTGCACAAACATCAATTGCCAGATTTCGATCAGCGGGACCCTTGCCTACGGTGTCGCGTTGGATGGAAACGGCGATGTTTTCATCCCCGACCTCAATGGTCACCAGGTGGACGAGATCAACAAGTCACAGCCGCCGTCGCTGACGTTTGCTTCCACGAATGTGGGCTACACGAGCAGCGACAGCCCGCAATCGGTCACCATTCAAAACATCGGCAACCAGACATTGAGCGCCATCAGTCCAGGGCTGGTCGTCAATGGACCTAACTTCATCCAGGCCCCTGGCGCAAGCGCCCTTGCCGATTGCTCCGCCACCTTCTCACTCAGCCTGGGCGCATCCTGCAATCTGAGCATCAGCTTCAAGCCGCAGAGCGCGGGCAATCCGTTCACCAGCACTGCGGTCTTCACAGACAATAACCTGAACGCAATCTCTACTTCTCCTGCGGCTACTCAGACCATCGGCCTGAGCGGCGTCGGCGTCAGTTCGACCTACACCATCGGTGGCTCAGTAACCGGTTTGGTCGGCAGCGGACTGGTGTTGCAGGATAATTCCGGCGACAACCTGTCCATCAGCGGCAATGGACCGTTCACCTTCCTCACGTTTTTGAATAATGGTAGCCCGTACAGTGTCACGGTTTTTTCGTCGCCCCTCGCTCAGAATTGCGCGGTGACTGAGGGCGGCGGCACGGTCGCGAATGCGAATATCACGAACGTTCTGGTCACCTGCACAACCATCCCCAGCTATGGGCTGAGTGTGACGGAAGTAGGCTCCGGCAGCGGAACGGTGACATCAAGTCCGGGAGCGATTAGCTGCATCGAATCCAACGGAAGCGTCACGGGTACGTGTTCCGATAGCTATCTGAGCGGAACGCCTGTAACGCTGACAGCAAGCGCGACGGGGACCTCGACATTCCTGGGCTGGGGCGGAGCATGCGCAGCCTCGGGAACGAGCCCGACGTGCAACGTGGCTGTGAGCTCGGTGCTGAATGCGACCGCGAGTTTTGTGCAGCAGAGTTTCGGCAACGTCAACGTCTGCCCGTCGGGGCAAAGCACTCCGGTGCCGTGCAGCGGTACGCTCACGCTGACTTACAACCTCGCGGCGACCACTACGATCGGCGTGACGCAGGTCGTGACCGAAGGTATCACCGGACTCGACTTCTCGTTGGGAACTGGCGGCACATGTACCGGCATGATCGCTGAAGGCGCTTCCTGCACGGTGAACGTCAACTTCGCCCCGCTTGCACCCGGACTGCGCATGGGCGCGGTGAGTCTCTTCGACAGCGGCGGCAATCCGGTTGCGACTGCCCCGATCTATGGCATTGGTCTGGCGCCGGCGATTGCCTTTGGGCCAGGAGTCCAGACGACGGAGCCGGCCAGCGGTCTGAATCACCCGGTCGGTGTAGCACTTGATGGAGCGGGCGATCTCTTCATCGCGAGTTACGGCAATGGCACTCCAGGGGCAGGCAGTCTGGTAAAGGTTACGCCAGGTGGTGTCCAGACTACGGTACCCACGAGCGGTCTGATTGGCCCAATTAACGTGGCGGTGGATGGAGCGGGCGATCTCTTCATCGTGGACTACTACGGCGGCCAGGCGGTAAAGGTCACGCCCGCCGGAGTCCAGACCACGGTGGCCAGCGGACTCAGCAACCCTGTCGGTATAGCGCTCGATGGAGCGGGCGATGTCTTCATCGGAGATGGTGGTCACAACCGGGTGGTAAAGGTCACGCCTGGCGGCGTACAGACGACGGTACCCGTTAGCGGTCTGAATCAGCCGTGGGGAGTGGCGGCGGATGCAGCGGGCGATGTCTTCATCGCGGATGGCGGCAGCAATAACCGCGTGGTGGAGGTTACTCCGGGCTGTGTCCAAACCGTTGTGCCGGCCATGGGCTTGAAACAACCGTACGATGTCGCGGTGGATGCAGCAGGCGATGTCTTCATCGCCGATCCCCAAAACTCCCGGGTGGTGCAGGTTTCGCCCACCGGCGTCCAAACCACGGTGCCTGCCACGGGACTGAATTACCCGAGCGGAGTGGCAGTGGATGCAACAGGCGATGTCTTCATCGGAGATCAAGGCTCCGGAGCGGCGTTTGAGATCAACCACGCGCTGCCGCCATCGTTGAGTTTTCCATTGACGAATCAATACAGCACAAGCAGTCCCCAATCGGTCAGCATTCAAAACGTTGGCAACGAATTGCTCTCGGGTTCGCTTGCCCTTACCCTGGGCGCGAACTTCACCGCCGGCGGAAGCTCCACTTGCGGAAGTGGATTTAATTTGGTTGCGGGTGCGAGCTGTTCGGAGAGCTTCGACTTCACGCCGCAAACCACCGGCTACCTCACAGGTACGGCGGGCTTCAGCGACAATACGTTCAACCTCTCCCAGGCCGTTTCCCTTCAGACCGTCAATCTTGCCGGCAACGGTGGACTGAACGGCATGCCGGTTGGCATCGTCGTTCCCAATGTTGTCGGGCTCTCGCAGGCAGCGGCGACGACCGCGCTCACCAACGCCGGTTTGACGCTGGGAACAGTGAGCAACGCGGGTAGCAGCCTGGTGCCGCAAGGCAATGTGAGCGAAGAGAACCCGGCTGCCGGTTCGCAAGTTAATGTCGGATCGGCGGTCCGGCTGCTCGTCTCATCTGGCCAGCCACAACCGGTAGTGCCGAATCCACTTTCCCTGCTGAATAACTACTTCGTCACCGGCGACTATGCCACTGGCGGAATCACGCTGCGAGGACAAGGCTCGCTCACGACCGGCATCGCCACTGGAACCATCACCATCCCCGCCGGCAACGTGAGCCCCGGCGTTCCAACTGGCTCAGACATCATCGACGGTTATCTCTATTGGGAAGTGCTCGAAAACACGGCCCTGCCCTCGGGCGGCAATGGTACCTTCCTTGGCGACCCCATCACCGGACAGCAGATTGGAGCGGACCAGCCATTCACTGACGGTGGGTTTACCGGAACTCTGCGCGTTTATCGCGCAGACGTCAATGC
This sequence comes from Occallatibacter sp., assembly GCA_049518955.1. Taxonomy (GTDB): domain Bacteria; phylum Acidobacteriota; class Terriglobia; order Terriglobales; family Acidobacteriaceae; genus Telmatobacter. The sequence goes on from JBEKRG010000048.1 coordinate 10,546, forward strand.
CTACTTCCCGGCGGCGACGGACGGCAGTGGAATTCGCTACGGCTCTGGCAGTTTCACGGTCACGTTGCCCGACAGCGGTGGAAGCAAGCTCCCGCTCTGTGAAGGCGCGAGCATGGTCGTGATCTATCGCGTCCTGGTGGCTCCGGGTTCTACAACCCCTGCGCCCTATCCGCTGAAGTCGATCGTTATCTACGACGGCTCGGCGATACCAACCTCCTCAACGACTCAGAACATGCAGGGATTCTATGACGCGGTTGGCGGAGGCAGTGGCACCGGAGAGGCCACCACCTTCTACTACGCACCCGGACCTTTGAACACCGCGGGGACTTGGGACAACAGCTCAAGTTCCGTGACGCTCGGGCAACCAAACCAATACAGCGCGCCGTTGAGTCAAGGCAATGTCTATGCAGCCGTGATTCTATCGACGGCTGTAAACAATACCGACAATGACGGAATTCTGGATGCCTGGAAGGATGGCGCTCCATCCGGAGACTTCCACGCAGGGCAGCCGGGCTACTACGACGTGAAGACCGGATCGTGGGTGCCGTTGCCGGGAGCCGCTCATCACCAAAAGGACCTTTTCGTTCAACTCGATTACATGTGCGGCAACGTACTATCAACTGGCGCATGCGATCCCACGCAAGAGAATCTTTTCCCCGCGCCTGACGCCGATGGCAACGATCCGCTCGCAATGGTCACGCAGGCTTACGCCGCAAACGGAGTCGCGCTGCATCTCGAAGTTGGAAACGCTGTCGCGGAAAGCACCTGCAACGATAGTTCAGGGCAACTATGCGAGTTCCCGAGCCAGCCGGGTGTGATCGGTTGGAAAAACAGCCTAGAATTCTCCAAGCTCTGGCCGCGTAATTATGATTCCTGCGTGGCAGGCGGCGATTGCAGCCCACGATTCCCATACGGGCAGAAGGACAGCTATCACTACGTTTTGTTCGGCCACTCCCTGGCGATTCCGGCCTGGAACGCGCGCTACGGAACCCTAACCGGGATCGCGGTTTCTGGCAGCACAACGACCATTACGACGACCGGGCTTGGTCCTGGGACCAACCCCTGCCCAAGCCGCATCACGATCTCCGGCGTGATTGGAAATCCGAATCTGAATGGCGTGTACAACACGACATCGTGCAGCGGCACGGCGATGGTGATCGCTACTCCCGCCGGCGCCATCAACCCTTGGAACTATCCCAACAGCACGCCTGAGCTGGACATCGGCATCACCTCCGGCACGGTGACCAGCATCTCCGGATACTCCGATCTGGGCGGACAGGATTCAGCTGTCACTCTCGGTCTTTGGGAGACATCGGGCCAGGACATGAGCAAGCGCGCCAACGTGATCGCAGGCACGCTCTTTCACGAGATCGGGCACACCCTTGGCCTGAGCCACGGCGGCCTTTACTACGATTCACTTCCCAGTTTAGTTCCGACTTTCGAAGGCAACTGCAAGCCGAATTATCAGAGTTCGATGAACTATCTGTTCCAACTCGATGGAGTGGGACCGAACAATGTGATTGCTTACTCCAATCAGCAACTTGAAACCTTGTCCGAATCTTCGTTGGGTTCGGTGTACGACCTCGACGACGTCAGCAGCAATCCTGCGACGTACTCGACCTCAGCTTGGTATGTATCTTCGCCGCCCAGCCCGACAGCAAGCCAGGCCACACTGCATTGCGATGGCACGCCGGTCGGCACTGACATTGGTTATCGGGTGGATGGGGCCGTCGATCCCGTCAGTCCCGCCAATCCACTGTGGACGAACGACCAGGACATTACCTTCGATCAACAAACGTATTCGTCGCTGCGCGGGTACAACGACTGGGCCAATATCGACCTGCGTCAGGTTGGCGCCACCGGCGGCGAGTATGCGTCGTTGGCGACCGTGCTTTCGTTTGGATCGACGTTATCTCCTCTCAACGTCGCCGCAGGCGGAACTGTGGCCCTGGGCGCTGGCGGCACTGTGGCTCTGGGCGCGGGCGGAACAGTCACCCTGGGCGCAGGTGGCAACGCAACACTCAGCAGTGCCAGCACCATCACCGCCGGGAGTGTGACACTCAACAACGGAGGCAGTGCAATACTGAGTACCGGCGCCACCGTCACCCTGGGCGCTGGCGGCAACTTGACCTATTCCGGCAGCGGATTCGTGACATTTGGAACTTCTGGCACCGTCACCTATCCCGGCGGCGGAACAGTGACACTCGGCGCAGGCGGCAACGTAACGCTCGGCGCCGGGGGCACTATTACCTTCGGCACAACGCAAGTGACAATTCCTTCGACCGGGGGCAGCTACAACATCCCCAGTGATGGGACCGTCACACTGGGCCCTGGTGGCAACGTGACACTCGGCGCAGGCGGAACGGTTGCGCTTGGTGCTGGCGGAACCATCGCGCTTGGCGCCGGCGGCAATGTGACGCTCAGCGCCGGTGGCAACGTAACGCTCGGTGCTGGCGGAACTGTAGCTCTTGGCGCGGGCGGGACCGTTGCTCTCGGCGCTGGAGGCAACGTCACTCTGGGCGCCGGTGGAACGGTCGCACTCGGCGCTGGCGGCAATGTAACGCTTGGCGCCGGCGGCAACGTAACCCTCGGCGCAGGTGGGACCGTCACGCTGGGCGCCGGCGGAAATGTGACGCTCGGCGCAGGCGGCAACGTCACTCTAGGCGCCGGCGGAACCGTCACGCTGGGCGCTGGCGGAAATGTGACGCTCGGCGCAGGCGGAACGGTGACACTGGGCGCAGGCGGAACAGTCACACTCGGCGCCGGTGGCATGATCACCAGCAGCGGAACCACCACTTCAGTTGGGGCAGGCACTTATACCGTGAGCGCCGGTGGAACTGTCGCCTTGGGAGCCGGTGGCAATGTGACGCTCGGCGCGGGTGGCACGGTCACGCTAGGCGCTGGCGGCAACGTCACTCTGGGCGCAGGCGGAACCGTCACGCTCGGCGCTGGTGGAACCGTCGCGCTTGGCGCAGGCGGCAATGTGACTCTCGGCGCCGGCGGAACCGTGGCGCTTGGAGCGGGTGGCGCCAGCACCGCCGAGCTGGATTACAACACTGCGAACTCGGTTGTTCGCCCACCGGTTTCACCCGGCGAAACTCCCATGCAAGGAGCCGTAATCGTAACGTGGAATGCGCCGGCCTTCGGCGTGGTTCAGACTTACACCATCTATCGCAGCTCGGACGGCGCGACTCCGATCGAGATTGGCAGCGTCAGCGGGTTAAACGGAAATCCACCGGCAACAACGTTTACTGACACGAACCCTGACACCACTTCGGCAACTGTGGTCTACACGATCACCACGACTCTCGTTCCAGATACCCCCGGTTCGACTCCACGCTCCAGTCAACCATCACCCCCCGCAGTGATGAAGAACTACCAGACCATCAGCCTTTCCTTGCCGGGTTCTGTTTCGATTTCTAATTCGCCCGCCACAGTCTCCGCGACTGCCCTGACAAATGGCTCTGCGAACGGGTTGGAAGTGAACTTTGTCGCGAGCGGATCTTGCTCGATCGGAAGCCAGTCGATCTCCGGCGGCGTGTCCTCGGCCAGTGTGACGCTCAATAGCACAGGACAATGCAACATTACCGCCTCGCAATCGGGCTCGAGTACCTACGACGCGGCCACTCCTGTGTCGGGATCGTTCACAATCCAATCTCAGAGTTCCAACACGCAGCAGCAGACCATAAGCTTCGCGCCCTTGCCGAATGTGCAATATGCCAACACATTCTCATTCAGCGCGTTTTCCTCCTCCGGATTGGCGGTTAGCTTCAGCGTGCCGGCGACGGGGCCGTGCACCATTACCAGCAGCGTGACCACCGGCGTCACGACCGCGGCGACCGGCTTCGCAAAGGCGGCGGGCTTGTGCACGATCACCGCATCGGTGGCGGGAAATAGCACCTATAGCTCCGCCTCCGTGGTCCAGTCGTTCACCATTTATCCGGCTGTACTCACGGTGACGGCGATTAGCCCCCCTGGTGTTGCGTATGGGCAGCCGCTGCCAGCGTTGACCTACCAGTTCGGCCCGTTCGTGAATGGCGACACATCCGCGGTAGTCAATGGCGTCCCGGCGTTGTCTACGACGGCAACGACAACCAGCAGCCCCGGCGGCTATCCGATCACGGTGACAACTGGTTCGTTGGCCGCAGCGAACTATTCCTTCCTTTACGTGAGCGGCACGTTGACTCTCCAGTCGGCGACGCCAACGATCAGCATCAACAATGTTCCGAGCGCGGTCTACGGCGGAAGCTTCACGCCGACCTACGCCTACTCGGGCAACGGCACTCCGACTGAGTCGACGGCCTCAAGCACACCAACGGTGTGCAGCGTATCGAGCGGCTTGGTCAGCTTCGTTGGAGTGGGAACCTGCACGCTGACTCCGAGCGCCACGGCAACAACAGACTATTCGGCAGTGACGGGCAGTCCGCAGAACATTACTGTGGGCACGGCCACACCGACGATCAGCATTAACAATGTTCCGAGCGCCGTGTACGGCGGCAGCTTCACGCCGACCTACGTCTACTCGGGCAATGGCATCCCGACTGAGTCGGTCGCTTCGAGCACGACAACAGTGTGCACGGTGTCGGCCGGAAAGGTGAGCTTTGTTGGCGTGGGAACCTGCACGCTGACTCCGAGCGCCACGGCAACAACAGACTATTCGGCGGTGACGGGCAGCCCGCAGAACATCACAGTGAATCAGGCGTCGCAATCTATCACCTTCACACAGGCCTCGCCAGTGACTTACGGTGTCGCCCCCATCACTCTGTCTGCAACTGCGACCTCAGGACAGGCAGTCACATTCAAGGTCGATGCGAGCAGCACAGCAGCCGGGACCGTCGTAGGCAACATATTAACGGTCAAGGGGGCAGGGAACCTGGTGATCGATGCCAACCAGGCGGGCAACTCTGACTATCTGGCAGCCACGCAGGTGCAACGGACGATCGTTGTGAGCAAAGCTCTTCTCACCGTGACCGCTAACAATGCCTCGCGGGCTTACGGCTTGGCGAATCCCTCGTTCAATGCAAGCTACGGTGGGTTCGTCCTAGGCGATTCTTTCGCGACAGCAGTAACGGGCAGCCCGAGTCTGACCACGACAGCGGTCGCCACGAGTCTTCCCGGTAGCTACCCGATCGTTGCGAGCCAGGGAACTCTGGCAGCAGCGAACTACACCTTCAGCTTTGCGAACGGGACCCTGACAGTTACGTTCACCGGGTCGGTTCCCGCATCCGGCACCGCTTGCAATGGTGCTTACAGCGGCACATTCTCGGGGAACCTGACAGTCTCCGGGACGGAGACCTGTATCTTTGTCGGCGGGGGGGCGTCGGGGAACATTACTGAAACGGGCGGCAACGTCCTTCTCAGCGGCGCCACAATCGGCGGCAGCGTTACGGTGAGCGGAGGCACATTCTCCATCGGTCCGTCGACCACGATCAAGGGCAGCCTTCAAGTCCAAAGCATTCCCAAGGGTTCGGCCACAAACCAGGTATGCGGCACGACGATCGATGGCAGTCTTCAATTCCTAAGCAATGGCACCGCCGTCCTGATCGGTTCGGGCACTTCATCGTGTGCGGGCAATGTGATCAAGAGCAGCCTTCAGGTCATAAGCAACAGCGCGGCGGTGACCATCGATGGAAACACCGTAAGCGGAAGCCTGCAGGTCGAGAGCAACAGCGCGGCTGTCACGATGGATAACAACAAAGTTACTGGGAGCCTGCAGGTGCTGAGCAACACCGGGGCGACCACGTTGGATGGAAATACTGTCGGGGGCAGCTTGCAGGACGAGAGCAACCCCGGCGCCACGCAAGTGATCAGCAACGTCATTACGGCGGCGCTGCAATGCTCGAGCAACACGACGATCACCGGCAGTGGAAACACCGCGGCCTCGAAAACGGGCCAATGCGCGAAGTTCTAATGGACAGGCGGCGGTGTGTTTCCCGGATTCGCGATCGTTTTTCAGAATATCCGGGTCCAGAGTATCCAGCGCGCCAATTGGAGAGGGCGCCTACCCCCAACGTCTGCCAGGGGCGAAAAGCGGCGCGGCTCAAGAAGTCTGATTTGGCCGCCGTTTATTGGCCCTGACGGCTCCGGATTTCGGCAACCATGGGATCTTCAGTTGATTGCCCGCGGATGCTGAGGTACGTCTTGTAAAAGTCCGCGAATCCTTCGCTCTTCATTCCTTCACGCGCGCGCCCCTGGTAATAGTAAACAGGCGGAAGATACGCATAGGTCGGCACGTTATCATCAAATAGCTCAATCGCTTCCCCTCGCCTCTTCATGCATTGATCGAACTCTGAGTCAGCCTCCGTAAACGCCCCTGCTTCCAGGTAAACCCGCCCCAAATCGTAGTGGCCGATCCAGGTGTCCAGCAGGTTGTTCGCCCCTCTGATCTGCCTGATTGCCTCATTGGTGTCTTTCCGCTTCAGCGCGATCATCCCTTCTACGATCTTGCCGTAAGCCTGCGATTCGCTTGCCAGCGCGGATGAGAGGCTCATCGCAAGCTTGTGTGCTTTTGCGTATTCTCCCGCTTCGACATAGATCCTCGCAGCCAGAAACTCGATCGGGGTAGACTGGCTCTTCGCCAGCGCTTTATCAACGTCGGAGAGCGCTGCCGCTTGTTTTCCCTGTATTTCCTCGATGTACGCGAGCGCCACGTATTTCCGGGCCGCACTGCCAGAATTCTTGGCCACGACATCGGCAGTGGCTCCCTGCGAAAGAATGTCTGCGGCCTCTGCGTATTTCGCCTGATAGGCGGAAAGATCGGCGAGTCCAGCGGTCGCGGTCGACGTAGCAGCGGGTCCAAACCCCTCAAGTTGATGGTATGAATTTGCCGACTGGTTGATCTGATCCTGACCGAGCTCAGCTTCGGCCATCACAAGGTATCCCAGCGCGGCATTTGGATTGATCGCCAGCGCAGTTTGCGCCTCTTTTTCGCTGGCTGCAAAATCTCCAGCGAAAGAGCTGATGAATGCCAGGTTCAGTCGTGGCCCCACACCTTTGGGGACAATCTCAACAGCCTGCTTCGCTGCTTCGAGTGCCTTCGGCGCGTTGCGCAATTGCGTATAGCAGGTTGCGAGATTGTTCTGCCCGACGCGATCGGCAGGGAATCGGGTCACAAGTTGCGTGTATTCCTGAACGCAATCCTGCCAGTCACCCGTTGTGAGATAGTACAGCCCGCGGTCGCGATAGGCCTCCCGCTCGGTCATGTTGTCCACGTGTTCCATCGCCAGCTTCATGTACGTGACGGCATCTTCGGATCTACCGAGGTTCTGGTCCATGGCGGCCATGCCGGTATACGCCCACGTGAAATTCGGATCAAGTTGCGCAGCTTTCTGAAACGAATCGAACGCCTCCTGGAACTTTCCCGCGAACTGCTCATCGGCGCCGATTGCGACCTCGTGAACAGCCTCCAGGGATGCGGCCTTGAATCCTCCGCTGACTTCTTGGAATTGCACCGAGGGAGGCGTGGTGTCGCCTAAAGCTTTGCGGATCGGAGCCGCCAGCTTGGGAAGATCACGCAGAATATCCTGCTTGTTAGCGACGCTGATTTCCGCCTTTGCCAGCTCTTTCCCGCTCACCGCGTCCAAGGCGATCGCAGAAATATCGTACGAGTCGCCTCGCAAGCTGATATCGCCGGTCACAACCGCGTTGACGCCTTCGTTTTCGGCGATCAGCCGAGCTGATTGCTCGTCGAGTTTGTCCGAAGGATGGGGAAGCTTCTCGGCAAGCTTTCGCGCGTCTCCACGGCTGAAGACGTTGATGAAACTGGCGCCTTCCAGAGCCGCACCCAGCATCGGCTCCAGGGTGTTATCAAAAACCGGGTCGCCGGTATTGTTCGCAAAGTCGCCCACCAACACCGTAACGGGGACATGCTGCCCTGATTTCGCGGCTAGCTGCCGCCTGATGACGAACCAGGCGATTCCGGATGCGATTGCCAAAGCCAGAACCCCAGTGATTGCGATACGCGGCCAGGGAAGCTCCCGAAGGCGATTCATGCGGAGCCGCATCGAAGATGCAGAGACTTTCCTGCCTCCGCTGCCTTGCCAGGCGCGTAGATCCGCATCCAATTCCGCCGCGCTCTGATAGCGGTTTTGCGGTTCCTTCTCGAGGCACTTGGCGACGATATTGCTCAATGTGCCCGGGATATTCTTGTCGACATCCGATAACGGAATAGCGCGCTGCTGCGAGCGCATGAGCAGACTTGCGATCGCGCTTTCAGCGCGAAAGGGCGTGAACCCGGTGACCAACTCATACAGGATCAGGCCGAAAGTGAAAACATCGGAACTGGCCTTTAGATCTTTCCCCTGCGCTTGCTCCGGAGACATATATTCGATTGTGCCCAGCATCGCGCCGGTTCGCGTCATTCCATCGCCGCTGATGGTCCGGGCCAAGCCGAAATCCATCACCACAACGCGGCCGCTCACATCGCGCATGATGTTGCCCGGCTTCAGATCGCGATGAATAATTCCTTCGCGGTGGGCAGCCGAAAGTCCAGCGGCCACCTGCTCCATAATGTCGACTGCTTCGGCAACCTCCAGCTTGCCCCGCTCCTTGAGCAGTTGATGAAGGTTTTGGCCATCAACGTTCTCCATCGTAATGAACTTGATTCCGTCGGCTTCCCCAAGATCGAAGATGCGGATGATGTTTCGGTCAGTGACCTGACGGGCGAGGATCAATTCTTGCTTAAATCGCTGCAGAATTTCAGGATTATTGGAGAGTTCGGGCTTAATGACCTTGAGTGCGACCTCGCGTTCCAATTCCAGATCACGCGCTTTATAGACCGCCCCCATGCCACCTTCGCCAAGAGTCTTGATGATCTCGTAGCGGTTCGCAAAGACAGTTCCCGCCTGTAAAGATGTGTCCTTCAGGGCGCCGGAGCCGGCAACTGTCGCCGCTCCTGCGAGGCGGACCTGCGCCCCGGGGGGCATAGTCACGCCGGATGGGAACGCTTCCGGATTCGTCGTTGCCGCCAGGGTCGGCCTGTCACTCTCAATGATGGTCGGGGCTTCAGAGGATGCGATCGGCGCCATGGCCGGCGGCACCGGACCCTTCACAGTCGTTTGGTTCTCGCTTGAAATTGGCGGAACAGACACACTCTTATCGACCACAATTGTCGGAGCTTCCGGCTCGTACTTTTGCTTCTTTGGGTCGTCCATGCCTGATCCGCCCCGTGGAGTGGTCTGGGTATGTGAGTCTTATGACCTGATGCAAGGAGCTACCTTGGCCCGTCCTACGGCGCGGCAATCGCCGCAAAACGGGCAGTCACAGCGTTCTTGAAATTACTGTAGCGCGAAGCCGCAGACCTAAATTCAGCGCGGCCAAACGGGGAGCAGCGAATTCGAACGGTGTGAAAAGCCTCACATCATTGACGAAAACGCCGTAAGAATTCGTATTTGCAGTATATACCCCGGTCGAATCTGTTTTGAATGATCGATTTGGTTCCTGGAGTCGAAACAAACAGCTTGTCCACGCCAAAGTTCTGAGGACCCAAGGTTGATTCCGCTACAAACCGTCTGGAGCGGAACGGCGAGCTACCGTTGCTTGATCCATCTGAGCGACGGGGCAAGCAGGTCGCGTAACCCGAGCCGCGCTCGCGATCGCTATTCTTGGCCGGTGAGCGTCCCGAATTGAATCTGCGCGGATGTACGCCTGATAAGAGTGGATTCTTCGCCGCGCCAGCAAATGGGAGATCCCAGGTTCTTCGATTTGTCATGCGAACCAGAGGCATACACGTCTCGTACTGCTCCTCGTGGTCGCAACGGAGTATTCAAAGTGCCCCCGATCGTAGGCCTGGATTAGAAGGCTTTGATGAACCGTTCAATTCGCGCGCTGCGTTCACTGCATCACCTGAAAGTGAACAAGCGATTGATCGGTCGGAACCGAAAGGCACATCCACTGGGCGGGAAGCTTGGCTACGCCGGCCGGGCAGGAACGTGATTCACGCAGGCTACGCACCAATTCTTGCGCGCAAATTCCGAGCGGCTGGCGCGGAGAGACACGTCATTTGACGACGTTCCGCGCGAGATGAGGCGTGGCGCGCATTGATCGGTTACCGAATCTTGTGCGCCCGCACCATGTCGAGAAAAAACTTCTGCACGCGCAGGTCGGTTGTCATCTCGGGATGAAAGGTGCAGGCGAGAAGATGTCCCTGGCGCACGAAAGTAGGGAAGTCGTCGCGGCGGGCGAGAACTTCGACACCATCGCCGACGCAAGTGATGCGTGGCGAGCGGATGAAGACCATCTCGAGAGGCTCTCCGGAAATTCCTGTCGGGAGCGTAAGGATGGTCGAGTCGATCTGGCGGCCGTACGCGTTTCGCTCGACGGTCGCGTCGAGCACGCCGAGGCTGCGTTGTTTTGGGTGCAGCACTTCGCGCGCGAGAAGAATGCAGCCGGCGCAGGTTGCAAAAACCGGCTTCTCCGAGGCAAATTTACCGAGTTCCTCAAAGAATCCATTTTTCTCGAGGAACTTAAGCATGGTCGTCGACTCGCCGCCGGGTATCACGAGGCCGTCGAGCGAGGCTAGCTCCGCCGCTTTACGCACCAGCACCGTTCGCGCTCCGCAGCTTTTGAAAGCGCGGGCGTGAGCCTCGTAGTCGCCCTGCAGGGCGAGTACTCCGATGGTGAGAGGGCTGCTGTCTGCCGCGCTCTGCTCGGCCGAGTGGGCTGCCTGAGTGGCCATGGGTTTCCCTATCAATATGATACCGATCGTCGCGGAAACGATGCAGCGCGTCGCAATGTAGATGCGCGGCGCGGGCGACCTGTATGCTCAGTCCATGAGCGAAGGCGCGCCCTCGAAAACCGGCAATCAACTCGAACACGCTGCGTCGTCTTATCTTCGATCGGCGCGGCATCAGCCCGTGCGTTGGCATGCGTGGGGCGAGGCGGCGTTTGCGCAGGCGCAGGCTGAAAACAAACCCATCCTGCTCGACATCGGAGCCGTGTGGTGTCACTGGTGCCACGTAATGGATCGGGAATCGTACGAGGACGGGGAGATTGCCGCGCTCATCAATGACCTTTTTGTAGCCGTGAAGGTGGATCGCGACGAGCGGCCCGATGTCGACGCGCGCTATCAGGCAGCGGTTTCGGCGATCAGCGGGCAAGGCGGCTGGCCGCTGACGGCATTTCTGACACCCGACGGGCGTCCGTATTTCGGCGGCACCTACATTCCGCGCGACGACCGATATGGACGGCCTGGAATGGGACGCGTTTTGCTGGCGATGGCGCAGGTGTGGCGCGAACGCCGCGATGAAGCGCTTGAGACCGCCGGCAGCGTGATGGCGGCCATCGAGCACAACGAGAGCTTTTCGGGGCGTAACGGCGAACTCAATCTGGCGCTCGTCGACAAGATTGCGGCGTCAATTCTCGCCCAATTCGATCCGCGCAATGGCGGCTTTGGCTCACAGCCCAAATTTCCTCATCCGGCTGCGCTCGATCTATTGCTTGAAGTGGCCATCAACCGCAGCAACAACCGGGCGCGGGAAGCTTTCACGGCGACACTCGAAAAAATGGCTCGTGGCGGCGTCTACGATCAGCTCGCCGGTGGCTTCCACCGTTACAGCGTGGACGAACGCTGGGTGGTGCCGCACTTCGAGAAGATGATCTACGACAACACCGAGCTGCTGCGCAATTACGTGCACGGCTATCAGAGTTTTGTTCGCGAGGATTTTCTATTGATCGCGCGAGAGATTGTTGCGTGGCTCGATGCGACCATGACTGACCGCGAGCGCGGTGGGTTTTATGGATCGCAGGATGCTGATGTGGGGCTCGATGACGACGGCGATTATTTTACCTGGACGCTCGATGAGACGCGCGCGGTTCTCAGCGGGGAAGAGCTTGAATTCGCCGAGAAGTATTGGGACATTGGCGAGCTGGGAGACATGCACCACAACCCCGCAAAAAACGTGTTGCATGTCAATCAAACCTTAGCCGAGATGGCGGCGCGATCCGGCGCGAACGAAGAATCGCTACACATGTTACGCAATTCGGCCCACGCAAAACTGCTGGCCGCACGCGCACAGCGGACTGCGCCCTATATCGACCGCACGCTCTACACCAGCTGGAATGCGATGGCCGTAACGGCGTACCTGGAGGCGGCTCGCGCACTGCGCGATGAGAAGGCATGCGAGTTCGCGCTTCTCACGCTCAACCGGCTGCTCGAAGAGGCCTGGGGCGGAAAGACAACGCTCAGGCATGTGATCGCCTACCCGGACGGATTGTCGCAGCGGGAAAGCGCTCCCGGCACACTCGACGATTACGCTTTCACAGTGAACGCATGCATTGATGGGTGGCTGGCGAGCGGCGAGATGAAGTTTTACCGCGCAGCGATCAAACTGGCTGACGCCATGATCGAGCAATTCAACGACGCATCTGCGGGAGGGTTCTTTGATACCTCCGCGCCGCTTAATGATGAGCCTGCGGAGATCCCGCTCGGAGCGCTGACGGCACGGCGCAAGCCGCTTCAGGACGCGCCGACGCCCGCAGGCAATCCTACGGCTGCTACTGCGTTATTGCGTCTTGAGGCTCTGAGCGGACGCGAGGACTACCGCGCGATCGCAGAAGGAACCCTGGCCAACTTCGCCGGAATCGTGGGGCATTTCGGCCTTTACGCGGGCAGCTACGGACTCGCAGCGGAAAGACTCCTGATCGACCCGGTGCAGGTTGTGATTGTGGGTTCAGGGCCAGAGGGGGACCGGCTGGAGGCGACAGCGGTTGCGGGCTTTGCGGTCAACAAGACGGTGCTGCGGATTGAGCCCTCAAAGCTGGTTGCAGGCGAACTCCCCGAAGCGCTGGCCGAGACTCTGCTGCAAGTGCCGACGCCAGCGGGGACGAGCGCGTGGGCGTTGGTGTGTCGAGGGCGGACGTGCCTGCCCCCGGTGACGGACGCCGAATCGCTGCTAGAAGCATTGACGCCGGTTGCGTAACAGATCGCCCGGCTTCGTCATTTACAGCTTCCGATGGCGCCGCATCGGCAACGTATTCGCGGACACTATCGAGCCGATGAATTGAGCCTGACTGCCGGCGCAGAAATGAAGGATAGGGGCCTCGCTCGCATGATATGTTTATCCCGTTCGCACGCGAAGGTTTCCGCTGACGCTGAACCGCTCGGCCGATTGTCGTGCCGGCCCCCGCAACATCCCATTCGAGGTGACGCAATTGAAATCGCATTCTTCATTCGGCAAGTATTTCCTGCGCCATATTCCCGCCCTGGCCATCGCCGCCATTGCCTTCGCACTCGCCCTCAACTGCAGCCGGGCCCTGGCCGCTGATCCACTGCTGTTGCGCAATCCCTCGCTCAGCCAGACGAAGATCGCCTTTCTGTACGCCAACGATATTTGGACCGTGCCCCGGGCAGGCGGCGTCGCCGAGCGCCTGACCTCGCGGAACGACGTTGTGGAAGGTCCCTACTACTCGCCCGATGGCTCTGAAATCGCCTACTCGAGGCTGGAACATGGATTGACCAACGTCTACGTCATCGGTTCCGATGGCGGCGTGCCGCGACGCCTTACCTGGGACAACTCCGGCCACTTTGGGGCGGGTAATTACGCGGTGGGCTGGACCCCGGACGGCAAGAATGTGCTCTTCGATTCGATGTGTGCCAGCTGGTCCGATTTCTTCGAGCTTTTCGAAACGGCTGCCGACGGCCATGGATCGCCCTCGGCGCTCCCGCTGCCGAGCGCCGTCCAAGGCTCTATTTCTCCCGACGGTCAGACGATCGCTTACGTGCCGACTCTGCAGTGGGAGGCGGCATGGAAACACTATCGCGGAGGCCAGACCACACCCATCTGGCTGGTGAATCTCAAGACCCTCGACCTTGTTAGAGTCCCACGCGATAACTCCAACGACTCCAGCCCCGTTTGGGAAGGTAGCACCGTCTATTTCCTCTCCGATCGCAACGGCCCGGTTTCTCTCTTCAGCTACGACACGGACACGAAGAAGGTTTCTCAGATCGTGGACAACACCGGCTACGATCTGAAAACCGTCGCCGCCGGGCCGGGCGCTTTGGTCTACGAGCAATTCGGGTCGCTGCATCTTTATGATCTTGCCACGCACCAGCAACACGCCGTATCCATCACCATAGAAGGCGACTTTCCCGGCCTTGCAGCGCATCTGGCCAACATTCGCCCCGAGGAGCTTCAGAACTTTGACATCTCGCCCACCGGCGTGCGCCTGGTCGCTGAAGCTCACGGCGACATCTTCACCTTGCCCACCGACAAGGGTGACGCGCGCAACCTCACTGCAACTCCGGGCGTAGCCGAGCGCGACCCGGCTTGGTCGCCCGACGGCAAATCCATCGCCTACTTCAGTGACGCCTCAGGCGAATACCAGCTCTTCATCCGCGATCAGGACGGTATGAAGCCGCCCACGGTCATCGATCTAGGTCCGAATCCCTCGTTCTTCTACGGGCCCCACTGGTCGCCTGATTCCAAGTACATTGCGTACTCCGACAAGCACCTGCGCGTCTGGTATGTGGCTGTCTCCGGCGGAAAACCCGTCCTCATCGACACTGGCCTTTACGGCGGGTTCGGCCAACAATATGAGCTCTCCTGGTCGCCCGATTCGAAGTGGATCGCCTACAAGCGCGATCTCCAGAACCAGTACAATGCGATCTTTCTCTATTCTCTCGACACGCACAAATCCACGCAGATTACTGACGGCATGAGCGACGCCGCTCACCCGGCCTTCGATCCCAATGGCCAGTACCTCTATTTCACCGCCTCCACCAACAGCGGTCCTTCATCGGGGCCCGATCTTTCCGCGGAGGATCAAAGCACGACGAGCGGCGTTTACGTGGTGGTTCTGGCCAAGAGCGGCAAATCGCCCATCGCGCCTGAAACCGGCGATGAGAACGCCCCCGGCGCCAGCGACGAAAAGCCGGCCGGCGACGACAAGGCCGCGGCTGGAGGCAAATCGGATCAGGATTCGAAACCGCCCGCTCAGGACTCGAAACAGCCCGCGCCAGGCGATGCCGCGCAGAAGAAAGAAGCCGCCAAACCAGCCGCCACGGTCGTCGATCTTGACGGCATCGGCGATCGCATTCTTGCGCTGCCCATCCCGGCACGGAACTATGTCGATCTCAGGGTCGGCAAGACCGGTTTCATCTACCTTGCCGAGGGCCCCGCTGTCGGCAATCCTTCTGAAGCAAGCGGTCCGGGCATTCGCGGCCTGTGGCGTTATACAAACGATTCACGGAAGACGGAGGAAGTGCTCACTGACCTGGATGGCTACGCGGTCTCCTTCAACGGCGAAAAGCTCGTCTACATTCAGCAGGGTCAGTGGTTCACCATCACGGCTCCCGACCTCAAGCCCGGCGGATCGAGCGGCAAGCCCGTCAACAACCACGGAATGTTCGCCACCATCGATCCCCGCGCGGAATATGCCCAGATGTACCGCGAGACATGGCGCATTGAGCGCGACTTCTTTTACGATCCACACCTGCAGGGTCTTGACCTGACGAAGATCGAAACGAAATATCAGCCCTATATAGCCGGCCTCGCCTCGCGCGACGAGTTCACTTATCTCTGCGAGGAGATGCTGGGCGAAATCGAAATCGGCCACATGTTCATCGGAGGCCCGCACCCTCCTCCCAATGGGCCAAGGACCGGCTTGCTGGGCGCCGATTACACAGTTGACAACAACCGCTACAAGTTCTCCACCATCTACAACGGTCAGAACTGGGCGCCCGGCCTTGAGGCGCCGCTCACCTCGCCTGGAATCGCGGTTCATGTCGGTGACTATCTCCTCGCCGTCAACGGACGTCCGCTCTACGCTACCGACAATCTCTACAGTTTCTTTGACGGCACGGCTGGCAAACAGACGGTGATCACCGTCGGCGCCAAGCCCGACGGTTCCGATTCGCGCGACGTGACCGTGGTGCCGACTCCCGATGAGGCCGGCCTGCGCAACCTTGCCTGGATCGACCACAACATCCAGCTGGTGGATAAGCTCACCGATGGCAAGGTGGCCTACGTCTATATGCCCAACACGGCCGGCGTAGGCTACGATAACTTCAATCGCTACTTCTACGCCCAGATTGGCAAACAGGGTCTCGTGCTCGACGAGCGCTACAACGAGGGCGGCGCGCTGGCCAACTACGTCATTGATGTACTCGGCCGCAACATGCTCTCCGGCCTCATCGAGCGCGACGGTGCGGTCGCCTACGATCCACAGGGCGCCATCTTCGGGCCCAAGGCCATGATCATCAACCAGTCCGCCGGCTCAGGCGGCGACGCCATGCCCTGGTATTTTCACAACCAGCATCTGGGAACACTGGTGGGCACGCGGACCTGGGGCGGCCTGGTCGGTATCGGCGGCTTTCCCGTGCTGATCGACGGCGGTCATGTCACCGCGCCGCGCTTCGCCATCTATGGTTTGCACGGCTCGTGGGAAGTGGAAGGGCACGGCGTTCCGCCTGACGTGGAAGTTGACGTGTTGCCCAAGGATGTTGCCGAAGGCCACGACATGCAGCTGGAGCGTGCTGTTGACATCGTGATGCAGCAGCTCAAAGAACACCCTGTCGTCTACCCGCCCATTCCGCCATATCCCAACTACCATCAGCACGACGGACTTGGCACAAAGTAGATTTCGCGCGGAGCTTTTGCGGCGGAAAGAGCGAGGGCAACCGCAACCGCGGATTGCTCGACGCCCCATCGCGCGAAAACTACGGCGTCGCGGGCGCAATGAGGGGCTGCTCCTTCGCCCCCATGATCAGCAGCCAGAGCATAGCGGCAAGCTCGGCCAGAAACACCGGCTGGAGGTAGCGAAACAGAGCGTTATTGTATTGCGGAGCGAGAAACCAGGCGGTGCCGACGACAACCCAGGCCACGCCGTCAAGCAAGAGCCACCAGCCAAGCCAGCGCGGAAGGAAGCGCGAGCGCACGACAAGCCATCCGAATGGCAGCAGCCACAATCCCCAGAACATCTGGTTGATGCCGACCGCCTGCCCATGCATGCTCACGAGCAGCATGCCGATCGCCTGGCGAGTGTGATCGTCGAAGGCGGCGACTGTACCGCCGCCGCGAAAGACGAGGAGCGCGGACGCGGTGAAGACCAGGCCTGCCAGACTGAGGGCACACGAAATCAGCACCAGAGCCACCAGTTGCCGCGCGCGATGGCGGTCGACGTCCTCAAACAGGCGATAGAGCGCCAGGCTCAGGCCGATGAAGATCACCACGCCGAGCGTCTCGGCAAGCATTCCCCAACGGAAGAGCGTCTCGTGGCCGAGAAGACGGACTGCGGTGGCGGCCGCGTCGTTCTGCACGATCGTCTGCGATGGAACATAGAGCAGGTAGAACGGCCCCAGGGTGAAGCCCAAATACCACAGGCCAGCAATGCGGGCCGTCCTTTTGCGCGACGTCATTCAGACTCTCCAAACTTGAATGAGAATACGCGATTTGGGCTCAAGAAGTTTCGGGGAGAATGATAAGCGGCCCAACTCGACGATTCCGGTGGCATAGACGAGACCCGTGGCGTTACTCGCCGGTGAACGGGTTGGTTTCTTGCGGCTTGATGGTGGTGGGGTCGGGGGGCGGCTCGTGGGAGTGCTCGCGCTCTTGTGCCTCGAACTGCGCGACGGAGGACCCATCGCCGGACGGCCTGAACACACGATACGGATCGCCGGGAAGCATGTGTTTTTCTTCGAGAGCGAGACGCACGCGGCGCTGGAATTCGCGGATCGGGCCATACTGCTGAGTTGCTTTGGTCTTGAAGACCACAGGGAAGATGACCTGCGATCCTTTGACCGCGTCGACGCCCAGAACCTGCGGGTCCTGGAGAAAGACGCTCTTGAATTCCTCGCCGTTGCGGACGTCCATCGCAATCTGCTTGAGCATTTGAGTGACTTCATCAGGATTTGCGGAAAAGTCGACGCTGACGTTGACTGTTGCCACAGAGAAGTCGGCGCTCAGGTTGGCCACGGTGGTGATTTGCGAGTTGGGAATCACGTAGAGTGTTCCGTCGGCGTCGCGGACCGTGGTCTTGCGCAGGGTCATCGTTTCCACGGTGCCGCTGAGCCCGGCAAGCCTGACCGTGTCGCCCACATTGAACTGACCTTCGACCAGAAACAGCATGCCGTTGAACATGTCCTTGACGATGTTTTGCGCCGCCAGGCCGATAGCGATTCCCGCGACCCCGGCCGAAGCCAGAAGCGGGGCGAGATTGAAGCCCAATGAGTCAAGCGCCTGCAGCATGGCGATCACGCCGATGATGGCCAATCCTGTGGCGCGAATGACTCCGGCCATTGTCTTGACCTCGGCTCGGTGAGCGGGCCCGGCTCCACTCTTCTCGGCGATGCGAATCATGCGGGACGTGGCGAGACTCAGCAAGCGGCTGAGAATAAAGGCGATGATGGCAATCACAATCAGGCGCGGCAGCTTGCTGTGGATGAACTCCTGGCTGTCGTTGATCCACTCGTCGAGGACTCGGCCCAGAAACCGCCCCTCGCGGAACCAGCCCCAGCGCAAGATGAGAAGAAATCCCGCCGCCGATGAAAAAACAGTCATGCCAAAACTCCATTTTCTAGACTAAACTGTGCGCAGCGATGGCCGGGTCCCCCGGCCTTGTCCGTTCGAAATTTTCCCTTTCGGACCGTGAGCGAATGAAACACATCAGCATGGAATCAAAAAGCTATAAACGCCGGCCGAATCGCCTGGCGCGATGGCTCTGCTTCGTTGGATGCATCGCCGGGCTGTCTATGGTGGCGGGAGTGGGGCTGAGTCCGACCCACGCGCAGGAATCGTTTCCGCTTCCAGCAATCAACCCTCCGGGGGCCAAGGCCGCAGCGCCAGCCTCTGGTACGGCGCCTTCGTCAGCCGCGCAATCTGCGCCGCAGAAGGCCGGGGCCGCGGCTCCGGATCCGAGCACAACCGACGCAGCCAAGCAATGTGCTCAGTTGCTCGCTTTGGCGACAGACCTTAAAGCCGCTGTCGATAAAACGTCCGCGGGCACGCTTTCAGTGACCGTAGTGCGCAAGGCGAGCGAGATTGAGCAATTGGCGCATAAGGTGAAACTTACGAACGGGAAAAACTAAGGCAGACAATGCAATCCATTTGCGAGATGGTGAAAATGCGTGAACCGGGACGTTCGGTAAAGAGCGGCGGGTCGGCAAAGTGGACGCTGTCTCTGTGTTTGGGTTTGGGGCTGGCGATGGGTTTTGTCATCGTCTCGGGCCGGACGGCACGTTCCCAGGGACCCCCGAGGGACATCATCAATCGTCCTGCTCCGATGCCGACGGACTCAGCTGCATCGGGAGAATACGATCCAACCATGAGGGAGCGGCAGCTGAGGGCACTCAATATCGAACGTCAGAAGGAACTGGTTTCAGACACCAACAAGTTGCTCAAGCTGGCTAAAGAGCTTAATTACGAGGTAGACGCTGGCGGAACAGGCACATTGACGCCGGACCAGATCCGCATGGCGGCCACGATTGAAAAACTTGCGCGCAGTGTAAAGGAGAAAATGAGTGAAGGCACAACACAGCCGGGGGCGCCCGTGGAGGTTAGCCCGTTGAATTACCCGCGCTGAAAATGAGGACGGATCTCAGCCTGGGCGGGATTATGACCGCTAAGAGCCGGCGCGCGTTTGGGTCCGAGGGATTGTTACAATCAAGGAAGGCAGTATCCCGAAAGCTCTGGGGGGTCGACCGGAATGGAAGTGGCAATTTCCAGCGCACGTGCGTCCGGAACATTTCCGGCTCGGGATGAGCTGACCGTGCAACAAATGATTGAGATCTACCGGCTGATGTTTCTCTCCCGTGCGGTAGATGACCGCGAAATCCTTCTCAAACGCCAACAGAAGATCTTTTTCCAGATTTCCTCCGCGGGCCACGAAGCGCTGCAGGTCGGAGCTGCTCTGGCTTTACGTTCCGGCTACGATTGGTTCTTTCCCTACTACCGCGATGGTGCTTTAGCCCTGGCGCTGGGCGTGACGCCCTACGACATGATGCTGCAGGCCGTGGGTGCTGCTTCCGATCCGGCCAGCGGCGGCAGGCAAATGCCCAGGCACTGGAGCAGCCGTGCACTTCATATCGTCAGCACTTCGTCTTCGACTGCTACGCAACTGCTGCAAGCAGTCGGATGTGCCGAAGCGGGTCGTGCATTCAGCAAACATCCTGCGATGGCCGCCAAAGCCGAGGGCGACTATCGTGCCTTCCACGATGTGGACTTCCACGGGGACGAAGTCGTGCTCACCTGCGTGGGTGAAGGCTCAACTTCGCAAGGCGAGTTCTGGGAGGCAATCAGTGCAGCATCGAACCACAAGTTGCCGGTGATCTTTTGCGTGGAGGACAACGGCTACGCCATCAGTGTTCCGGTCGAGGTAAACACGCCAGGTGGAAACATCTCGCGCCTGGTGCAGAACTTCCCCAACTTCCATTTTGCCGAGATCGATGGGAACGATCCGATTGTGAGCCTGCGCGCGTTTCAAGCGGCAGCGGAGCACTGTCGCGCGGGAAACGGTCCGGCGTTCATTCACGGCCATGTCGTGCGGCTGTATTCCCATTCGCTCTCCGACGACGACAAGAACTACCGCTCGGCCGCCGAACGGGAGGCGGACGTTCTTCGCGACCCCATCGCGCGTTTCCGTGCCCGACTGATTGGCGAAGGGATTCTGACGGTCGCGGAAATCGACGGGCTGGAAGGCAGTCTTGAGCGCGAAGCCGCTGAGGCCGCGGAACGCGCGTTGGAAGCGCCGTTGCCGGCGGTGGAGGACATCGCCACACACGTTTACTCCGAAGATCTCGATCCCACAAGCGTTTCTTTTGCCACGGAGCAGCCGGTGACCGCGGCACCGGCGAACGGCGCCGCGGAGAGCGGGCAAAAGGGCGCGGGCCCGCGCACCATGGCCGAGTTGATCAACGCTTGCCTGCGCGACGAGATGCGGCGCGATCCGCGCATCGTGGTCTACGGCGAGGATGTGGCCGACGCCAGCCGCGCCGAAGCGCTCTCAGAGGTGAAAGGCAAAGGCGGAGTCTTCAAACTCACCGCCGGCCTGCAAACCGAGTTTGGATCGGATCGCGTCTTCAACTCGCCGCTGGCGGAAGCGAATATTGTCGGCCGCGCAATAGGTTACGCTTTGCGGGGCATGAAGCCGGTAGTAGAAATTCAATTCTTTGATTACATTTGGCCAGCCATGCATCAGATTCGTAATGAGTTGTCCGTGATGCGGTGGCGGTCAAATGGAACCTGGGTCGCGCCCGTCGTGATCCGTGTTCCCATTGGCGGATATCTTACGGGAGGAGCGATCTACCACTCGCAATCGGGCGAAAGCCTTTTCACCCACACCCCCGGACTGCGTGTCGTTTTCCCGTCTAACGCGCGGGACGCCAACGGCCTGCTGCGCACAGCCATTCGTTGCGACGATCCGGTACTGTTCTTCGAGCATAAGCGGCTCTATCGCGAGACCCACGGACGCGCACCGTATCCGGGGCCGGATTTCGCAATTCCGTTCGGGAAGGCCAAGATTGTTCGTCCTGGCACCGACCTGACGTTGGTCACATATGGCGCGCTGATCCCGCGCGCAGTGCAAGCCGCGCAGCAGGCGAAGCGCGAGCACGGGATCGACACCGAGATTCTCGATTTGCGTACACTGAACCCTTACGACTGGGAGGCCATTGCCGAGAGTGTGCGCAAGACCAACCGCGTTATCGTGGCCCACGAAGACATGCTGAGCTGGGGCTACGGCGCGGAGATTGCCTCGCGCATCGCCGATGAGCTCTTCGATGATCTCGACGCTCCGGTGCGGCGCATTGGCGCGATGGACACATTTGTCGCTTACCAGCCGAAGCTCGAAGATGCGATTCTGCCGCAACCGGAGAACATCCTGAAGGCCATCGTCGACCTGAAGGCGTTTTGACCCAGTCTTGATGGCGGTCCGCGTAACTGACGAGATACAAAGCCGCATCACCGGGGCCCTGCGCGAATAGGGCACATCGCTTCCAGCGCGGATACAATACGGGGATGGACTTCCGCACCCAGTTTCAGCAGGGAATCAAGCGCCGTTGGCGTAAGGTAGGCCGAGGCGCATGAGGAATTTTCTGCGCCTGCTGCGCTATGGGCTGCCGTACACGCTGGAGTGGCTGCCGGGAGTGATTCTGTCAGCGCTTGTGGGCGGTTTGGATGCCTTTCGCATTCTGCTGCTCCAGCCCATCTTCGATCGTGTGCTGACGCCGAGCGCGCCCGAGGGCCCGATCATGCTGGGCCTTCCTAAAACACCATGGCATTTTGACTTGAGAAGTCTGATCCCGCACTTCCTCCACATGCACAACGCGTGGGTCGTGGTGGCCTTTGCGCTGGTGATCGCAACCATCCTCAAGGGCCTTTGCGATTACCTTGGAAACTACTTGATCAATTACGCCGGCTTCGGCACCATTACCGATCTGCGCAATCATCTCTACGAAACCACGCTGCGCCGCTCTTCGAGTTTCTTCCACAAGCATCCCACCGGCACCATCCTTTCCACGCTCATCAACGATGTCGACCGCGTGCAAACTTCGTTGAGCTCGGTGCTGGGCGATTTCCTGCAGCAGTTTTTCACGTTTGTAGTCGCCATTGTGCTCATCGTCGGGATGGGCGGATATCTGAGCTGGGCGCTGGTTCTCTTTATTCCCGTGGTGATCACCTCTGCGCGCAAAATAGGCGGCGAAGTGCGGACGCGTACGCGCACCGGCCAGGACAAACTGGCCGAGGTGCAGAACATTCTGCACGAGACGGTGACGGGCAACCGCATCGTGAAGTCCTTTAACACCGAGCTTTGGGAAATTCTACGCTTCAAGAGCGCGGCCAAGCGCCTCTTCCGCGCCAACCTGCGCAGCGTGCGCATTCAGTCAATCAGCTCGCCGCTGATGGATACGGTGGGAGCGATCGCCATGGCGCTGTTGTTATGGATCGGCCGCAGTGCAATCATGACCGGCTACATGACCATCGGCGTCTTCGGCGCATTCATCTTTCTGCTCTTTAAGCTCTACGATCCCCTGCGTCGTTTTGCCTTCTTCTACAACGCGTTCCAGCAGGCCATGGGCGCATCGGCATCGATCTTTTCCTTCTTCGATGCCGAGGACGATGTGAGAGAGCGCCCGCGCGCCGCCACATTCACGCGCTTTCGCCAGGCCATCAAATTCGAAAACGTGGGCTTCTCCTACTCGACTGGCGAAGGCGAGCAGGAGATTCTTCACGATGTGGACCTTGAAGTGAATTCGGGCGAGGTGCTGGCCATCGTCGGCCCGAGCGGCGCGGGCAAGACCACGCTCGTGAACCTGATTCCACGATTTTT
>JBEKRG010000049.1:0-32287 GCA_049518955.1 Occallatibacter sp.
AGATTCCATTATGGCCAGAGTGGAGTTCCCCTCTACTCATCAACAGGCCGGATATATGTACGCGTCTCTTTCCCGTTGCCCATCGAAGAAAGCTCTTGCATACGAGGCGGGTCCATATATGCTCCCGGAAAGCTCGGTGAGTTAAGAAGGGTTCTCTCGTGATTTGAAAGAGAAAACCTTCAAAGAAGAAGAGCCGGTAAAACGGAAGAGCAGATTATCGGGATCCGGAAGCCCATCCTGCCGGAGGCAGTTGCTGGTTACCAGACGTAGATAGCGACAACCTCAGCAGGGCCGGGTAATCCGTCAATGACTGGGGTCCGCAGAAGAATCTGCATGTTCTTCCTTTCCCAGTCCGGCGGGGCCTTCTGAAGGGTCGCCTGAAGGTACTCGGGACTTGAAACGAACTCACCAGCAGCCTGCGTGCCGTAAGACTGGATACCGGCCACGAGTACAACGAATTGACCGGTCCTCGAGTCCAGAAGTCTGGTAACAAGAGCGTAGTCCTGGGTGGATCTGCTGTTAATAGAGTCAAACTTTGAGTACCATCGCCGTCCCGATGGGCCTTCCTCCTGGATGATCGATTGGTCGCCCTCATTAACAAATGCGAAATGAAGATTGGACGTCATTTGCATCGTCCATCGATTGTTGAAAGCTCCAATAATGACGGCGGGAGAGTTGCGCAGGTCTTCGAACGAGTAGTTGCCCCCGATTCTGACCTGATTCTTCTTTCCGATCTGGCCAAACAGAGAGGATAACCGGATCGCCGTATAGACATCCCCGGCTGCGAGCCCATAGTCGGGGTACTCGACCATATCGCTCCAAACGAGCTTATCGTCTGGCTGCAGATCAGGCCTCTGACTGAGCCTTTCAAACTGGTTCAGGAACTTCTCCGGAGTCTTGGAATGACGCTGGTAGAGCTGGACTGAAGGCAGGTAGACCGATGGCTTGGCCAGGCAGATCAGAATCGGCTCTGTCGAGGATAGCGCGGGAGACCAAAACCTCTGCAACACCGATTGGTGCGCTCTGCCGCGATAAATGGTTGATCCGACCATCGCCAAACCAGCAAGCATGACGAGGCCGGCTGCCGACCAAGCCCACAGAAGCCTGTTGTGCTTCCGGAAGGAACGCTTCGCTTCTGTCAGCGCAGGAGCTGCCGCCTCAGTTGCATCCTGGCGTTGCCCCGGTCGCTTGAGTGCCTCTTGAACGGTGGGAACAGCCTCAAGCGCTGACGCCCCCCCCTGGTCCAGTGCAGCATGGGTCCACCTGAAATCTGGAGTGTAGGTCCCAACATGAAGCTCGATGCGGACTGGCGAACTGTTGGGAGTCGCCTGGTAATACTGATCCAGCCTTCTCCGCACTTCTCCCGCCTGCACTCGAACGACCGGATCGTCTCCGGTTGCGTACCCCGCAGGACGCTGAAAAAGGTCCACGCCTATTGTGCGTTCTTTGAGTCGCTCGTGGTTCCCCTCCAGGCGGTGATGGACCACGTAGGACAGAAACTGTTGGCAGCGCTTGCTTGATTGAAAAACGGGACTGTTCAGGATCGCATCCAGTTCGCGCAGAACCGACGCTCGTTCAGATTCATCATATGAGCGGTCATCGCCAACAACTTTCTCGCGCCAAACCTGAGGGGTCGTGAGATCCATGGCATTCACAGCCTTCCGTTTGAGAGCACTGCGATCGCTTAGAAGCCGCCAACTGACTACTTTACTACTCCCTTTGCAAATCAACTAGGTCAATGCTACGGCCCGACCAAAACGTTAACCGGAGCCTTAACCCGGCTTTTCCCATGCCATTCCTTTTCTGCCCCATCTTATAGAACCTGAAGGGGTTCGTTAGCCCGGCAAGGCATTGGCCTTTCGGCACCACACTGTAATACACCGTTATCTACTTGAAAAGCCTTCCACGTCGGCCGATGGTTGCATACCAATGTCAACCGATAGTTGTAGATCGGTGCCGCAGCCCGGAATGTTTCGCGTTCCATCAATTTGATTCCCGGCGAGGTCTTCCAGCTGAACGCTATTGGCGGGGTGCCGTTTTCAACGATACGGTGGGCAAACGCGGTAACGAAGCATCGGCCGTATCCCTTTCGGGTGAGAACTCGGAGTTCTTGAGTCACTTACGGGGTTGTGAAGACACATAAATGAGATTGCCATACTCCGACCCGGGTTTCCCAGGCGATCTCAGTTCACGGCGAGGGCTGACTGTGCATCTGGCACGTTCAGGAGCTGCAAATTTTGGCCCGCGCCATCATCATGAGCAATTGCAACCAGGGCCCACTTTGGATGCCAGGGATCAAACAGAAACCATGGACAAAGACCTGACATCGATCGGTCGTCACAAGGTCGCCCCCAAATGCAAGGGCGCAAGCACTTAAGGGTGTTCTCGAATTCACTGGAGCATACCTGAGTTCCAAGTTGTACAAGGAGACCAAATGACCAACATCAGATTTGCGACAAGAATGTCGATCCTGACGGTCCTTCTAGTGGGCCTAGGAGGGTCAACGGCATTCGCTCAATTCTCAAGCGGTATCGAGGGAACGGTCACGGAGACATCCGGAGCAGTGGTTCCCGAAGCCAAGGTCAGCCTCAAGGATGTGCAGATCGGAGTAACGAAAGAAACCACGACCAACCAGTCGGGATACTTCCGCTTCGACAGCATAGGCGCGTCCACGTATGACGTGGAAGTTCAATTGACTGGCTTCAAATCCTGGGAGCTGAAAGGCCTAATCCTTCAACCTGGAGAAATCCGTACACTTTCTCCGGTGCTTCAGGTTGGATCTGTGTCGGTCAATATCGAGGTTTCCGCTTCAGAGTCAGCCGTCGACTTGGTAACTCCGACAACGGGAGCCGTCATTTCAGAGCTAACGGTTCAGCAAGCGCCCCTTATGGGCCAGAACGCCTACTCCCTTGCCGCCTTAACGCCGGGTATGACGGGAGCGGCGGTTACCTCTACGTCCATCGACAACTATTCCAACGCGTTTACCATCAACCTCAATGCCGCTGGTCTGCGCCAGGAACAGAACGGATACATGGTCGATGACGCATACGTGAATGAGCCGTCCCGAGGCGGTGGCGCCACGATCTCCCCGATTCCTGACACGATTCAGTCGATGGATATCAAGACCAATGACTTCGACGCCCAAAAGGGCAGAGATGCCGGCGCGATTGTTGACATCTACACCCTGTCCGGATCGAATGACTTCCACGGCACGTTTAACTACTACTTCACGAACAATACGCTCACTGCTCGCACCGAGTTTCAATCCTCGCTCCCTTCCGCTCAGCGAAACGAATTCGGCGGAACATTTGGGGGACCGATCGTCAAGAATAAGTTGTTCTTCTTTGCCGCTGCCGATGGACTGCGCTCCAGTACCGTCAGCAGCGGTTCGTCCACTTTTGAGACTCCGGATTTCCTGGCTTATGCAAAGTCGGCTTTCCCGAGTGGCGTGGGCACCCAGGTCTTGACGTTGGCTCCGCCCATCGTTGCCCCAACAACAAACCTCGAGACGGTTGCCCAGTATGAAGTTGCCACTCCAGGCTTCTTCGCTCCGCCTGCGGGCATCAGCCCCACGCTGAATGTCGTTGGGACCTCAAATTACAGTATCACCACGCCAAGGAACGGATACCAATACAGCGGCCGTGTTGACGCCTATCTTGGCAAAAACGATCGCATCTATGGGGATGCTCAGCGGCTGAACCTGAACACTGGAGCCGGCGCCAACCGGCCAGCGATGGGTACACCGGGGCTGGATCTTTCCACTTTCGCCAATACGAACTGGACACACACCTTCTCTCCTCGCCTCCTGAATCAGGCAGGCGCCGATGAAGCCCGCATTGTGGGCGCGAACGAGGGCGCCCCAGCGCTCGCCATACCGTATGTCAATGTAAACGGCGGCCTGGCAGGGTTCGGAGGATGGGGCCCAGGGAATTTCGTCCAAACCACGATCGGCTGGCACGATGTAATGACAGCTAGCATCAGCAAGCACACGCTGAAGTTCGGCGCGGACTTTTTCAATATTCGCGAGGTCGATGATCAGGAGGGCGCAGTCGATCGCCCGACCTTCAACTTTTACAGCCTGCTTGACCTAGTGCAGGATAAAGCCCATGACGAGAACGGTACCCCAGTCAGCATCCTGACCCACCAGCAGGCGCCCTATACTCGCCGGTATCGCGAACAGTACATGGGATACTTCGTCCAGGACGATTGGAAGATCTCGCAGAGGGTGACGATCAATGCCGGTCTGCGCTACGACGAAATGTTCAACATGTTTTCCATTCTTAGTCCGACACTTACTAACTTCACGCTAGGCACGGGCTCAACCATGAACGCCAAAATTGCAGCGGGCAGTGTCGGACTCACACCAAACGACCACATCCTGAGCCACAATCTCTGGGCTTTTACGCCACGCCTTGGATTCTCCTGGGATATCTTCGGAAAGGGCAAAACGGCCGTTCGCGGTGGAATTGGCATGTTCGCGGATCAACCACCCTACCTCCATATGACCGACATCCTGGCTGATAACCCGCCCAACACCTTCACTCCTAATGTCAATGTGCAGTCGGGCGGTACCCCTGTGTTCCAACTTTGCAGCCCCCCACAGGGCTTCAATGAGACCTGCCCCGTCGTGAGCACGAACAACGTCTCAGTGAACTCGAATGGCGGAGTCCTCGTCGGTGGCGTTCTGCAGAGAGCAGGTATTGGAGGTTATGACCCCAACTACAAAATGGGGCAGGTCTACGACTGGACCCTGAGTGTGGAGCAGCAATTGATGAATAACCTGGTTCTTCAGGTGAACTATTCAGCATCGGATGCCCATCACCTGCCGGTCTACAACCAGGACCTGAACCGCTTCTCAGGCGACCTTATTGTCAACAACGGCACTCTGGAGCGCCTGAATCCAAACTTTGCCGGCCTTCCCTATGCCACTTCCGATGGCAATTCTCTCGGCGAGTTTGGTTCTGTGATGCTGTCTCGCGACTACACTCACGGGTTGGCACTCCGTGGCATCTACACCTATGGCAAGGCGCTGGACGAACCAACCAGCACTTCCTCTTCGATCGATGCTGGATCGATCGTGTCGACCCAGCAAAACGGCCCCATCTTCGCGAACTTCGGCAACATGTTGCAACGCGGCCGTTCCGACTATGACATCCGCCAGCAACTCTCGGCTATTGGCACCTGGATGGTTCCGAATCATTACGACAGCGCAGCTCTCAGAGGCATCCTCGGTGGCTGGCAGTTCAGCGGAGTCTATGTGATACAGACAGGCTTGCCCTTCACCGTCATGAACAACTCGGGGTTCTCTCCGATCTGCAGTGGCGCGGCGACTCCGGTCAACGGCGGTTGCCCGGCGGGCAGCACAATTATCGGCGACTCCGGAGGTGACTACAACGCAGACGGAAGCAACGTCGATGTGCCGATGAGGCCTTCATTCGGCTCGCACCTGAGCGGCAAGCATAAGGCGGACTTCCTGAACGGAGTTTTCGGCTCGCCAGCAACGGCGGGCGCCAAATTTCCGGCGCCGGCTTTGGGGCAGGAAGGAAACCTGGGCAGGAACACTTACGACAATCTCGGATATAACAACATGAACTTCACCGTTGATAAGTCCTTCTCGACTCCATTTTTCTTCTCAGAAACGATGAAAATCGAGGTGAAAGGTGAGTTCATCAATCTGTTCAATCGCGCCAATTTGACTGGCGTGTCAAATAACTTGACGTCAGGCAACTTTGGACAGGCAACCGGTCAATTGTCTGCGCGTTATTTCCAACTCCACTTACGCGCCAGCTTCTGAGTGCGCCTCTATGGCATAGGCCAGACATACGCAGTCCGCGCAGCCTGGCCTTTGCGCTGACTATCCATCGTGAGGCACCCTTCACCTTGCGGCCTCATCTCAACCCCGAATCATGATCCGCGGCAATGTCGACGATTATCTTCAAGATGAGGCATTGGCCCCACATCCGCCTTCGGGAACTGCCTATATACAAAACGGTAAGCCGGTTGCCAGTCTCGGCGTCATCGAGCACAGGGACAACGACCTTAGCCGTCAGTAGACGCGCACCAAAGATCCAAAGAACGGCAACGAAGCCTAATCGATGTATCTGTCCGCGAATTAGAGGCGAGATTCAAGACAGGATATGGAAAATGTATCGATCTGCGCTGCTTTTGGCGTCATGCGTCATGGCTTGCGGCGTCCTTGCACAAACGCCTAACAACTCCCCGTCCGGTGCGCCGGTTCACGATCCTGGCAAGGGGTTGTCTCAGCACGACTTTATGTGCACAGGCGAATCGCACGACCGCCGCATGTTCATCGTACGTCACGGCGAGATTGTGTGGACCTACGACGACCCAGCAGGAAAGGGCGAAATCAGCGACGCCGTCATGCTTTCGAACGGCAATATTCTATTCGCGCATCAATTCGGCGTGAGCGAGATTACCCCTGACAAGAAGGTCGTATGGAACTACGACGCGCCGGCAGGCCACGAGATTCACACGGCAGCACCGATCGGAAATGACCACGTGCTCTTCATTATGAATGGGGATCCTGCCATCGTACGCGCGGTGAATATCGTCACTGGCGTCACGGAGCGCGAGTTTGTTCTTCCAACTGGGCATCCGGTCAGCGTACACGGGCAGTTCCGTCACGTCCGGCTGACTCAAAATGGAACCATGGCCGTCGCCAACACCCAATTGAACAAGGTAGTGGAGTACGACTTCGACGGCAACGAGCTATGGTCGTTCCCAGCCACGGCTCCCTGGGGCGTTACACCGCTTTCGAATGGAAATCTGTTGATTACCGACCGAGTTGGCGTGCGGGAGATTACTCACCGCGGAGATGCGGTGTGGACATTCGCTCCGTCCGATGTTCCCGACTACAAATTCTCTAACTTGCAGCAAGCCTGGCGGTTGGCGAACGGCGATACCGTCGTGAGTAACTGGGTAAATGAGTGGAGCACAGCACTGGAAGAACGCGTTGGCACCTTGCAGGCGCTGGAACTGACGCCATCGAAGCAGGTCGTCTGGGCGCTTGCATCGTGGACTCCGCCCGCGAATCTTGGCCCTGTGACAACGCTGCAGTTCCTCGACGAGCCGTCGGCTCCGGAAGATGTGCACTTTGGGCCCATCCATTGAGCGCAATAGTGCGAAACAGCCATGAAACAAGTCTTGTCCGGCGGGACGGTGTTCCTGCCGGACAAGACTCATTCGGTGGATGCTGAGTGTGTCGCTGGCAACGTCTGAGTGGCGATCCCGCAGCCGGAAAGACCACGTTGAGAAAATGGGCGTCTTGGCCCCACAGAACACAGGAGTGAGAAAGATGAAAAATTTATCCACTATTCTGGCCGCTCTTGCGGCCACATTGGTTGCAGCCGCACTTCAGGTTCAGATACAGGCCCAAGAGCGTCCAATGCCCCGCATTGTGCAAAAGGATGGACGCTATGCCCTGTTCGTTGACGATGCTCCGTTCCTGATTTTAGGCACGGAAGACCTGACGATGGGGCAGTGGACCACGTCACCAGACGTTTGGCCCAACATTGAACACATGCAGGCCAACACCGTCGAGGTATCCATTTACTGGGAGCAGCTCGAGCCGCAACTTGACCAATACGACTTCACCATGGTTGACCGTCTGGTGAGCGAGGCTCGCCAGCATAGTGTCCACCTCGTCCTGCTCTGGTTTGGGATGTATTACAACGGCCATCAGCACTACACGCCCGACTGGGTGAAGCTGGATCCCGTTCGATATCCGCACGCGCTGAACCGCGACGGAGAGGCGGTCGATAATCTATCACCGTTTGCGTCTACAACACTTGAGGTCGACAAGGCTGCATTCACTGCTCTGATGCGGCACCTGAAGGAAACCGACCCCCAGCGCACGGTCATCATGATCCAGGTGGAGAATGAAACCGGGAACTGGGAATCCGTCCGCGATTTCTCTCCCGCGGCACAAAAGCTTTTTGAAGCGCCCGTACCCCCCGAGGTCCTCAAGGCCATGCCTGCAATATCGACTTCAGGATCTCCGGACTGGCAGCAAGCCTACGGTTCCAATGCGGACGAATACTTCAATGCCTGGGGGGTGGCGAATTATGTGGGTCACGTCGCCGCTGCGGGAAAGGCCGTGTATCCGCTGCCCATGGACGCCAACTGCGCTTTGCGGGATCCGCTGCGTCCGGGGCCGCCAGGAATCGAAGGGCCTGCTTCTGGGCGATACGAGAGCGGCGGTCCAACGGACAATGTGATTCCCATCTGGAAAGCTGCCGCGCCGGCCATCGATATTGAGGCTCCCGACATTTACAGGGGCGATCCAGCGTCGTATTTGAAGGATCTGGAGCTCTATCACCGCGACGACAATCCTCTCTATGTCGCTGAGACCGGCGGTACCGGCAATGCCCGCTTCTTCTTCTCGGCGCTCAATCTGCAGACGTTAGGATATTCGCCGTTCGGAGCGGCAGATGATTCCCAAAAAGATGCGGAGCCCTGGGCAATGAATTACCGGCTGATTGGTCCGATCCAGCGCGAGATCGCACGGCTCAATTTTGAAGGTAAACTGAAGGCCGTCGCCGAACCGCCGCATATCGACTTCTTCCAAGGCGGAGATGTACCCAATCTTACGCAGACGATGTCGTTCGATGGGTGGGATGCCGTAGTGTCCTATGGAGTGTCCCGAGACGGCGCCGTGGGGTGGAATCCGACGCCTGAGGGGCGAGCTCTGGTGGCTCAGATTGGAGACAACGAATTTCTGGTGACAGGATACTTTAGCCACGTCGACTTCTGGCCAGCCGGCACCACGCAGCAACGGAAGACGCAACTCATTGAACATGAGACCAAACTGGTGCCCGCATCTCTAATCGACGGGAAATGGCTACACCGGCAATACGTCCACGTAGAGCAGGGAACCGAAGACAACGGTACCTACAAGTTCCTTCGCATCCTGAGTGGAAGCGACCTGAACTCCGGAATCGACTTTGGCGATAAGCCCGTCGTGCTGCGCGTCAAACTCAATACGTATTAGAGGCTGTTGTAATCTCAATTCTCTTGCATTCCGGCGACGCGAGGCCGTTCACGCCGCCGGAGCGCACGGGCTGCCGGTAAATTGCGTGGACGGAGCTTCGGCCCAACACAAAAAGGAGTCGCAACTGTGAAATTGTCTTTGTCTCTCCTGACCGTTCTCGCAACCATGTCGATTGCGGGCCAGCTCTATGCACAGGCCACAGAGAATCCGATTCCCCGTATTGTGCAAAAGGACGGGCGCTTCGCTCTGTTCGTCGACAACGCTCCATTTCTGATTTTGAGTATCGAGAATCAGGACCTCGGTTTAGAGAGTTCCTGGCCCCCGCAGCCCAAAGACTGGGCGGACACCGAATATCTCCATGCCAACACGGTTGAAGTGCCGATTTACTGGGATCAGATCGAAGAGCACCCTGGAAATCTCGATTTTTCGTCGATTGACAAGCTCCTGGCCGCGGCTCGCGAGCACAAGATGCGCCTCATTCTGCTCTGGTTTGCCACCTGGAAGAACGGCAGCCAGCATTACATGCCCGACTGGATGTTGTCAGATCCCACGCGGTATTTCCACGCCGTCAACCGGGAGGGAGAGGCCGTGGATTCGCCGTCGCCATTCGCTACCGCGTCGCTCGAAGCAGACAAGAGGGCGTTCTCGGCAGTCATGCAGCACCTTAAGGAAGCCGATCCGCAGCGCACCGTCATCATGGTTCAGGTGGAAAACGAGACCGGCAACTGGGAGAGTGTCCGCGATTTCTCATCGGCCGCGCAGAAGTACTTTGAGGCTCCAGTGCCGCCCGAAATTCTCAAAGCGATGCATGCACAGGCAACCACCGCATCACCGAACTGGCAGCAGGCGTTTGGTCCCGATGCGGATGAGTACTTCAACGCCTGGGCAACAGCGAAATACGTGGGCGAGGTTGCGGCGGCGGGCAAGGCCGTTTATCCGCTGCCTTTGGACGTGAACGACGCGCTGCGCAACCCTTTCACCCCAGGCCCTCCCGGAGAATCGGGAGCGCCTGGCGCTTACGAAAGCGGCGGCCCTACAGACAATGTGATTCCCATCTGGAAAGAAGCTGCACCGTCCATCGACATTCTGGGTCCCGACGATTATCAAGGCGACCCTGCCGCGCTTGTGAAGGTTCTGCAACTCTATAGCCGCGACGACAATCCCCTCTTCCTGCCGGAGAGCGGCTGTTTCAAATGCGACCCGGCGAATGGAGACTACAGCCGCTATTTCTTCACGGCGCTCAATCTCGGCGCTGTAGGATTCTCGTTGTCGGATACCGCACCCGATCCGGTTTTGGCAAGGAACTTCGTGTTGGTGGCTCCGATGCAGCGTGAGATCGCCCGCCTCAACTTCGAAGGTAAAGTCAAAGCCGTGGCCGAGCCGCCGCACTTTACCGGAGGAGACGAGGGCGACCCCCGGCAGATCCTGCACTTCGGAACCTGGGATGCAGTAGTGAAATTCGGTTCGTCAGCCTTCGGCTTCGGTCCCGCGACATCTTCGTGGAATCCGACGCCCGAGGGGCGCGCTCTGGTGGCCCAGCTTGGCGAGAACCAGTTTCTGGTGGCCGGATACTTCTGCACCGTCGACTTCTACCCGGCCGGCACCGAGGAGCAACAGAAGACGGAGCATATCGTGGATGGATCCGAGCAGATTCCCTCTGCGTTGATCGACGGCAAATGGCAGCACAGGCAGTTCATGCGCGTTGAACAGGGTGTTTACGAAAACGGAACTTTCAAGCTGCTGCGCAGCCAGAATGGGGATGCGACGGACTATGGCCTTCGCTTTGGTGAGGAACCCACTGTGCTGCGTGTCACGCTGGGCACCTATTAGCGCGGTCGAGAATGTTGCTAATCCCTCTCCCGGCCGCAGCGTCAGCACCTTGGGTAACATCGGCAGGAAGAAGACGAACGGGAGGCGCCACGCATGAAGGCTGGCTGTGTTCAGGAATCAAACAGGAGTGACCTATGCGAATGAAGATGAGTGCGATGTCCGCACTGGGCTTGCTGGTGTGTGTTGCCGCTTCTACGATTTCGGCCCAGGCGCAAGCGGATAATGGCGCCCCGCACTTGCGCAAACAGGGCGCTGCCACCCAGCTGATCGTGGATGGCAAGCCGTTCCTGGCTCTTGCGGGAGAACTCACCAACAACGCAGCGACCAGTCTCCCCATGATGGAGCCCATCTGGCCAAAGCTTGTCGCCGCCAACCTGAACACCGCCCTTGTTGGCATCTCCTGGGCGCAGTTTGAGCCGGAAGAGGGCAACTTCAATTACACCCAGATCGACGGCGTGATCGCCAAGGCCAGAGTGAACCACCTGCACCTGGTCATTCTCTGGTTCGGCTCCTGGAAGAACGGCACTTCCAGTTTTGCGCCTTACTGGGTAAAGAAGGATTACACACGCTTTCCGCGCGTTCAGATCAACAATGGAAGTACCGTCTCGATCTCGGGCCCCGTGGAGCTGCTGAGCACGTTTTGCGACTCCACACGGGACGCGGACGCTGCTGCATTCGCAGCACTGATGCGGCATATCAAAGAAGTCGATGGCGTCCAGCACACCGTTCTGATGATGCAGGTGGAGAACGAAGTGGGTGTGCTGAGAGATTCGCGCGATCGGTCCCCGGCAGCGAACCGCGCGTTTGCCGGGCCGGTGCCGGCAGAGCTGATGAATTACCTGGAAACGCACAAGGATACGCTTATCCCCGAGTTCCGTGCACTTTGGGCCGCAACTGGCTACAAGAGCTCAGGAACCTGGGAAGAGGTCTTCGGTCCCGGCAAACCGGCTGACGTGGAGATTCCGATTCAGACGACGAGTCCGCCCATGAGCGCAGATGAGCATGAAGTCAGCTGGAGGGAACTCCATTGGCCTTCCGACGAGATCTTCATGGCGTGGAACTATGCGCGCTTTGTCGAGAAGGTGGTCAAAGAGGGCAAGGCCGCCTATGACATTCCCATGTACGTGAATGGGTGGCTGCAGCAGCCGAATCACGCCTGGCCGGGAACGTATCCCAGCGGCGGTCCCATGCCTCAAGTACACGACATCTGGCGGGCCGGAGCTCCGGACGTCGATATCCTTGCGCCGGATCTCTACTTGCCTTATTTCGACGAGGTTTGCGAACGATTCAGCCGGAGCGGCAACCCGCTCTTCATTCCAGAGACGGGAACCAATGCGGCCAATGTGATTATGGCGGTCGGAAAATACAATGCGATCGGCTTTTCTCCGTTTGGCGTTGACGGCGGAAGACCGATTCCCCCGGACCTTGCAGCCGCATATGAAATGCTCGACGAGTTTGCACCGATGATTCTGGCGCATCAGGGGACTGATACCATGACCGCGGTGCGGATGGTTCAGGGCGACCCGCCCAAGCAGGTCAAATTGGGCAGCTACACCATGACGTTTACCTACACGGGCCGGATCACGCGCCTGGCGCCGCAGGCCAAGGGCGGAGTGTTGGCATCTCCTCCTCCTCCAAGGCAAACCGGGCCGGAGCCGGAAGAACCCCTGCCGCCGCTGGAAGCGGCCGCAGTTGTAATTTCCACTGGTCCCAATGAATATTACTTTGGCGGAGGCGGCATGCGCGTCGACTTCACACCCAACACGCCCGGACCTCCCAATGTGGGACTCGGTGTCGTACAGACAGGCAAGTTTGTGGACGGTAAGTGGGAACTTACCCGTTGGATTGAAGGCGACGATGATGCACAGGGAGAGATTCTGGTGCTGAATCCGGGCATGATCGTACGGGTCCAGCTCTACCGGGTCCCGTAGATTGGGAGTTCCGATGTCCTCGCGGTTTCTCCATTGCCGGATTGATCCGTCGTATGTGCGCGATCGGTATGAATGCGGGACCACCCGTCCCGGGCACAAGCACTTTGACAAACTCGCGTGCAGATCGCGGAAGAAATAAGGATTAAAGACGATGAAAAGCTCCATCATCGCAGCCGTTTTGGCGGCATCGAGTATTGGGTTGGCATTGCACGCGCAGGGTAAGGAACATCCCATTCCTCGCCTCGTCGAGAACGACGGGCGTTACGCCCTGTTCGTGGACGGCGCGCCCTTTCTGATGCTCGGCGCGCAATCAAACAACTCCAGCGACTGGCCGGCCTCGCTGCCCAAGGTGTGGCCCGCCATCGAATACCTTCATGCCAACACGCTTGAGACTCCGATCTACTGGGAACAGTTCGAGCCGAAGCCGGGACAGTTCGATTACTCGCAAGTGGACTCCGTCATCGCGCAGGCACGCGAGCATCACGTTCATCTGGTCCTGCTCTGGTTCGGCACCTGGAAGAACGGCAGCCAGCATTACATGCCGGAATGGATGAAGCTCGAGCCCGAGCGCTATTCCCACGTCACCAACAAGAGCGGAGAACTGGTCGACTCTCCCTCTCCGTTCGCAACCGCATCTCTCGAAGCGGACAAGCGCGCCTTCACTGCCTTCATGCTGCACCTCAAGGACGCTGATTTGGAACGAACAGTGTTGATGGTGCAGGTGGAGAACGAAACCGGCACATGGGGAACTTTGCGCGACTACTCTCCAGAGGCGAACAAGCTCTTTGACGGTCCGGTCCCTGCCGAAGTCTTGAAAGCCATGGGCCAGACTCCAGCCGCGCTGGGCGCGAGTTGGGAGCAGGTCTTCGGTCCCGAGGCCGAAGTGAACTTCCATGCCTGGGCGGTTGCCAAGTACGTAGGGCAGGTTGCGGCCGCGGGCAAGGCCGTGTACCCGTTGCCGCTTTATGTCAACGCCGCTTTGCGCGATCCGCTCAAGCCGGGGGCTCCCGGCACCTACGAGAGCGGAGGCCCCACCGACAACGTGCTGTCCATCTGGAAGGCCGAGGCGCCGGCGATCGATGTCCTCGCGCCCGATATCTATATGTCCAACACCGCGGCTTACCTGAAGGTGATCGATCTCTATCATCGCCCCGACAACGCCTTGTTCATCCCAGAAACCAGCGGCGCCGTTCGTGAGGCCCGTTTCCTTTTTTCCGCCCTTGGCCTTCAGGCCATCGGCTACTCACCTTTCGGCCTGGATTACACGCGAAACCATTCCGCACAACCCGGCGATCCGGATGCGCAGAATGCGTTTCTTGACCCCACGGCGCAGAACTACGGTCTCATCGCTCCCATGATGCGTGATATTGCCCGCCTCAATTTCGAGGGCAAACTGCAGGCGGCAGCAGAAGTCGAAGGCGAGCCTGCCGAGATACTTCACTTTGGAAAATGGGACGCGCTGGTTTCCTACGGCTCAGGCGGCAGGGGCCCCGCCAAAGGAAATCCCGAGCCCGTCGGGCGCGCTCTAGTCGCGCAACTCAAGGACAATCAGTTTCTGGTCACCGGATACGTATGCCGCGTCGATTTCCGGCCAGCCGGCACCGAGCAGCAGCGAAAATCCGGAAACATCGTGGCAGGAGTTGGACAGACGCCTTCCGCGCAGATCGATGGCAAATGGCAGCATCGGCAATTCCTTCGCGTTGAAGAAGGCGTTTACAAAAACGACACTTTCAGATTCATGCGAATCCTGAATGGCGATCAAACGGATTGGGGGCTCAACTTCGGTTTTGAACCCGAAGTGCTCCGAGTTTCTGTCGCGGTTTATTGACGTTGGAAGAAGGAGATTCCCTTTTATGCGAAGGCTTCTTGCTGTTCTTGCACTCGTTGCCGGAATTGCCCTTGCTACTGTTTGCTCGCAGGCGCAGAACTCCAGCCAGCGTCTGGAACTCAACCGCACCGGCGAGTCAATTGTGCTGGAGCCTTATGCGCCCAATATTCTCCGCGTCACGCTAAGCCTGCAGCGGGAATCCGCGCTGGCCGCGCCGGGCTATGGTGTCGTGGCTGCGCCTGACGACGCCGGCTGGAGCGCAAGCCATACCACGCATGCCGACGTGTACAGCTCGCCGCGGATGGTCGTCACGGTGGACCGCGAACAGCCTGTGGGCCCGCCACGGCTGCAGACCATGGCCGACATTGCCAAGTACTTCAACGGCTCTACTCCGGGCGCACACATCACGTTTCGCACCCCCGATGGAATAAAGCTGCTTGAACTTACCGACTGGGCCCAGGACGCCCTCAATCGCAAGGCGGGCACGGCCAGCCTGGAAGCCGATCGCCGCCCCACCGACCCACAGTTCTACACCGTAGGCGCGACCTTTGCTTCGCCCGCCGACGAGCACTATTACGGACTGGGGCAGAATCAAGAGGGCAATCTGGACCATCGCGGACACCCGGTCCATTGCTGGGCGGATTACACTGCGCCTGCCGCTCCCAGCTTCTGCGTGCCATTCCTGATCACCAACAAGGGTTATGGGCTCTTGTGGGACAACCCCTCCAAGACCACCATCGAGCCGGGGTTTAACGAGCAAACCCGCTGGGTCTCCGAGGTGGGCTCCCGTGTTTCCTTCTTCGTGATCGCCGGCGCCACAGGGGACGAGATTTACTCGGGCTATCGTCTGCTCACAGGCCCCACGCATATGCTGCCCAAAGCGGCTTACGGTTACATCCAATGCAAACAGCGCTATGCCAGCCAGGAAGAGTTACTGTCGGTTGCAAAAGGCTATCGCGACCGCCATCTGCCGGCCGACGTGCTTGTGGTTGATTGGTTCTACTACACGAAAATGGGACAGATGGACTTCGATCCCCGGTTCTGGCCTGACCCGTCGGCTATGAACAAGCAGCTCCATGACATGGGCTTTGAAACCATGATCAGCGTCTGGCCGCGCTTTGTGCGCGATGACCGCTTCTATGCCGAGTTGCTGAAGAAAGGTTGGTTCATCCACCTCGCCGACGGCACGCCCATCGACGGGTTGCCTTACGACCGCGCTGGTTCTGACATCGACACGACCAACCCCGAGGCCGCCACGTGGTACTGGAACACGATCCGCGACAACATCATCAGTAAGGGTTTCGACTCCCTTTGGGCTGATGAAACGGAGCCCGATCTCCCCCCAAACGGCTCCTACTTCCATATAGGCCCCGGCACGGAATTCTTCAACGTATTTCCACTCTTCCACACGGCGGCGCTCTACAACGGCTTCCGTAAGGACGAGCCTGAACGGCGCGCGCTGATTCTTTCTCGCGACGCCTACACGGGGGCGCAGCGCAACGGAACCATCTTCTGGTCCTCCGACATCTATCCCACCTGGGATACGCTGAAGCGCCAGGTTCCCACCGGGTTGGATGTTGCGGCATCCGGGATCGCGTACTGGTCCAACGACACCGGCGGCTGGGTGAATCTTCCCGCGGAGCACCATCCGGCCCACCCGCCGTTGCTGGACCCGTCGGATGCCCGCGCCAACGTAGGCGGATATGACGACTACCCTGAGCTCTACACCCGCTGGTTCCAGTACGCCACGTTTCTCCCCATCTTCCGCACTCACGGCAGCCGGCGGGCGAACGAGGTGTGGTCGTATGGCAAACAGGCCGAGCCGATTCTTGAAAAGTACCTGCGTCTGCGCTACCAGCTGATGCCCTACATCTACTCCCTTGGCTACCAAACCTGGCTGACCGGCGCACCCTATATGCGTGCGCTTTTCATGGACTTCCCCAATGATCCAAAGGTCTCCGACTTGGGCGACGAGTACATGTTCGGACCAGCGTTTCTCGTAGCGCCGGTCACCGACCAGGGCGCGACCAGCCGCGAGGTCTACCTGCCGGCCGGAACCGATTGGTTTAACTTCTGGACCAACGAGCGCGTGAAGGGCGGCCAGACGATCACCGTCGATGCTCCTATCGACACCATTCCCCTGTTCGTCCGAGCCGGTTCCATCATTCCCCTGGGAGCTCCGGTCGAAAACACGCATCAACTGCAGGCGATTTCGCAGGTCCGCGTCTATCCTGGCGCCGACGGCAGCTTCACGCTCTTCTCCGACGACGGTACGACATATGCCTATGAGAAGGGCGCAGGCTCCATTACCCGGCTACATTGGGACGACGCAAAGCAGATGCTGACGCATGACGGCGCCGCCAGCTGGAGCGAACTTGACAGCATAATCGTCAGAATTGCCGGGCATTGATTCTAACTATGGACCATTGATTTCGGGGGACGTGAGCTCTGCCCATTTTCCCAAAGGTCCGATGACGGGTTAAATCTACTGAGTTACCTGTACTGATTTTGGAGGCAGATCACGATTTGAAGAGTCTCCCTGTTCTTACCGTTTGAGGCCTTCCGCCCGAAAGTAGCCTGACGGGCCACGTTCAAACCACCGGCCGCCAACACCAGGAGGATAGCCGTCCTGGACTGCTGGTTCAGGCAGAATCTTGATGCAGTCGCTTCCTTTTGCCGACGAAGTCCGTCAAGCTAACGCAAAAGTCATCCCGAGCTCAATCGGAGAACGTGCACTGCTTAAAGGGCCGGTTAGCTATGCGAGGGGAGCTTACCGGCGGAAGCCTCCATCATGATGCAGAATGCCTGGGCCTCGGTGGAAACACCCGGCAGGTCGAAGTTGGGTGCACCGCAAGCGCCCTGAACGAACCCATCGCCATCCATCATCAGCCGTGCGGCTCTGCGCATGCGACCGGCGTGCGCCCGATAGGTTGTGGGAAGCCAACCGGCCGCTACTCCTTCATAGATAGAAAAGGACAACATCTGAGCAAGGTTCGTTTCGACAAAAGTCGCCGGCTGGTCGACCACATCGTGAAAAAGCCCGTCGGGACGCTGGTATCGAAGACAGCCATCGACGATTTCTCGCGCAAAATCAGCCAGGCGCTCACGCTCACTCTGGCGCTCGGTCGGCAAGCTGCGCCAAACGCGAGCCAGACCCGCCGCGGCCCATCCGTTGCCGCCGCCCCAGAAACGGCCGTCCTTCAACAGTTGCCTGTCATCATCCCATATGTGCGCGAGGAGCTTCTTGCCTGGGTTCCAGAGCCGTTTCCAGTAGCCCTCGATCTGTGCCAACGATTCGTCATAGAAGCCCATCGCAGCGAGAAAGGGAGGCGCGCCATTGAAGCCATCGGCCCACATCTCGGGAGCGTTGAACACGTGATAGAGAATGCCTTCGGCGTTGCGTGGAGCGCCAGTTCGAATCCAATGGAGCAGTCCGTCGACCGCTTGCCGAATCTCCGCATTTCCTGTCCACTCGGCTGCCTTGGCGTAGGCACAACCTCCCATGGCGGGGTCGGTCGGACCGCCGGAGCTGACAACCCCTAGACGCCCATCCGGCGTTTTCTGCACGATCGCAGCTTTGGTCAGCAGAATCGCCCTGCGCCGGTCGCCGATCTCGACCATCGCCTGCGCGAGAATGCCCTGTTCCCAGTCGCGGCGCTGCATGGCCAGGGCCGCGACGGTAGCATTTTCAATCCTGCGCGCACGTTCCGATTGCGGACCTTCTTTCGGGATTCCTTGCACAGAACTGCTTCTATCATGCGCCACCGCTTCAGGAAGGATGGCCAGTGGAGCAGTGAGCGCCGAGATTGTACGCAGAAAAGATCGCCGATTCACGAAAGGAACTCACAGTGAGATGGCTGGAACGGCAAGTCTCAACGATGAGACCAGACCGTGTCAACACGACCGGCTTTTGAAACACGACATGTGAAGGCCCTGCCGAAGTTTGAATTCCGCGAGTATCACCGGCCACCGCGCGAGTGCTCGACCCGACCGGCCAGTGTTTACAAATCCAATCCACCTGGATGTATAACCGGCTACCGAGAGAAGTGAATTCCAATGTTGAGCACTGGTTAGAAACCATGTGGACGCGTAGCCGACTTTTCGGCCAAGTGGAAAGTTCCGCACGGAAAATCAGTGAACACTACGGCGTTTGCGGGGACCGACCCTGTTTTGCGTGAGTAACCCATGATGGATCGGTGCGTTGGCCTGTTGGCGCGATTCCAGAGTCACCACTGCCGCATTCTTGAACACCGGTCGAGACCCATCGCCCAAAAGCTCCCTGATTCTTC
Organism: Occallatibacter sp.; assembly: GCA_049518955.1. Taxonomy (GTDB): domain Bacteria; phylum Acidobacteriota; class Terriglobia; order Terriglobales; family Acidobacteriaceae; genus Telmatobacter. The sequence goes on from JBEKRG010000049.1 coordinate 18,889, forward strand.
AAATGGGGACGCACCAGCCACATTTACGCCGAAGCAACTAACAATACGAGGCACTGGGTAAGCAGGGACACAGCGAGCAGCGGAACACGGATCAATAACACCCTATCCCACGACGCCTGTAGCGCTCGACCGTTGCCGAGTCTTTTGCCCGTTTTTGCCGCATCGGTTTGAATTCGATTAATTGGTCTTGACAAGAGGTTGTAGAGAATCACGAACAGAATCAGCATGAGGAGCGATGCGAGATAGAACCAGCGCTGCCCACTCCTGCTTAATACGACCAGCAAGAGGTTGGACAAGACCGCCGAGACGCCCCAGATCGGCATCCGCGCGTCGGCGAACATGTGGAAGAAACCCATGATTTCGGTTCCGGCAGATGGTGAAGCCAATCTGAGAGCGGAACGGCCGATAGTCAAAAAGAACATATCCGTGCCGAACACAACTGCTGTGCTTAGAATGCCAACTAGAGATGCCAGCCAGATCCAATGATTCATTGTCCCTCCATCTTTCTAACCGTCGCCGCGGCGATTTGCTGGAATTCCTCCAGCAGATTGAATTCGCCCCAATGCTCGATCAGCTTTCCTTCGAGCCTGCTCCTCGACGCACAAGATCAAGCCTAGCGACCACCCGCCCAGTTGCTTGTGTTACGCCCTGATAAGCTTTAGCGCTGGTTAAACTCCTGGCGGTAGGAGGGTCAGGCCGAACGGTCCTCCAGTTCAACCAGTTGTGGGGGATTGGGGGCTGGCGAGCATTTTGCCACCGCCAAGAAGTACTCCTCTAGTCCGCCGGGAGTGATAACGAATACCAAACGGCTGGGCGTGGACGCCACGTTGCGAAAGCCGTGCGGAATGTTGCGGGGCAAGATCGCGGAGGCACCAGCGGAAACGGTCCGACGCTCATCTCCGACATGCAACTCGTAGCTACCGTCGAGAATATAAAATATTTCGTCCTCACGTGAATGGATGTGACGAGGGGGACCCCAACCAGGCGGCGTAATCTGCTCGATCACTGAATACCGTCCTGCAGTGCCGGCGGCGGTGGCGAGCATACGCATTGTGGTCCCGAGCATCGTGAAGGTGGGCCCACCACCGGCATCAGTCAGAATCGGATGAAAAGGCGGTGCGGCGACACCGGCGATAGCGTCTACCCTCATCTTGGCTTCACTCATCGGTTTAAGCTCCTTCCTTGGTCATCAAGACCACTCACTCAAGTACGGTCGCTCGATGCTGCCGCTCGAGTTCTATCAGGTAATCAGAAAGCGAACCAACTTCCTTTTTTCGCCTCACGGTCGAAAAGAACGATCACACGCATTTCTCTCAAATGACATGGATGAACAAGAGGCCGGCGACAAGCATCACCGCGCAGGTTGCGCCATGAACGGAGAACGCTTTCGACCTCGACCCGCCAGACCCCAGAATGATTGACATGTCGCCAAGAGGGATGATGGCGAGAGCTAGGAGCGCTATGCCTACCAGCCGGCTGTCAGCGGTCAGCATCATGGTCAGCAGGACCAATCCGGATGCGACGTCTCGAATTCCTTTAGGACGTAGCCAGGCACGAGTGTCAGCATCAGATGCAGGCGGCTTTAGACCAAATGATCCTGAGATTCGCTCAGGAGATAAAAGGTAGAAGCTACCGATAACAATGATCCCCGCAGCTATGAGAGCCGTCAGGATGAGCGGAACAGCGTTGTGCATAAGCCATCTCCTCGTTAGTAAATCCAGCAACGCTAGATAAGATGTTGCACATTCGGGGATAGATTCACCGTTCGCTAAAGAACTTCTAGCGGCGCTATAATTCCTATCGATGGCAGCGAATCTGGCAGCGAACCGAATTGCGGAACGAAAACTGCGTGACAGGCAGGCCCGCCGAGCACAAATCATCAGCGCCGCACGACGGATCGCGGAGCTTGAAGGGTGGTCCAACGTAACCCTTCGGCGGCTATCGGACGAAATTTCATACAGCCAACCCGTGTTGTACGCTCATTTTGGAAGCCGCGAGGGGATTCTCGCCGCGGTTGCTATCGAGGGTTTCCAGGAATTGGGCCTGGCTTTGGAGAAGGCACGGAAACGGATTAAGCGTGGAAATGCGGTCGAATCGGTCGCGGCTGCATATCTGGGGTTCGCCGCGTCTTCACCCGCACTGTATGAAGTGATGTTTTCGCTTGGCCTGAGCGTGCCATTCGATGAAGCGGCTACTCCACCGGAGCTGCGATTCGCGTTTTCCCAACTCCTGGAGTTGTTTCAGGGGCAGGGCTCGAAGCCAGAGGTTCTAGCGGAACTGTTTTGGGCGAGCCTCCATGGTATCGCCGAGCTAACAAGAACCAAGCGATTTCCGCGCAGCCGCCAGAAAGAGCGTGTCAGGGCGCTCGTCGAGCTCCTCACTTTTCCAAGATGAAACGGCACAGCTGGCGAAAGCGCGATGATTGTCATAGGCGCGCAGTCGTCTTTTCGCAAGCGACGCGAGATGAGTCCTCACAGGCTCGCTTCAGTCCCGAGATCTTCAACGGGGCGTCAGTGAGCGCATAATCACCGAGTCACTCTAATGTTCCAGATCCGGTACACCGAGTTTGGTCTTCGGTCGGCTCTTCTTGCCTTTTGCCCTATTTGTTGACGTCTTCCTCATGATTGCCGCCCTCCATTGTGGCGGATCATGAGGTTAACGAATCAGTGAGAAATGTGACTGCTATACCAGTTCTGATCTGCCTAATAGCCGCTCGATGAGCAATTGGCGATTTGGCGTAGAGCGAGAACTCTCCCGGAGACGTGCGCACTGGCAGGAGGTGCCGTGTTTCGCGCTGGGTTAGAACCGCCCAAAGTCTCCAGCTTTTCTGGCCTCTCGCGCCACCAGAAGGGCTACAGCCTTGGAGAGTCATTGAGTCCCCGTAGTCCACGGGCATAGCTCCAGCAACTCCTAAGCAGACAGAAGCTGTTATTGCTTTGAAGCACTGGATCGGCCGGATCGCTTAGGGATTGCGCTCTTCGGCAACCGCGGGACAGCCTGGACGCCTGCCCAAAGCGTGGCGATCGTCTGCTCGATCACGAGAGTCTGGTCAGGCAAGTCAGGCACAACCCCTTGGATAACAAAGAGTGTGGCGAGTCCGAAGATCGTGTACCACCAGGTGTGGGCTACCACCATGTCATTCTTACTTGGCAATCCTTCTTCCTTGGCAACATCGAAGAAAAGTTGCACGAAACGTTGGAACAAAGGCCTGCCAATGTCGTCGATATATTGTCCGGCGCGGATGCCGTTTCGGTTCTCCGGCCCGAAGAAGACGTTGCGGAACTGCTGTGGATGAGCAGTGCAGAACTGAATCAAGCCACGTGAAGTCGCAAAAAGGCGCTCTTTCGGTTCAAGATATCTAGCGGCAATCGCGTCGAAGTTCTGAATCAGCAGCCCGATCGTCTCGCGGCTCAACTCGGCAAGAATGTGTGATTTGTCCGGAAAATGCTGGTAGATCACGGCGTGCGTATAACCGATTTCTTTAGCGATCTCACGAAGCGTCACGGCTTCGTAACCGCGATCGGCGAACATTTTACCCGCAGCCGCAAGGATTTCGCCCCGCAACCTCTCCTTGCGCTCTATCCGGCGACTTGGTGATGTGGATGTCACTTCAATAGCGTAGCCCGCATTGACGATTATTGCAACCGGTTGTTGATTTATAACCATTGTATATAAAACCACTGATTATTTTGCAACCAATGGTTTCAAAGAGCCTCTAATGGTCAGGGCGCTCATTTGGACGGGCGGCCAAATACGAGGCAAAAGGAGAATGCGATGAAAGTTCTAGTGTTTGGAGCAGCGGGCAGGAGCGGAGAAGCGCTGGTAGATGAGGCGCTGGCGGCCGGACATAAGGTGACGGCTTTCGTGCGTGATGCCGCGCAGTACAAGAAGGCGAACGTCAGAGTTGTTGCGGGCGACGCGCTGGACGCGGCCGCGGTTGACGCTGCGGTCGCCGGACAGGATGCGGTGATCGACGCGCTGGGCGGCAAGACGCCGTGGAAAGTGACGACGAGGGAAACGAGCGCGGCACACAATATTGTGGACGCGATGCGGCGCAATGGCGTGCGGCGATTGCTGAAGATTTCGGTGGTTGGTGCGGGCGAGAGCGTCAGGAACGCTGGCTTTTTCAACGAGCACCTGCTCATGAGGACGTTTCTGCGGGGTCTGCTGGTAGACAAGGCGGGCATGGAGGCCGAGATCGAAGGCAGCAACCTGGACTGGACGCTCGTGCGGCCGCCGATGTTGACCGACGTCGAGAAGACCGGCGTTGCCAGGGTGTTGAGCACGGAGGGCGGCGAGAAGGCGCACAAGATCGGGCGGGCCGATCTGGCAGCCTTTATGGTGCAGCAACTGGAAAGCAGCCGCTACGTGCGTCAGGCTGTGACGGTCACGACCACATAGCAAGGCCTTCGCGAGGGTCATTTACCTTTCTCATCGAGGCGATCCGACCGGCCGTGTAAAGGCCTGAAACGATTCATGCGACAGATAACCGTGGAACCTCACGAGACTAGCGAAGTGCTAGCTGCGCAACTCACAAGCTCTCGCGTTCGCATCAGAGCATCACCTTCGTTCTAACAAGGAGAAACGATCATGTATTTAGTTATGGGCATTACTGGAAAAGTTGGTGGCGCCACCGCGCGGCATCTGCTGAAGCAAAACAAACAGGTGCGAGCACTTGTGCGCAATCGCGAGAAAGCGGCGAAGTGGGCAGACCTGGGCGTGGAGTTGGTCGATGGAGACTGGAACGATGCGACAGCCATAGCGGCGGCGCTCAAAGGTGTTGAGGGCGCGTTCGTTATGTTGCCGGCTGTATGGGCGCCCTCGCCTGATTTCAGAGAAGCAAAGGGCGTGATTGCGAACTATGTCGAAGCGCTGACAAAGGTTGTGCCCCCGCGGGTGGTAGCGCTCTCGTCGAAGGGCGCGCATAGAACAAGCGGGGCGGGAATCATCACTGCCTTGTCACTCTTGGAGCAAGGTTTTCGCAGCCTGCCATCTCCGCTCGCATTTGTGCGCGCAGGCGGCTTTTTCGAAAACTTTCTTTTCGGCTTACAGGCCGCCCATGGCGGAACACTACCGGTCTTCTACAATCCTACAAACCGGAAATCGATAATGGTCGCGTCAGACGACATCGGCGCAGAGGTGGCAACGCTTCTGACCGGGCCGGCGTGGTCAGGGCATCGCGTCATCGAATTAGGTTCGATGGTAAGCGCGGATGAAGTGGCCGGACAATTGGGTGAAGTCCTGAAACTCGACGTAAAAGCCTTTGCAATCCCGCGTGCAGGGTGGGCGGAAGCGTTCGAGCAGTTCGGCGTCCCGAAGGGCCACACTGGACCTGCCGAAGAAATGTATGAGGCCATTAACGCGGGATGGATGGGCCTTGGAATCACGGGTACGGAGCACGTAGCGGGTACGACGTCCGCACGCGATGTATTTGCGGCTGCACAGAACGGCCTCTAGGCGTAAGTCCAGGGCAAGCTGAGTCAGGCCCGGCTCCTCGGGAACTGCGCCGCTGACCCCAGGAAAGATCCAGCTCAAACATGAAAGTTCTTGTCTTGGCTGCAACCGGAGGAACCGGACGGCCGATCGTCCGGTTCCGTCCTGGCCAAAGGCCAGGCCGTCCCACCCACGCAGCGCGTCGATTTCAGTCGCGTCCAAGAGCCGGCTTATTACCGAACGTTTTAGACCATTTAAACCGCAAGAGGAGGATCTTTTCAATATGAAAGCTGCACACACAACAGATAAACCCGCGTGGGCCGGTCGAGCAACTCAAATAGCCGCGATGGTAACAACCGGCATTGTCGCCTGCATGTGGATGTACTTCGGACTGCTATATCTAATTCACAATCCCGAGGATTGGAGGATCGCCAATCAGCAGCTTGGATACCCGCTCTATATCATCCCTCTGATTGGCGTGACCCACATCGTTGGTGGCGTGGGCCTTCTGATTCCCAATCTGCCTCGATTGACTGAGTGGATTTATGCTGGTTTCGCGTTCACTCTTTTACTCGCGTTCTATTCACAACTGAATGGTGGTGGCAGTACTTGGGATAAATTTGATCCGATTCTCGTCATGGCGTTCTTCTTTGCTTCGTATGTATTAAGACGCTGCATGCGCGCAAACAGGTGGTCGATATGAAGAACACGCCCGGCGGGAAGATGGGTTTGATTCCGGAACAGATGGCCGACTTCGGAGAGATGATCGCGCGTGTGCCGCTCAATCGGCCTGGAGAAGCCGAGGAAGTTGGCGCCGGGCTCCACTTCGCCTCGCATGAATCTTGCTTCACCATGGGAACGGAACTGCCTATCGATGGCGGCATCACGCCCCTCTTAGCCTTCCCGAACTTCAAACTCAACCGAAAGGAATAAGCCATGCCAACCCTGCTTGCTCTGGATGTACGCCCTCGCGGAGAGCGGTCGATCTCCCGCGCCCTTGGAAAGCGTTTCGTCGAACACTGGCAAGCGCGCAACCCAGGTGGCGCTGTGATCTATCGCGACCTGAACGCATCGCGCATTCCCTACATGGACAACGACTGGATCGGGGGTGTGTACGCTCCACCGGACGTGGAGCGCACCCCCGAGATGCAGGAGGCGCTTGCGTTCTCGGCCGAGTTGATCGCAGAGCTACAAGCTGCAGAATTGCTCTTCATCTGCACACCGATGTACAACTTCACCATCCCTGCCGTTTTGAAGTCGTGGATCGATTATGTGGTGCGGCCTGGCTACACCTTCCGTCTAGCCCCAGGCTGGCCGGGCATGCTGGCGAACAAGAGAGCCAGACTGATTGTGGTGTCGCGCGACAGCTACCATGCAGGCGAGCCGAGCGAGGCAGATGACCTGGTCACGCCGGTGCTGCGCAAGGCACTCAGCTTTATGGGTATCAACGACGTGGGCGTCGTGCGGGCAGGAGGGAGCCTCGCCGTGAACCTTGGCAAGGTCCGTATCGAAGATCACCTGGAGAGGTATGCGCCTGAGGTTGCGGCGCTGGCAGAAAGCTGACCCGAGTGTCTCGCAGCATCAGAGCAGACGCAGTAGGTCCCGCTAATGCCGGCTTGTGTTTACCAATCATGATGTCAACTGGTGATATCAAGCCTTAGTGCTCATTGACCCTATTCAGATCGATGCATGTCTTCGGCAAGTTGCTGTATAACCGGCTACCGAAGCAGTTGGTCACATTGAATCCGTATCGAAAAGCGGCCTCTAGGGAAAATCAGGAAGGCTGTTCTTGCAGTTCGACCATGTGGAAACGGTGGAGGGTTCGAGAATTCTTCTGCGGGGTGGAGCAGGGGTCAGCGGTGGGAAGGGCGGCGCACTCACAGGAATATCGGCCACATGGTTCGGCCCGGATGCACGTTTGCCTGTGGGAACGGCGATCAACGCCTACGTCAACCAAGACCAACGGATTCCCGTCCCATAGGGTTCTTCTTGGGGTGTCCATTCGCCTGACCAATTCGCGACTATCCGATTCGACGCGGATTCCCGAACGTACGAAGCCTGTTGCCCAATCTGGTGCCCAATAATTCCCGACTGGGAGCTTGTTGCGCCGGTTTTCGTGATTGGGTACGACGGTAAATGATTGATACGACGGGCGGCCCCACCGGAACCTTGCTTTAGGAAACTGCTGCTCTATCCATCTGAGCTACGGGGCCACTCAAGCAATTTTCCGCGGATTGTATTCGGGGCGTCTTCCGGCTTCTCGTCGCAGCAGTTTCGGAAACTGCCGGTCGATATTCGAGCCGGCCCTTAGGGCGGTTAGATCGGGTTGCTCGTCCCCCGATCCATCGATTGGCAGAACTCAGCGCTCGGAAACCTAATCCGCGGTGGTCGGTGACTTGCCACGAGTCCGCAACTTGCCGGCCGGTTTCTGTTCCTGTTTCTCGCTCGGGACGGCAGAAGCTTGCACGCTCTTGGCGTTGCTGACCGCATACAGGACCAGCTCGACCCGAGAAGAAACACCGAGCTTTTCGAAGATGTGAAACAGGTAGTTCTTGATTGTGTGCTCGCTCAATTTAAGTTCCCTGGCGATCTCCCGGTTTTGCATGCCCTCGGCCACGAGGCGCACAACCTCTTCTTCCCGTTTGGTCAGCAGACGCATTCCGTCTGCGTTCACCACCCTCATGGGCGCAAACTGGGAGAAAGCTTCGACAACTTCTGAGAGTTCGCTGCAGTTTCCCCATATCTGTCCTGCGTGAACCTGTTCCACGCATCGGCAAAGAAGCTTGAACGTGGATTGCGAAATGCAAAAGACGCCTCTTGCGCCGGCTCGAAATGCGTCCACGACCAATTTGCATTCGCTGTCGAAGAAGAGAATTACTGACTTTACTCCCGGCGAAGTTTCCCGGATCTTCGGCAGTACCCCGATACCACTCATGGGGCCGTCTTGTAATGTCGCAGCGATCAGCGCGACATCCACGTGTGCGGTCTGCAATGCTTCGAGCACGCCTTTTGCTGTGGTAGCGGTAGCCACCGCATGAAAGCGCTTTTGCCGGTTCAAAGCACCCATGACCAGCTCGCGTGTGAGCGAGTTCGGAGATGCGAAAAGAACGGAAATGTCACTTCGCTTCGGAGTCATCATCAACCTGTCCCGTGAATCATACTCGTGCTTCAAGCCCTGCTGATGCATCGCTTCCGGGACCAAGGTGCCCAGCGCATGCGTTTGCTGGAGCAACAAGACTCAGGAGCAACAGCGGCATCAGCAGCAAATTGGCCCCATGCATAATATGTGCTTTGCTGGCACCGAGCAGGCCGTGTACCGCACGGCCACAGGAGGAAGTATAAGGAGCAAGGCTCGAACCTTGGAAGAGGTGCAATCAGGCCCAAGGTGGAGGTCGATTCTGGAGAGGGTCAAGTGCAGGGTTGTCGAGTGCGAGCAATGGGAGATGAAGCAATGGCCCTGACCGCTGGGGATGAAAGCTTAGCCGGGCGGCGACACGGCCAGGGAGAGGCGCGAATTCTGGAAGAACGGAAAGCGCGCGGGCTGCATGCTCGTCGTTTAGCTGGACTGTCTTGGTTTCTGCAGGACTATGAATTGAGCGCAGGCCATCGGTGACCGAAATCACCGGAAATAGAATCACGATAAACACGAACAGCCCGAGGAATTGTATATGCCGGCTTTCAAGTGTGCGCCGCCCAGGCCGAAGCCAAAGGCATGCACTGGCGACAGCCGCGAACATCCAAGCGTAACTGAGGTACAAGTCCATCACCACTCTCGATTCTCTGCGAGCGATGGAACGGTTCACTTGGGGGAAGATTAAGCGTTTGGAGCGAACTCGGGCTCGCACAGAGGTCTTGCGGCGCAAATGCAACCAGAGTTTTTGACCTGCTTCTTTTGACTACGGATTAATATACCCCCATTTTTGATTCGACACGCGAACATTTTTGAAATCGATTTAGCGCAGGAGATTCGGCCATATTAGTACGGATGCTTGAACGCAAGAACATCATTTAGATTCATTCGAAGTTTTGTCGCGAACATCCCGAAAACTTCTCCTCGAGAATCAAGATCACCTTCATCTCCTCACGGCATTTTCGAAACACGCCGCGTCGTTGCCATCGTCCGCATTAGGATGCTGCAACGCAGGCGCTGAGACTTATGTTCTCAATTGTTTTTCATCACGTCTGCACCCTTATAAACATTGGCGATCGCGATGATCCTGCGAATTAGAGTTACGATTCAAATCCACCTGTAGAGTTCTTAATTGAGCCTGCGTACTATTCAAGTCCTTCACTCATCAATGTGGGCTGAGGAGTTAACACCCCGGTTATGGCAATTCGGGATCTCCAGAGAAGAAAGACCCCCCTTTAGAAGGGAGAAAGTCTCTAGTACCCATCAGGGCCAAATGCCCGTCCAAGGCACAAGGACACGATTCCAGACCACGATCTATTCGTCTCACTCGATGCCCACCGGAGAGGAAGAAGTGCCCCGAGGCGTTCAGTTTCTTGCAGCCATGTTCCAGTGCGCTTACATTGGGACTCTCTAATACAGTTCAGCATTCACCGGTTGTGGATGAATCGAAAGCGGCATTCACATGCAAAGGGTCATAGAACTGCGACGCGCCAAACGCTACTTGTTGAGCGTTCCGGCGCTCTTCACGTGGGCGCCCCAGGAGGGGAAGCCGCGAAACGGCAAGGGCGTTACTCGTGACATCAACGCTTTGGGGGTCTACGTTCAGTCGGATTCATTGCCGCCAGTCGGAGCACGAGTCCAGATGGAGATTGTGCTCCCAAAGTTGGCGGATTCCAGCCCCGGAATGCACTTGCAAGGCGAAGGCGTAGTTCTTCGCTGCGAGAGCGGCCAAGCGACGAAACGTGGTTTTGCCGCTTCGGCACTGTTTTACCCCGAAGCGACAGATGCAGTTCTGTCGCAGCTCAAAGCTTCCGGACAGATTGCTTGAGCCAGGCTGTTAAGCTGGCGCGCAATGTTCGACGCGCCTCTTCGATAGGCGGTTTTTCCTCCGAGGAGGCTGTGGAAAAAGGGACTTTCCGAGTAAGGATGGCGAAGCTTTGTCTGAAACTGCCTATCAAACGACCGGCATCGAGGACAAGCGGGCGTTCTGTACTTGTAGATACAGTTCGCCGCCACGACGACACTTTTAGTTAACGGGCCCATAGAGTTTGAAGCGTTTATCCATATTTGGGGGATGCTGAGATGGCAAGCGCACAAGAAGTGCGGCCTATTGAGACTCACAGCGGACGCAAGTTCCAAATCGCGGTGCTGGACGCTAATCCGGCAGTCCTGGATTACGTTCATAGGATCCTCGCGAGCCGCTACAGCGTGAGCCTATTCACCGAGGCCGAGGCACTCAACACGACCCTCAGAGAATCGCAAAAGCCCGACCTGATCCTAGTGGACTGCGACCTTGCGGAGGATAAAACTGCGGAGGATTCGCTTGCAGTGCTTGCGAGTATTCATGTCTCGAACCCGACAATTCCGATTATTATGCTTGCTTGTTCTGCTTCGGCCGGGCTGAATCAGGTTCTCGCGGCTGCTCGTCTCGGTGCGGTTGACGTAATCCTCAAACCATTCGGAGAGCGCGAAATCCACCTTGCTGTCCAGCAATGCCTCAAAAAGCGCCATGTGCGGGCCGGCGACGAGGACGCCGAAGAGATTCCGCTCGATGAAGACACATCCTTTGTTAGATCCTGCAAACGCATGCGAGAGATCGAAGCTCAATCCAGACTCGTGGCGCGCGCCGACATTCCAGTTCTTATCCTCGGTGAAAGCGGTACCGGCAAGGAAGTCGCTGCGATGTTGATTCACAAGCTTTCGGCTCGCAGCAAGCGCAGCTTTCTCAAGGTCAATTGTGCGGCCATGCCTGCAGATCTGCTCGAAAGCGAACTCTTCGGGTACGAGCAAGGCGCCTTTACGGGAGCAGTTAAGTCCAAGCCAGGCAAATTTGAGATCTGTAATCAGGGCACAATCTTCTTGGACGAAATTGCAGAGATGCCGCCTTCTCTTCAGGCCAAGCTGCTACAGGTTCTTCAGGATGGGAGCTTTGCGCGTCTCGGAAGCCGTTCCACTGTGAAAGTGGATGTCCGCGTCATTGCCGCAACGAACATCAACATCAAAGAGGCAATTGCGCACAAGACTTTTCGGGAGGACCTCTACTACCGCCTGAATGGATTTACGCTGCACATTCCGCCATTGCGGGAACGCACCGAAGAGATCCCGATCCTGTGCCGGCACTTCATGCGCAAAGTTGTTGCGAAATACGAGTGCGATCCGTTGCCGATTTCGCCCGCACTCATGCAGGCCATGGTCAGTCACACATGGCCAGGTAATCTTCGTGAGTTGGAAAACACGATCAAGCGGTACCTTGTTTTGGCCGACGAGCATGCCATCATAAACGAGCTGATTCCGTGGCAGCATACCCAAGCGCTGGAATCTCTCGGGGATATCGAAAGGAAACAGAACGGCCTTAAGCATCTGGTGCGGAATCTGAAAGGAGGGGCCGAAGCTGTGGCGATCGCACAGTCGCTGGAACGCTCCGGCTGGAACCGCAAGGCAGCGGCTTGCGAACTGCAGATCAGTTATAAGGCCCTCTTGTACAAGATCAAACAATACAATCTCAGTCCACCGCCGAGACGGCCTGAATCGGTGCCAGCGAGCCTGACCCGGTTCGAACGGGCCCAGTCTTCGCTTACGGCAGATTAGTTGGAAAAGGGGATATAGCTTCAATATCGAGCTGTCCGCTTTATTTGGACTGCGAAAGAAATCACCCGAAACATGATCGAGATGAACACAGACCGCTCAGAAAAGGTTGTGGTGCAGTTCGGAGCCAGAACGCTTAAAGGCTACCTGGAGTCTCCGACTGGGAACACGATCGAAGAGTTGCTGAAGGGCGCTCCTCTTAACGCTCCCGCGTCTCTGCGGATTCGGTCACTCGAATCAGATGTTGTCGAGGAGATCTCAATTAAGGATGTGAAGGCCATCTTTTATGTGCATAGTTTTGAGGGCGATGCAAAACACAAGGAGTTGAATTACTACGGAAAGTCACCTATCGTCCACGGGATATGGATGAGAGTCCAGTTTCTCGACGGCGAAGTGATGGAAGGAATCGTACACAATTCCCTCCGTTATCTGGTTGACCCTGGCTTCTTCCTTTTTCCGACCGACCCTTTCAGCAATAACAAGATGGTTTACGTTGTGAAGAGCCAGCTCGCCGATCATCGCATTCTCGGTACGCGAAGCCTTCAGGCGATGGGCATCGCGTCCCTGAAAATGGAATAGTCCAGGATTTGCGCAGCCACTCCGGTTAGGCCCGTTGGGCTTTCCTCCATGCGAAGCACACGTCCCCGGCATTGAATTCGGCAGCAAGTGGAAAGTGTGATCTCGGGAGGCAGGTCAACAATAAAATCGATATCGTGGCTGATTTGTCTGCTATCGTCCGCGCTCAGACAGAAAAACACTCCCCTGTCACTCAAGTCCCTGGTATAAGCTGGAATCTTGCGATCCCCTACGGTCACCGTCAGGGGTGCACTCACCTTAAAGCGCTCAGCTTTCCGGCGATCTCGAGCGGATTCCGAATCATCCGTCATACGCACCATTTCATTCAGAACACCCTTGCTTCTCCCCGAGTACGAGACATGGCTCGTTTGCCAAACCTGCAGAGTCATACACTCCTCGGCGCGAAAGTCTCGCGGATGCTAGCCACAACCGCTTCACTGAATGGCACATAAAGTGTCTTGCAATCTCAATGCCAGAGTCTCTTCGCAAAAGGCTTGGGATAGTGGCCTTCAACGAAGCGGAAGTGCAGATTGTTGCGCATCACGTGAGTAGAAATTGAACATTCTGGTCTGGGCGGCATCTTCTTGTCAGAGCGGATCAGTCCGCGCAGGTTTGAGGCCACCTTTCTGCAATGTCGGCAAACCAAGATAAAAAGGGGCCACGGACGCCGGGAAA
>JBEKRG010000050.1:0-31802 GCA_049518955.1 Occallatibacter sp.
GGAATCCGCTTCACACCTTCGATTGATGTTGAGCCGCTATGCCGTAATTCACGGTATGCAGGTTGCACAAACGGCCGCGTGCAATCGGCTGCACAATGTTGAGCAGCGCCTTGCGCGGTGGTTGCTGATGGCACAAGACGGAGTGGAATCAGGTTCGCTGCCCATCACTCATGATTTTCTCGCAACGATGCTAGGGACAGATAGACCTACCGTGAGCTTGGCAGCCGGAGTTTTGCAGAGGAAGAAGATCATCGAGTACACCCGTGGCGCAGTGAAGATCGTGAACCGCAAGAAGCTTGAAGACTCCGCTTGCGAATGCTATGGGGTGATCCGCCAGTACGATGGCAAGTTCGGCCTTAAATAAGTCCAGAAGTGAAGACTCGTCCTGTGCTTGATTGCGACTCGAAAACGCGTTGTCGATAAATCTCTGCGCAAATCTCCTATACGCCGACCGCCGTTAGATCCAAGTGGCCATCCAAGCTCATGGCTTAGTCGCGCGATATCAGGACTGTTCTGGGCGGATTGTCGCCAACTCGGCAGTTATCAAAAAGTAATTGACGGATAGCCGGTGATTCGCCCGGAACCTCAGAATTGGGACCTGAACCGTGGATTCGCGCTTCTGTGATTTAGCACGAATCGAGCGGGCCACTGACAAATCGCTGGAGCAAAAAGATTGAGTAGTCCACGAGTCCGCCTCGGGCCCCTGGCGCCGTCTGGCAGCAGCGCAACTGCCGATTTATGCTCGCGTTTGAGCGGAACAGAACAGCCTCTTACCCCCTGTGACTGGATACTCTCAGTGAGCTGGAATTCATCCCCCGAATCGTCTTGCCACCCGAAGAACTTTCCTATTGCGAATCTGAGGCTATCTGTCCATGCACGACGCAGTCATGAAATGACTTGAACGAGTGAAGTAGAATTGCGGCCGAGAGAACAATGACAGCGCCCGATACGAATTCTGTACCAGAAGAATCAGCCGAGAATAGCCGCCCGGCGGGCGTTGTCCCCGCGGGAACTCCGGCGACTGCGGACAAGTCTTCGACTGCTGCAAAGGTCAAGAGCCACAACATCCGTGTTTCCTCTGCCGTCCTCGACGCGGCAGCGAAGGACGGCGATGCGCTGCTTCAGTCGCTGCACACGACTCCTGTGGGCCTGACGCAAGCGGAGGCCGAAGCCAGAGCGCGTACCGCCGGCCCGAACGAGGTTGCGCAGGAACGCCGGCGCGGCTGGTTTGTGCGGCTCCTGATCATCCTTCGTAACCCGCTAGTGATTCTTTTGGCAGCTCTCTCATCGATCTCCTTTGCCACGGGTGACGCGCGCGCCGGGACGGTGATGGCATGCATGGTGGTGCTCAGTGCCACGCTGCGCTTCGTGCAGGAAGCCCGCGCGGACGCGGCCGCGGCCAAGCTCAAAGCCATGATCCACGTGACCGCCAATGTCGTTCGCGATGGCAAGCCGCTGGAGATGCCGCTGCGCGATCTCGTCCCTGGAGACATCATCAATCTGCACGCCGGCGACATGATCCCCGGCGATGTGCGGATTCTCGCTGCGAAGGACTTGTTCGTGAGTCAGGGTACGCTCACTGGAGAGTCTTACCCTGTCGAGAAGTTTCACGATTCGGACACCAAGGCCTCCAATTCGCCGATCGACCTGAAGAGCGTTTGCTTCATGGGGACGAGCGTTGAAAGCGGCACGGCGACTGCGGTCGTGGTCGTCACCGGGGTGAACACTTATCTCGGCGCCATGGCTGGCTCGATCACGGAAGAAGCGCCGCCGACCAGTTTCGACCGCGGCCTGAGCCGCTTCACTTGGCTGATGATCCAGCTCATGGCAGTCATGGTGCCTCTGGTCTTCCTGATCAATGGCTTTACCAAGCACGACTGGAAGAGCGCATTCTTCTTCGCGATGGCCGTGGCCGTGGGTCTGACCCCCGAGATGCTGCCCATGATCGTCTCCGTCTGCCTATCCAAGGGCGCCATCGCGATGAGCCGCAAGAAAGTGATCGTCAAGCGGCTCAATGCCATCCAAAACTTCGGCGGCATGGACGTACTGTGCACCGACAAGACTGGCACGCTGACTGAAGACCGTGTCGTCCTCATGCGGCACTGCAACGTAGCGGGACGAGAAACCGACGAGGTGCTGCTGGACAGTTACCTCATCAGTCACTTCCAGACCGGCCTTAAGAATCTGCTGGACACGGCGATTCTGGACTGTTCGGACTTTCACGGGAAAACCCTGGTCGAAAAGTACAAGAAACTCGATGAGCTCCCCTTCGACTTCACGCGGCGCATGATGTCCGTCATGGTGGAAACTCCTGAAGGTAAACCAATCCTTCTCACCAAAGGCGCTCCGGAAGAGATATTCCACCAGTGCTCTCAATTCGAGTTGGATGGGAAGCTGTCGCCTATGGATCCCGGGCTGATGAAAGGGCTGCGGGATGAATATGCGAGCCTCAGCGGCGACGGTTTCCGCGTCTTGGCCGTAGCCGTGAAAGAGTTGCCGGGGAAACAGTCCTGCTCAAAGGAGGATGAGCGCGACCTCGTACTGAAAGGGTATGTCGCCTTTCTCGATCCACCCAAGGGTACGGCGGCAATCGCTATCCAGGCGCTGCACAAGCACGGTGTAGGAGTGAAGATTCTCACCGGTGACAACGATCTGATCAGCCGCAAGGTGTGCCGGGACGTGGGACTTGAGCCCGATCCAATGCTCCTTGGCGAGGCCGTGGAGAAGATGTCCGACCCGGAATTGGCAGACGCAGCGGAAAAGACGACGCTGTTCGCGCGCCTCACTCCTGCTCACAAGCAGCGGATCGTTCGCCTTCTTCGGAGCAAGGGACATGTGGTCGGCTTCATGGGAGACGGAATCAACGATGCTCCCGCGTTACATGCCGCTGATATCGGCATCTCGGTGGATACGGCCGTGGATATCGCCAAGGAGTCGGCGGACCTGATTCTCCTGGAGAAAGACCTGATGGTGCTCGAAGAGGGCGTCATTGAAGGGAGAAAGGTTTTCGCGAACATTCTCAAGTACATCCGGATGGGAGCGAGCTCCAACTTTGGAAATATGTTTAGCGTCTTGGGAGCGAGCGCCTTTCTGCCGTTCATCCCGATGGCGCCGATCCAGATATTGACGAACAATATGTTGTATGACTTCTCCCAGGTGCCGATTCCGACGGACGCAGTGGACGAAGAACAAGTGGCGCGGCCGCGGCCATGGGACGTCGGAGAGATCAAGCGGTTCATTCTCTGCATTGGACCCATCAGTTCGATCTTCGACTACACAACTTTCTTCGTCATGCTCTACCTGTTCAAGTGCTGGGATCCATCCCGCGCACCGCTATTTCAGACCGGCTGGTTCGTCGAGTCGCTGATGACGCAGACACTCATCATCCATATCATTCGCACGAACAAGATTCCTTTCCTGCAGAGCCGCGCAAGCTGGTCTCTGACCTTAACAACGCTGGCCATCATGGCCTTTGGCGCGTGGCTTCCGTACTCTCCACTGGCCTCTTCCCTTGGCCTCGTGCACTTGCCGGGGCTTTACTGGCCGATTCTGCTTGCCACACTGCTTGCCTACTCGTGCCTTACGCAAGCGATCAAGGTTTGGTTGCTTTGGAAGAAGTGGATTTGACCGGACATCCGATGATTCTAGTTTTAACCGGCTGACTGTAATTCGAGGGTACGAGCTGGGTAAAAACAGTGTTTCCTGGCTTCCTGCGCTTCCTCGTTAGAAAGGGACTCGAAATGCCTGCAGGCAAGAAGGAACATCATCACATCGGACGCATTGGCTGGATGCGCGCAGCGGTTCTGGGCGCGAACGACGGCATCCTAACAACATCAAGTCTCGTGCTGGGGGTCGCAGCTGCGCATGCGACACACCGTAACCTGTTGATTGCCGGAATGGCCGGGCTGGTGGCGGGGGCCATGTCGATGGCTGCCGGTGAGTACGTCTCGGTCCATTCGCAGGAAGACACCGAACATGCCGATCTAGATCTTGAGCGCACGGAACTAAAGACAGACAATAAGGGCGAACATGAGGAACTAGCGGCAATCTACGTCGCCCGCGGGCTCGATCCTTTTCTCGCGAAACAGGTTGCTCAGCAACTGATGGCGCGCGACGCCTTGGGCGCACATGCCAGCGATGAACTTGGTATCTCCGAGACGCTTCGTCCGCGCCCTGTTCAGGCGGCGTTGTCATCGGCAGCAAGCTTCGCAGCCGGCGCATTGATGCCTCTGTTTGCCACTGCTATCGCACCGGTAGAAGCATTGATCCCCTTTGTATCTGTATCTTCTCTCGTGTTGCTGGCACTTCTGGGCGGATCGGCTGCGCACGCGGGTGGGGCTGGAGTGATGATCGGCGCATTTCGCGTAACTTTCTGGGGTGGGTTGGCCATGGCGACAACCGCAGGCATCGGATGGATATTTGGAGCTGTTGTGTGAAGAGCGCCGATAGAAAGCTGTCGTTCAAGAATGGGCGAGCGTTAGCGTCCACTTGGTGATCGCGCAAATCCAACCTTCACTCATAGGCAACAACGTCAAATGACGCAAACAGCCACGGCCCAATGCGCTCAATGACCCTGAGTTGGGCTGCGTTGCGAGGGTTGATCCCCATAACGCCGCAGGGTCCAGGAATAGGGCTGTGCCCGGATCGTCGCCTATCCGGACAGAACCCATTTTTGGGGCAATGTCCGGTTAGCAGGTGATACATCCAGAACACGTTCCAGAGGCAATCCGCATTCCGCAAATCACCTGCTCACGGTCAGCTCGTACCAGGTTGTCACCGTTCCTCCGAGCGGAATTCTCCATTTGCCGCCGGCCTTGGTGGCCGAAACCGTGGGGCCAATGGGTTGGCCCGATCCGTCAATCGCCTGCAATTGAATCGTGCGCGCAGGCTCCAGGTGCTTCAGGACCAGTGTGCCCACAACTGGCTCGATAAGGGTGGGCGAATCTCCCCAATTCGTTACATCGGTCCCAGCCGAGTTCCAGCGCTGGCCGGTGTTCTCTACGCGTCCCCCTGCAACCAGCAGCATCTTCGAAGACCGTGAGATCGGCTTCGCATCGAGAGAACTGAGCTGTATCGAGCAGAACTTGTTCTCGACTTTGGCCTCAAGATTGCTGTCGCCCACCTCCTGA
This sequence comes from Occallatibacter sp., assembly GCA_049518955.1. GTDB lineage: Bacteria > Acidobacteriota > Terriglobia > Terriglobales > Acidobacteriaceae > Telmatobacter. The sequence continues at coordinate 5,130 of JBEKRG010000050.1, forward strand.
GCTTGAAGGAATCCGATTAGCGCCTGTGTCCTTGGCGAATCCACCGTGACCAGACCCGCTTCAGGCGCTGAGTGGTACCAGGTCAGTTGACTTGTATCGGAGCGAATCGGATTCGGCGTTGCGCTCCCGGCAGGGCTCTGCGTTGCAGGCCCGTCAAACGACGAGATTCGAACCTCGTGCTCCAGCGGGAGCCAGAGCGGAAAACCGGGCGTGAAATATGGCCGCTCAGTGGATGGCAGCAGCATACTGTCGTACACCTGCTGATTCGTGTAGGCGCGATCAATAGTTTGCTCTGCCTTCTCAACATCTGCTCTGAGGAACAGTAACGCCCCGGCCGCCAGTTCGGGCAATCTGACTGGATCGAGGGAGATATCGAATGGATCACCGACGTAGGGCTTCCATGCCGGGTCTTGTTTGGGCTCGAAGGTATACCACATGATCGAGTCCCAATCCTGCATCGCTCCATACGCCGCCAGAATCGGAATGCCTTCGCCCGCGTAGTCGTTGGGAAACGGCTCGTTCACCTCGCTCACCGTATAAGGCTTGCCGGCGATCGCCGAGCGGGAAAGCTCAACAACCATCGAATTGAATGGATCATCCACCATTGGCGACTTTCGCGAATAATCCCCGGGGTGCTCCCAGTAAGTGTGGCCGTCAATTACATCGCTCCCGATCGTCGCCATCAGAATCGGATACCCGCTGCCGGAATGACTGTGATCGGCTGTTGCAATCACCAGTGACTTCGATCCCAGCGTGTGCTTCAGGTAGTCTTCCATCCCGGCAAAATAATCGCGCTGCGTGTCGTTGTAAAACTCTGCTTCGGCGAGGAAACGTTCCGGAGGAGCGGAAGCTGCTTGCCCTCGCCAGAACATTAGTGGCACCTCGTCATGGTCGGCTTTTACTCCCGCCATTTGCCGCAGCGCGACGATCTGCTCCGGCGTGCGGTGCGCGGCCAGCCACTTGTTGTACATGCCGGTCAACTCCTGCCCGTAGAACGGCGACGGCGCCCGGTAGCCAATGTTGAGCGCATCTTCGTTGTTGATTTCAATGAGGGCGACTGCGGGATCCTGCGTGTATTCAAGGCCGGTGTAGGGGTTGCGATGCCCCAGCAATTGCTGCGCGTATTCCTTCTGCAACTCGATCATGCGCTTGTCGAAGAGCGACGTTCCTTTCGCGCCCTCGCGGAGCTGGCTCGCGTCCTCCACGCCGTCGCCCGCCTTGAATGGCCTCCCGACGAGCAGATTAAAGTCGATGTAGATTCCGCGTTTCTCCAATTCCGCAATGAAAAAGTCCTCGCGATCGAATTGGTCCGGGTCCAGATTGCGCGTGTCCTGGCGTCCGGCCGCGATGAGCCCGCGCGGCGCCTCAAGATCAAGAAACTGGAAGCGCACGCAGTTCACGCCAAACCGCGCAAGCGTGGCCGCCCAAAGCGGCGCATCTTCTTTCGAGGGAATCTGCCGCGATCCCTTGCTCCAATCGGTGATATTTACGCCCCAAAGGCGAATACGCTGGCCGTCGCCGGTCGCCAAATGGCCGTTCAACACCTGAATAAAGCCATGCTTTCCAGCGGGCGCTTCGAGGAGAAAAGAAACATCGACAGGTGAATGAGATTCCGCAGCCCGGCGGTGATCGAGGGAGAAAGGGACCATCCCAGGCGTACCCTGCGCCGGAGCGCGATTCGGAGCGAGAATCAGAACTGCGGCAGTCGCGGTAGCCAGGCTGAAGCGCATGATGATCCTTTCGGGGAATATCCAGAGGGGCATGATTTACATCCGGAGAGTTGCAGGATGCTCGCCAGTCTCCGAACATCGGGTCGCTGCCAATATACGCCCTCGCCGAAGCCCGAGAATCCTACGAAAGTCGGATTTCAGCGAAAGTGATCCGTGTTTGAATGCAAGAGCGAGAAGATCCGCGGCACGACGTGTCCCTTAATCTGTGAGTGGGGATCCATCGCCGGAAATGTTCCGAATCGGAGGGCAGCTCAATGGCGAATGATAGCGATGGGGCAAAGCTACATCTCACTCGGCGCGAGCTGCTGGCTCAAGCCGCCTGCAGCGCCGCGATTCTTTCCGCGGCTCCCTATTTGAAAGCAATGGAATCGCCCTTGGCTGCGGACGCCTCGCCGCCGCGTATCACCGAAAGCTTCGATTTCGGGTGGAGGTTTGTCAGAAACGATGCATCGGGAGCTGAACTGCCAACTTTCAGAGATGCGGACTGGAGCCCTGTCGACTTGCCTCATGACTGGAGCATTGAGGGGCCCGTCGATGAGCACGCGCCCTCTGGGGGGCCGGGTGCCTACATGCCGACGGGAGTCGGCTGGTACCGCAAGAAGTTCAGCATCCCGGCAGCCTATCGTGGCAAGGTGGCCGTACTCGAGTTCGACGGCGTCTACCAGAACAGCGACGTTTGGATCAACGGCCACCATCTGGGCCATCGGCCCTACGGTTACATTCCGTTTGCCTATGAGCTTACCGATCACCTGAACTTCGGCGGGGATAATGTCGTTTCTGTCCGTGTCGACAACTCCAAACAGACGAACTGCCGCTGGTACTCAGGGTCCGGCATTTACCGGCACACCTGGCTGCACGTGCTTAGCCCAGTACATGTCTCACAGTGGGGAACTTTTGTGACCTGTCCGAGGATTCGGGCGGATGCAGCCACCGTTGAAGTGAGGACAACCGTCGCCAATTCGCTTGGCGTCGCCGCGCAATGCAAATTGATGACGGAAATTCTTGACGCGCGCGGCGTCGCTGTCGCTACTCTCGAAACATCCCAAACCATTGCCGCCGGCGACAGCACTTGCTTTATCCAGCAGACTGCCGTCCCGAATCCCAATCTCTGGTCTCCGGCAAATCCCTATCTCCACCTGGTGCGGAGTACGCTTCGCGACCCGGAAAACGTGGCCGATGTCTACGACACACCCTTCGGCATTCGCGAAGCCGTTTTCGACGCCGAACGCGGATTTCTGCTCAACGGTCAGCAGGTCAAATTGAACGGCGTCTGCATCCACCACGAAGCGGGCAGCGTTGGCGCGGCGGTTCCGGTTCGCGTTTGGGAGCGCCGCTTGGAAATCCTCAAGGAAATGGGATGCAATGCCATCCGCACCAGCCACAATCCCTTCGCAGCGGAGTTTCTCGATCTCTGCGATCGTATGGGATTTCTCGTCATGGCTGAAGCTTTCGACGAATGGCGGGTTCCAAAAGGGCAGATCCGCTATGGCTATAGTCTCTACTTCGACGAATGGCATGAGCGCGACCTCATCAACTTTCTCCATCGCGACCGCAACCACCCCTCAATCGTCTTGTGGAGCGCGGGCAACGAGATTGGCGATCAGTCTGCGCCCAACGGTACCGAAACTCTCCGCGAGCTGCTCCGCATCTTCCATCGTGAGGACCCCACACGTCCCGTAACTGCTGCGTGTGACCGCGTTGCCTCTGAGCCCCCCTCGAATACTGTGAAACCAGAATTTCTTGCAGAACTCGACATCGTCGGTTACAACTACGTGGATCGCTGGCGCAACCGGGCCGAAGAGTACTACAGCATCGATCATGCAGCGTTCCCGGACCGGCGTGTCATCGGCACCGAAAGCGGCGCGCTGGGCGGTATTCGTGGTGACTATCGGAGCCTGTTCGCTTCCGATAATCCCGCCGAAGTGCGGCGCTTCCTCTTCCAGCAGAATCGCAACATCGATGTTGAGGAGCTCTGGCAGTTCGTCAGTACTTACGAGTATGTTGCAGGCGATTTCATGTGGACCGGGATCGATTACCTTGGCGAGTCTTTCTGGCCCATGCGCGTTTCGCCGTCCGGCGTCCTCGATACCTGTGGTTTCAAGAAGGATGGATTCTACTTCTATCAAAGCCAGTGGATCCGGGAGCCCATGATCCATCTCTTTCCCCATTGGAATTGGGAGGAGAAGAAAGGACAGATCATCCCTGTCACCTGCTATACCAACTGCGATACTGTCGAGCTTTTCGTGAACGGAAAATCATTCGGTGTGAAAGGCTACGAGTTTCCGCGCTTGGGAATGGAGGGAACGTATGGCAACTATCCACCGCGGGCGCGGACTCTGCGCACGACCGCGGACCTGCATTTGACGTGGGATGTGCCTTTTGAACCAGGGGTGCTGAAAGCAGTCGGAGTCGAGAACGGAGAAGTCGTCACCACTGTTGAGCTCGCTACGACTGGCGTACCAGCGGCCATTGCCCTTTCGGCAGATCGCTCCAGCATCTCTGCCGATCGCCGCGATGTCACGCACGTCGTCGTAGGGATTCAAGATGAACAAGGCCGCGTGGTCCCAGTGGCGACGAACGATATCGTGTTCACTGTGGAAGGCGAAGGGAGACTCATCGGGGTAGACAACGGCGATCCCTTAAGTCATGAGGATTTCAAGACCAATCGCCGACGCGCATTCAACGGCCTTTGCATGGCCATCGTGCAATCAACGGCGTCGGCTGGTGCAATCAGGATCACGGCGATATCGACCGGCCTGACCTCGTCAAGCCTCACCATTAACACCGTTACCTCCAGCGCTTAATGTGCCTCGCGCGGCAGGTGGCCCAATCCGCGCTGCAGTGCTGCCAACACTGCCTGCGTGCGATCCTCCACTTGCAGCCGCTTCAGGATCACACTCACATGGCATTTTACGGTTGCTTCAGTAATGCCCAGCAGCGCGGCGATCCTCTTATTGCTTTCTCCTTGCACAATCAGCTGCAGCACTTCACGCTCTCTTGCGCTGAAATCCGAGTCAGGGGTTCGCGACGCGAGAGTCCGCGACACAGGCTGGGGCAGGAACTGCCCACCCGCATGAACACGCCGTAATGCATCAACGAGCACCTCATGCGACATTCCCTTGATGAGGTATGCGCGCGCGCCGCTTTTCAGGGCCTGATAAATATCTTCGTCTCCTTCATACGTTGTGAGTACCACAAAGCACGCCTGCGGATGCCGCCTGCGGATCCTGCGAATCGTTTCCACTCCGCTTATACCCGGAAGGCGAAGGTCCATGAGTGTGATATCGGGCTGATGCCGCTCGAACAACTCTATGGCCGTTTCGCCGCTTCCGGCTTCGCCCACAGTCGTCATATCCGAGCAGGAGTTAATGATCGCCGCTATGCCAACCCGCATAATTGGATGGTCATCCACAATCATTACCTTGATCTTTGCCGGTTCACTCATGGTCATGCACCCAGCATTGCGTTCTGCGCCATTGAAACTCTGCGCGGAATCTGAATCTGCACTTCGGTTCCTTTTCCCAAGGCGCTCCGCAACCTGAACAGTCCGCCCACCGACTGCGCGCGTTCGCGCATCCCCACCAGGCCGTAGTGATGATTCTGGCTCGGTTCAATTGCCTCAGGATCGAATCCTACGCCATCGTCTCGAACTTCCAGCGTGAGATTGCTTCTTGCAAATGCCAGGCGAACGTCGATCTTACTGGGCTTCCCGTGCAATACCGCGTTATACAACGCTTCACGCAAAATCATCAACAGCTCGTGCGTGGCCAGCTGGTTCAGTACGAACTGCTTTCCGGTCAAATCGCATACGATCGGGATGTTGTATTCTCTGGCAATCTGCTCAGCCATCGTCTGTAACGCCGTTCCAAACGAGTTCTCAGACGCCTTGTTGCGTCGTAAATTCCAAACCTCTTCTCTCGCTTCGTCGACGGTGCTGCGGAGCTGTGTTCGCGCGTGCTCCATGAGGTTCTGCACCAGTTGATCTTCCCCCTTCAGCAGGCTCGAGATTGCTTCAATCAGCGCCGATACGCTCGCGCATCCCTGAATCACCGTATCATGCATTTCGCGGGCCAGGCGTCCACGTTCATCTAAAACGGCCTCGAATCGCATCCTGATCTGCCACAATCGGAATCGGTAGACGCCTAGAATCAAAGCCGTCATGCACAGCACACTGACCGCGATGAACCACGGAGTGCGGTAAAAGAGCGGCCTTTGAACAATCGCCAGCGAAGCCTCGGATGCATTGAGTGCATTGTTGCCTTCAAAGGCCGACACGCTAAAGGTGTATTTGCCCGGCGGCAGATTTGTGTAGGTGGCTACACGCCGCGTTGCAGAGTCGATCCAGTTCGTGTCGAACCCCTCCAACCGATAGCGGAATCGCACTTCGTCCTGCGAGCGAAGCAGAACGGGTGCATAGACCACCTCAAGGCGACTGTTGCCTGGATAAAGAACTACTGGCCGATCGGCTGCAACCGGCCGTCCATTGACCAGCACTTCGTTGATCGCCACCGGCGGCGGCGCAGGGTGCTCCGCGAAATCGCCGAGTATGTGAATGGGGCCTCGGTTGGTTGGGAACCAGACATTGCCCTGCGCATCCACGCAGCCTGAAGGCTGCCTTCCACCGTAAATCTGCGCAGCGCTCACCTCGTTCGAGATGTTAAAAAAAGTGACGGAAACTCGGCGGTCCGGGTGATCTGCAGCCTGATCCAATTCGTGACGATTCAAAAGTGAAATTCCATTGGGACCGCTAGTCCAGAACCCGCCCCTTGCATCTTCAATCACTTGATAGATGCTGTTACTCGCCAGCCCTTGGTCCGTAGTAAAGTGCTTGAGCTTGCCTTCCTTCCAGCGGTAAAGCCCGTCGTCGCGCGTCCCGAACCATAGCCCGCCGTCCGGATCCTCATGAATGGACCACACTTTTCTTTGGTTTAGCCCATCGGTTGCAGCGTCATGCACGATCACGCCAGCATGAATTCTGTTTAAGCCGCGGTCGGTACCCACCCACAGGTCGCCGTTGCGGTCTTCGAGCAGCGCTCGTGTACTGAAGTATGACAACCCATCGCTCATCCGGAAGTTCGTAAACCCACGGGGAGTCCAGTGGCTCAGGCCTTCGTCTGTAGCGATCCACATACTTCCGTCGCGGCTCTGCAGGATCGCGCGAATGAAATTGTTTGTCAGCCCGTCCTTCGTGGTCAACCACAGCGTGTTCTTCCCATTCATGCGAATGATTCCGTCCCCATCCGTTCCAACCCACAATGCTCCAGCCCGGTCGCGAAACACGTTGCGCACTGAAACATTCCCAAGGCCGGGGAATCTGTAAGGCTCGATCGCTCCGTTACGCATGCGAAACACGTCGGTTGAGACCACCCAGATTGTGCCGTCATTGTCTGCGTAGATCGTGCCAAAATCGGAGTCTACGGTCTGTGGCAGCAACGCGATCCTCACAGGCGTGCGTGTCAGGCGTACCATTCCCGCCTGTGTCCCAATCCAGATGTTGCGCTCATCATCTTCAAAAACACTTAGCACCGTGTTGCTGGGCAACGTGTCCGCGGCAGTCATCGTTACGGAATCGTATCCCTTGATGCTACGTATCCCTCCTCCGATCATTCCGACCCACAGCATCCCGTCCGAAGTTTGCCGCAATGCCCGCACAGTGCCTTGAATTCCTGAAATGCGCTCGAAGCCCCCCGCACTCGATCGGAGCCGATACAATCCTGAAACAGTGCCCACCCAGATTGTGCCGTCCGTCGTCTCAAGTATGGACTTCACCCGATTCTGGCTGCTCACTCCTGGCAGGTGATATTCGCGCAATTCATCGTGATCGAAGCACAGCAACCGTGATCCGCCGACCCACAATCTGCCAAGCTGATCCTGCGCAATCGCGTGTACCGCGATCGTCGGCCGCCCATCCACGCCATCTACTCGCTGGAATCTTCCTGCGACAAAACGCAGCAGCCCGTTGTCCGTTCCCACCCAGATGGTTCCTTGCCGGTCCTCGAGCAGCGCGCGTACAAATCCGTCGCTCAATCCATCTTGCGCTCCATATACTTGGAACCTGCCTGCCGAGTATCGCACCAGGCCGCCGCCTTCAGTCCCAATCCAAAGGCTTTCGTCCCGCGAAACCATCAGTGAGAAAACACTGTTGGTTTTCAGTTGTGGCGTGTTTTCGACGTCAAACACATTCATCCGCGCGCCATCGAAACGAAGCAGTCCGCCGGTCGTTCCGATCCATAAATAATGGTCGGGAGTTTGCGCAAACGCCTGCACGGTCTGCTCGGGCAATCCATCTTGCGTTTGCCACACCTTTCGCGTGAAGCCGGTCGGCGCTATCGCGAATGCTGTCGAGCATGCGAGCGCCAAGCAAATCGCCGCGTCCCATCTTCTCGCCGACGAAGCGAATCGCGACCGCTTGCTCGGCTTTGGACAAGCTTTTGTGATCGATTGTTGCGCCTTTGGCGTCGCGCTCATGGCTGTCGTTCGGCCGGAACGTCGTTTTCGGACTCCGGCGTGTGATTCATCTAACGGTATATCTGCGCAAGGTGATCTTTCGCAAGCCGAACCTCCAAGAAGAGCTCATTTCTTTCGGTGCCTCTTAGTCCGGATGAAAGTCATGGCACACACACGTCAGCGTATAGTGCGCAGATGCATTCATTACATCAGTCTGTACTGCCATACGCAGGTATTTCAAGGCTTGATCGGGCTTATTCTCGTCGGTCAGGGTTCTTTCCATGCCGAACAGCGCCTCCCCGCTAACGGTTCCATTTCGTACGCGCGCTGGAAGTGCATCAATGCCTCACCGAGCTTTCCCCGGAGCACGGCCAATCGGCGAGCCTCCGTTACTCTGGATCAGCGGTTCTCCTGGTGCGGAACAGGGCTATCGCCTCAATCTCCACCAGTAGCTCGGGGCGGCAAAGGATTGCCTGGATGCCGGTCGACGCTGGCAGTGGGTCAAGCCCCAGATCTTTGTAGAACGCGGTACGCTCCTCATTGAACGCTTCATAATCGCGTTCGATATCGCGGAGATAACAGGTGGTGCGAACCACGTCATGCCAGGTGCAGCCTTCGCTTGTCAACAAACCGGCGATATTGGCGAGGGTGCGCCGCATTTGCGCTCGGAAATCGCCAATGTGCACGCTTCTTCCTTCCTCATCGATTGAAGCCGTTCCTGAAATGAGAAGAATCGTTGCTCCGTTCAAATCAATCCTCATCCCGCGGGAGAATGAGCTGGGTTTCTCGTACGAATAGGCCTCATTCAATACTCCGTGATTCGTAATAGCTCGCTTTTTGATTGGCGCGCGCCCAAGCGTCTCCAGGATCTGGGCCATTTCATTCATCGGTTCGCCTCTCCAGTACGGTGCATTGCAATCGTTGTGTAAAGTGATCGGTGGAGCGATCTTCTCATCGGTCTTCGTTCATCTCTTGTCAGAGGTACTTCCTCGATGTCCATCAAGTCGTTGAGCACGTTCTCCCAAGGGAGGTTCTCATTTAGGTGTAGCCGCCGGAACCAGTTTTTCCGTTTTAATCTCCGCAGATCCTTCAATCAAAGTTATCAGCTGATTTGTTGCGACCCCCTTTAACGCTTGTATCGTCCCCAGCGGCCATCGTACTTCAATGTCGACCGCTTCAAATGAGCCCAGTCCAAAGTGCAGCCTTGGATCATTCGCGGAAACGTAACTCGATTGGCTCATTGCCTCCTGGACCTGAACACGTGATCCACTTCGCACAACGACACGTGTGCCGATCGCGCTGCGGTTGCTTTTGGTCCCACGCAGCCGAATCTTGATCCAATGATTGTCCTCTGGCGCATCGTTGCGAAGCAGTGTCGGCGGTTCATTCTGATTCATAATCAGAACGTCGAGGTCGCCGTCGTTGTCGAAGTCGCCGAACGCGCAACCCCGGCTCACGTGGCGCTGATCAAGCGCAGGCTGAGAGCCATCGGGTATTTCTTCAAATGTTCCGTTTCCCCGGTTACGGAAAACAATTCGAGGTCCTTTGCGCGGGTACTTGGGCAGAACTGTTTCAAGTTCGGGGTAGACTTGCCCCGAAACAACAAAGATGTCGGGGTTGCCGTCGTTGTCGAAGTCGAAAAGGCCGACGCCCCAGCATACAAAGCGCCGCTCGCGGATGAGCCCAGCTTGCGCCGTGACATCCTCGAATTCGCCTTTGCCGAGGTTATGGTAAAGGCCCGTGGCCTGGTTCATATAGTGGGTGCGGAGGACGTCAAGATGGCCATCGCAGTCGTAATCGCCAACGCCGACGCCCATTCCTGCCATCTCCTCGCCGTCGCCGCTTAAAGCCAGGCCACGCATCAAAGCTTCTTCACGAAAGGTGCCGTCATGGTTATTCATCAACGCAAGACTGGGCGTTGAGTCACAGGCCACAAGAATATCGGGCCAGCCATCTTCGTCAATGTCGAAGACAGCGGCCGTCAATCCGTAACACTCGTGCAACACTGAAACACCGGATTGCTTCGAAACATCGGTGAAGGTGCCGTCACCGTTGTTCCGGTAAAGCAGATGTGTGGGAAACGGCAACCCTCTCGGACCGCAATTTACCGGTACGCCTTCAAAGTTGCAGTTGGGTCGTTCGAGCGATGGCGTCGGCATTTTGGCTAAATCCACATCGGCGTAGTTGGAGACAAATAGGTCAAGCAAGCCATCCTGGTTGTAGTCTACGAATGCACAGCCTGACCCAAAGCGCGTTAACGGTGAGCTCAAGCCGGCATGCTCCGCCACATCGGTAAATGTACCGTCGCCATTGTTGCGGTAGAGCCGGTTTTGCCCGAAGTAAGTGACGAAAAGGTCTTCGTAGCCGTCGTTGTTGTAGTCGCCCACGCAGACTCCCACTGCCCATCCGGCGTCAAGCAGGCCCGCCCTTTCGGTCACATCGGAAAAAGTACCATCGCGATTGTTCCGGTAGAGTCGGTTGCTGGCGCCAGGAGGAATGCTCTCGAGGAGGCGGCCTCCGAGGACGAACACGTCCATCCAGCCGTCGTTATCGTAGTCGAAAAAGGCGCAACCGCCACCCATGATTTCGGTCAGATAAGTGGCATGAGTGCCGGCACCGTAAAACATCACTTTGGTGAGACCCGCGGATTCCGAAACATCCACGAAATTCGAGAATGGCCGATGTGTAACTGCATCTTGCATGGATGCAAGCAGGGGTTTGGCGAATGAAAGCGATGCAGAGCCTAAGATCGACGGGGCCGTTTTGAGCAGACGCCGTCGCGACCAACCGTTCTGCAACAGAAATCGAGGAGCCGGTAGCATCGAATCCATCATGGGGCTGGATGCGCCTCGGAGAGATCTTGACTCATCTGGCGCACTTGCGCATTTTCGGGATCGATCTGCAACGCGTAATCCAAGGCCTTCCTGGCGTCCGCCCACCGTTGTTCGCCGGCAAGTGTCGCCGCGAGATTGATCCATGCGCCAATATACGATGGCTCCGCCTGTGTCGCCGCCCGGAAATACGTCTCGGCGCGCTCCAGGTCGCCATCGTGCGCAGCGAGGTAGCCCATCTGGTTTTGGGCCTCGGCGAGTTTGGGGTCCAGCTCGATCGTTCGTTGGAGTTCGGATGTTTCGCCGGCAACGTCATTCATCTTCCCCAGGGCTTGGGAGAGTTTGTAGTGCAGAATCGCCTCGTCGGGATCAGAGGTCAGCGCATCGCGATAGCTGGCGGCGGCCTGAACGAAATCGCCATTGGCCATCGACTGATCGCCGGACTCCGCTTTGCCAGCGGCCTGTGCCTTGCCGGATTGCGAGCTTTTCAATTCCTGGTACCGGCGCAAAGCTCGCATGGCGGCATCGGTTTCGCCAAGACTACGAAGAACGTTAGCCAGAGAGTATTCCACTTCAGGAGTATCGTCGCCGAGCGCAATGCCTTTTTCGAGGTAGGCCTTTGCGCCGCGCGGATCGCCTAGACGGGCGAGGACGTTGCCCAGGACGGTGCAGCTCTGCCCGAAATCGGGATTCAGCGAAACCGACTGTTGCAGATAATCCTTCGCCTGGAGATAATCTCCGTCCTGCTCGACGAGCACACCATTCAGGTAAAGAACTTCCCATTGTTGGGGGTATTCGATGAGAAGTTGTTTCGCGTAGGGCACCGCCTTTTCTGCATGGCTGTTGACCAGGGCGTGAAGATACAGCACCTTGGTTGCTTGGTCGTCCGGGTGCTTTTGAATCGCCAACTCGAAGATGCTGAAGGCTTCGCGATCTCTACCCATCAACAAGAGAACTACGGCAAGTTCATTGGCAATCTGGATCGAGTCAGGAGCTGTATTTAGGCCGTCGCGCAAAACTCGAGCCGCTTCTTCGAGTCTTGCGGCGGCGGCGAACGCGATTCCCAAATTCACGCACTGCGCAGGCGAGAGCTGGCCGGCGGCCGAGGGCCCAGCGAGAAGTGCAACAACGGCGGGGTATTCCTTCTGGTCGATCAAATCCTGCGAAAGACCGTCGAGGGCGGGCGTCGAGCTGGGGTCGATGGCAAGTGCTTTCCGCCATTCAGCTTCAGCATCGGCGGTTCGTTTCAGCATGTCGAGCGCCGCAGCCGACACGAGATGAGGCCGTATATCGCTCGGGGCCAGCGCTGCCGCCTTTCGAAGCGGGGCCAGCGCGGCAGAGTCATTGCCAGCGGAAGATAAGCTCAAACCCAACAGATAAGCCAGTGACGATGAAGATGGATTCTTCGCGGAGGCCGAAGCAAACGCCTTGGCTGCGCACTCAAATTGCTTTTGATCGGCAAACCACTTTCCCAGGTTCGCGTAGTTTTCGGCCGTCGGATGTGTTGCAACTTGCTTATGCAAGTCGGGTGGGGGTGTGCATTGTGCAATCGTTGCGAATGGGGTCAAAAGGGCGAACTGACCCAGAACACCAAAATAAAGCATGGTGGTTCCGAAGGTGGGCCTGGATCGCCTCAGAAGCGCTCGAAGGACCACCAACCAGCTCCATCCCGAGTGTCTGCACAGCAGAGACAACATCCCCCCTTCGGCTGATGACTCGAGCATGCGCGAGAAGTTTATATGGTTCAGCTAAATCAACGCTATCCGACTAAAGTCGGACCTGCCAGGATGGAGCGGACCTTCAAAATAACGAGTTGCTTGTTGATTTAACTGATTGGATCGAATGGACTTCCGTACCTCAAGCCGCGCACTCTCGGGTTCGAAATAGAAAATTACAGAGTAATCATACTTTTGGCGGATGCTTTGCGCTAAATCGAGGGCGTAGACTTCGCGTCGCCTGAGAAAACCTGTTCGTAGCGCAACGGATGTTGCGCAAACGAAACCGTCAAAGCAGGCGGGGTTTTGGCAGTCCGCAAGTTGATATTGCACTTGTGAAAACGATTTCATTTTCCGGCCGCGACTGGAATCGACCCACGTGGTTGATGTCATTTTGATCAGCCCACATGGAACTAAACAAGAAAATTCAGGAGGCAGGTATGCAATCAGCAATTCGAAAGTGCCTTCAGGCGTTGATGGTTGTCGCCCTGGTTGGCGCCTTTGGTTCTGCCACAGTGTCGCACGCACAAAGCACCTACGGCAGTCTCACCGGTCAGGTCACCGATTCAACGGGGGCAGCCGTCGTTGCTGCCGACGTGACATTCACCAACGTCGACACAAACTTCCCGCAGACCACGAAGACAGATGGTTCGGGAGTTTATTCCTTCAAGCTGGTTTCTGCCGGCCGCTACTCGCTGGCCATCTCGGCCATGGGGTTTGCGCAATACGTGCAAAACGGCATTGTAATCAATGCCAACGAGTACGCAACCCAAAACGTTCAGATGCAGGTGGCCAAGGTCGGAGCGACCATCACGGTCACGGCCAACACCGAGCTGATTGACACCACTACGTCCGAACTGGGCATGACGGTCAATACGCAGTCGATGAGCGATTTACCGTTGAACGGTCGCGATCCCACAAGTCTGGCACTGCTGGCGCCGGGCATGGTCGACGCCAACAAGGCAGGCGTCATGTGGGCGCAATCGGGGTTCTCTTTCCCCAATGAGGCAGCGGCATCGGGCGATGGCGGCCGCATTGGCAGCACCTTCTACATGCTCGACGGCGTCTCGAACATGGACACCTACCTAGGCTCCAGCTCGCCTGCCCCAAATCCGGACGCCATCGCGGAGTTTCGACTCATCACCAACAACTTCAGCGCGGCGTATGGATTCTCCAGCGGCGGCGTCGTTTCCGAGGCCACCAAAGGGGGCACGAACACCTGGCACGGCGGCCTCTTTGAATTCCTGCGAAACGGAGATCTAGACGCGAAGAACTGGTATAGCCGGCAGCAGGACACATACAGACAGAACCAGTTCGGCGGCTCTGTCGGCGGGCCGGTTCTTAAGGACAAGTTGTTCTTCTTCTTTAATTACCAGGGCACTGTCGTAGTCGGGGGCCCGGGGTCCACGTCAAACAACACCACCACGCCAACACAGCAGATGATGAACGGTGACTTCAGTGGGCTTGTCACTTACCAGCAGGCAAACCATCCTGGCACATGCGGCGCTGTCGGCACACAGGTGCCGGCGGGCAAGTTGCTATCGTGCGGAGTCCTGAACGGACCATTCACCACCAAGTTGACCGGCGGCGTGTACACATATAACCAGTTGGCGGGCTCGCTGGATCCGGTAGCCGTACAGGTGACCAATGACGGACTGCCGGGACACACGGCCCCTGCGTCAGGGACCGTGCCCTCTACGTCCGCAGCTCAGAACCTCCAAGGCAATATGGACTACGCTTCGGCCAACCTGGCGAATCAGACTTTCAACCAGTACACGGCCAGAGTTGATTACGATTTGTCGAAGAGCCAACGCCTCACAGTGCGCTCGTTCGTCGACAAGTGGATCCAGCCGGCTGGCGACACCCCGGGCAATGTCCTCTCGGTGTTGAACCTGAACACCTGGAACCAAACATTCGGTATCCAAGGCTGGTACTTCAACGAGCTCCTGCAGCACACCTGGACGGTGAACTCCAACACCGTCAACACGGCCACCGTAATGTGGACCCAGCAGAGCGTCCATAACGGTACGCCGGTATTGGATAAGAGCGGCAAGCCCATGTGCTGGTCGCGTTATATCTCCATCACTGAGCCGGTCTGCTACATGGAAGGGGCAAACTTTGGCGGGGCGAACGGCGGCTGGACCGAGCCATCGAACGAGGTTCGGGGCACGCTGGGAATTAGCGACACCTTGTTTAAGACCGTCCGCCGTCACACCTTATCGGTGGGTGCCGACATCATCCATCAAAGAGCGGTCGAAAATGCCGCGAACTACCCGGCTGACGCCATCATCGGCTTCGGCGGCGGTTACACCAACAACGGTACGGCAGACTGGTTGCTGGGTTATATGTCGAGCTTTGAGCAGGGCGCCGGCGAACTTGCCGACATCCAGGGATGGCTCGTAGACCCGTACTTTAACGATGAGTTCCGCCTCAAGCCCAACTTCACGCTTAACCTCGGCGTGCGCTGGGATCCAGACCTCGCGCCGGTTTCCGTGGGCGGCCGCGGAACAGCATTCGTCGCCGGTCAACAGAGTGTCATCTTTCCTGGCGCGCCAGCGGGCCTGGTTTATCCAGGTGACCATGGCGTGGACGCCGCGCTTCGTCCCGGCAGCAAGTTCTTCGTTGAACCCCGTGTCGGTATAGCCTGGCAGCCCAAGAACTTGCCACATACCGCGGTCCACGCGGCATTTGGCATGTTCAGCAATCCGGTGCCCTACTCCGACTACAACCACGTCGTCGATATGGCGCCGTTTGCCCCGGCGTTCTCGCCCTATGCGCCGTCCAACGGGCCGATTTGCAACGGTGGAGCTACCTGCGCGCCGAACACCGGCCAATCGATCACTGGATTCGAGAACTTCGAAAAACCATGGAACACCTCGACGTTCGGGACACCGAACGGCAACCCGTTCGGCACCGGCCCCGGACTGATACCGTGGGCCACTCCGAGCTATAAGCCTCCGATGAACTCCACGATTCCCACCCCTGTGTACGAGCAGGATTCGTTCGGGCGGAAATTCCATGCCGGCATGACCCAGGCGTGGAACGTGTCGGTTGAACAGCAACTGAGCAACGTTATGGCGCTTCGCGTGGCCTATGTGGGCAGCGAATCCTATCACCAGAGCTACGTGCAGGACGACAACTACGCCGGGTATAGCTACTGCACCTCTTATACTGTGTCGACATGCCCCAGTCCGAGTGTGGCCCCCGGCCCAGTTGCTCCCTATGCCCCCACTTACTCGACCATCCTGGAGTATGACAGCGGCGCCACAGCCGACTATCACTCACTGCAAGTCTCCGTCCAGCGGCGCATGGCCCATGGTCTTCAGGCGCAGTCCAGCTTTACCTGGCAGAAGACGATTGACGTGGCCAGCGCTGCTAATATCGCCGCCAGTCAGAACGGGATCACTAATCCGCAGGACCTGCGCTGGAGCCGCGGCATTTCAAGTGCGAGCATTCCCTTCACCTGGACGACCAACTTTGTTTTACGCAGTCCGGAGTTCAGGGGGCAAAGTCTGCTCGTGCGCGAAGCGCTCGCAGGGTGGGAACTCGCCCCTGTCATGACCTGGCAGTCTGGCACGCCGTTCGGCATCAGCGGTGGCAATCCCAGCACTGCGTATGGCGAACCCAACAGCGGCGGAACTGCCATTGGCTGCCTCGCGGCATGCGGCGGCTACCGCGCCGACCGCGTCCCCAACGTGCCGCTCAAGGTCCGTCAGGGAGGAAAGTCGAATTGGTTGAAGCAGTACTTCAATCCTGCGGCGTTCACCGCCAATCACGATGGCACCTTTGGCGACAGTGCTCGCAACCTGATTCAAGGTCCTCCGGGATTCAATACAGATGCGAGCTTGATGAAGTCCTGGTCGATTCGTGAAAAGTACTCGATCGAACTCCGCTTTGAAATGTACAACGCGTTCAATCACGCGATTCAGGGGAATCCGGACGCCAATCCGCTGAACTCGGACAATAACTCGGGCGAGATCAACTCCGGCAATCCGTTAGGCGGTCCGTCCAACAATGTTCGCGAGGGCCAGGCTGCTCTGAAGATCGACTTCTAACCATGGCTCAGCATACGGGCACGGAAGGCGAAAATGTCTTCCGTGCCCGTGTTCGTTTTCCTGCAAGGGCGTATTCATAATTTCGTTCCGCTTGCCGCAGATCTTTCACCTATTTGAAGGTTGCGGTTCTGCTCAAGCCCAAAGTAAATCACTCTGCAGAGCCGCTCATTGAGATCGCTGTAGACTCAGAAAAGGGCAAGTCGTCACAGCTCGAGCGTGGCGCCCTGAGGGGGGAATGCATGCTCGATCATGATTTCCAAAACAGGGGCTGCTCGATGGAACAGCCGGTTCCGGTTTCAAGGCGCGTGGCCGCGGTTGTAATCACGATTCTGAGTCTGCTGTTTGTGGCTATGCTGTTCGTGCCCACCCAGCGCGGGGTGCTGGGCCAGACGCAAAGCGAATCCGCAACGGCATCTCTTTGGCCCATCTCCATTGTTTACCCCGAAAATGAATCCATCTTTCCGCCTGGCATCACACCGCCAACTTTTCTTTGGCGCGACGGACTGGCTTCCTATTGGACGATTGATGTTGCCTTGCCAGGCGACTCCTCGCCGATTCACGTTGTCTCCAAAGGCGAGCGAATGCACCTCGGACCGATCGACCCGGATTGCGTGAGCGATACCAACGAGTTGCCCAAGCTGACTCCCCAGCAGGCCGCATCCTGGGCTTGGACGCCCGACGACGCGACATGGGAAACGATTCAATCTCGGTCGTCCAGGGAGGCGGCGACATTAACGGTCACAGGCTACAGCAAGGCGAATTCGGAAGTTTCCCAGGCGCGCATCAGCTTTACAACCTCGCCTGATCCAGTGGGCGCCCCTATTTTCTACCGTGATGTCCCCCTGATGCCTTCGGCAGGCGCTAACGGCACTGTCCAACCGCTTTCTCCGACGGCAATTCACTTGATCAAGTGGCGGCTGCGCGATATTCGGCAGCCGGAAAGCCGCACGCTGCTCACAAATATGCCCACTTGCGCCAACTGCCATTCGTTCTCACTAGACGGCAAAACCATGGGCATCGACGTAGATGGTCCGGCGAACGACAAGGGGCTCTATGCGCTCGTTCCCGTCTCACGTCACATGACCATCCGAAACCAGGATGTAATCGAATGGAATAAGGACGGCCAACCCGGTCTGACGCGAGTGGGTTTCATGTCGCAGGTTTCGCCGGACGGCCACTACGTAGTGAGCACATTTGCCCCACCATCGCTCGACGTCCCGCGGACCTACTACATAACGAATTTCAAGGACTATCACTTCTTGCAAGTCTTCTATCCCACTCGAGGAATACTGGAGTGGTACGACCGTGAAACGGGCCAGCGGCAACCTCTGCCCGGCGCCGACGATCCCGCTTTCGTGCAGACCGATGGCGTCTGGAGCCCAGATGGGAAATGGATTGTGTTCGCGCGAAGTCAGGCTCGCGAACCATACCCAAACGGCCAAAAGCCCGCACTTCACGCAAACGATCCAAACGAAACGCAGCTCCAGTACAACCTGTACCGCATTCCATTCAACGATGGGCGAGGCGGCGCGCCCGAGCCCATCGCTGGTGCGTCAAACAACGGCATGAGCAACAATTTCCCCAAAGTCTCGCCCGACGGAAAGTGGATCGTCTTTGTCCAGTGCCGCAATGGCCAACTGATGCGCCCCGACAGCCAGTTGTATATCGTTCCATTTGAAGGTGGTGAGGCGCGCAGGCTCCGGGCAAATACACCGCTGATGAACTCGTGGCATAGTTTTTCGCCCAACGGCCGATGGCTGGTTTTCTCCTCCAAGGCGCGCTCGCCGTATACGCAGATGTACCTGACCCACATCGATGGCAATGGAGACTCGAGCCCTGCGATTCTGATCGATAATGCAACTGCGTCAAACCGCGCGGTAAACATCCCCGAGTTTGTGAATATCTCCGGCGAGGGGATCGACGACATTCAGGTACCTGCAGTTGAAGTCTATAAGCTCATCGATCAGGCTACTCACCTCGAGGACGATGGGAAAAACGCAGATGCGCTGGCGATTTGGCAAAAAGCCGAGGCCTTGGATTCGGAGAACGCCAAGGTAGAAAACGGGCTCGGTGTCTCCCTATACCTCGAGGGTCACACCCAGGAGGGCTTTGAACATCTCCGAAACTCCATCCGCATTAACCCGATGTGGGTTGAAAGCCATGTTGTTTTAGGCAAATTCCTGCTCGATCAGGGGCACCCGGGCGAGGCAATTCCCGAATTGAATAGGGCAGTTGACCTCAAACCGCGTTTTGCAGGGACCCAGGAGGCATTGGCCAGCGCCTATCAAGCGCTCGGCAACTGGCACGAGGCGCTGAATCACTGGAAAGACGCAATGGCGC
The DNA here is from genome assembly GCA_049518955.1 of Occallatibacter sp. GTDB lineage: Bacteria > Acidobacteriota > Terriglobia > Terriglobales > Acidobacteriaceae > Telmatobacter. Next base: position 24,248 of record JBEKRG010000050.1, read on the forward strand.
TCGACAGCAACCGGGTGAGCGCAATAGCAGGTGCAGCGTGGCTGATGGCAACCGCGCCGGATGCATCGGTTCGCAACGGTGAGCAGGCAATCAGTTTGGCGAAGTCCGCGATTGCCTTGAGTCCGGGCGAAGATCCCGATTTGCTCGATGTGCTCGCGGCCGCTTATGCGGAAACTGGGGAGTTCGATCGTGCTTCAGCCCAGATTTCGCGCGCCATCGTCGTTGCGGATTCGCGCGGCAACAAGGAGCTTGCTGCCGATCTGAGGTTGCGTCAGAAACTTTACCTCGAAAAGAAACCATACCGCAGCGCGAATTCTTCGCGAGCTCCCCAACTCAGCGACATGAGTGCGGAGAAATGAGCGCGAGGCGGACCCAGGTAGGTTTCCATCTCTGGCGATTGCTGATTGTCGCTCTGTTGGCGCTTCCGGCGGCAGCGCCGGCACAACACCCTGCTGTTCTCCTTTGGCAGGCGGGCGCGCCGGGTTCGGAGGGCAAGACCGCACCGGAAGTAGTGACAATGAGTCCCCAAGGCGATCATGTTCTCTCCAGCATTCACAGCCCCTCAATAACGGTCTATCTGCCGTCGCCGGACAAGGCGACGGGGGCCGCCGTGATCATTGCGCCTGGAGGCGGGCACCGTGAGCTGTGGATCGATCATGAGGGCTACGCTGTTGCAGAGTGGCTGAGTGATCACGGGATTGCCGGGTTTGTTTTGAAATACCGCCTTGCCCGGGAGACAGGGTCAACCTACTCCGTCGAAGGTACTGAGCTCGGGGATATGCAGCGAGCCATCCGCTTGGTACGGAGCCGTGCTGCGGAATGGGGGCTTGACCCGAGCCGCATCGGTGTAATGGGTTTCTCCGCGGGTGGAGAGTTGGCTGCGCTCGCCGCCACCAAATCCAGTGACGGAAATCCTGCGGCCTCTGATCCGATTGACCGGCTGAGTGCGGTGCCTCGATTTCAGGCATTGATTTATCCCGCGATTCCTCAAGACCTTGCGCTCACCCCCAAAACGCCGCCGGCCTTTCTCGCATGCGGACAAGATGACCGCCAGGACATCGCGGAAGGACTTCCGGAGCTCTATTTGTCAATGAAAAAACTTGGCATTCCGGCAGAATTGCATGTGTTTGCGCATGTCGGGCACGGATTTGGCATTCGCGCCAGCAATGCCGCAAATGTCAGCTCCTGGCCGGATCTGTTCTATCGCTGGCTAGGCGCCAGCGGGCTACTTAAAGGCAAGGAATGAGCGAAATCTGTAAGCGTTTCCCCGGTTTCCGAACAGCTTGCGCCGGAGGCTCGCTTTCGTTCTTCGGTTCGCTCAACAATTCCATGCAAAATGCCTCGAATCAGACTTTTGGCTGATTCCCCTTCCCATTGAAGCGCCTATATTAGCTTATGCCAAATACGCTTCACTCAAAAGGAGCCAGATTGGCAACTTTTTGTTGAAGAAGGTGTCGATTGTGGTCCACGGCGGTTGCTGATTCTGTAACTAAAACTCGCCGCCCATTCTCAAGGAAACATCCATTCGCCAGAGAGATGCCGGGCTGTCGAATTGTAACCAGCGGGAAAGTCCGGCGGTTCACTTGCAACCGCTTCATTGATTGCGGAGACTCGCATCCGGCCGAACCTACATTTGCGCGCCACGCTCACAGCGCACGTTGTAGGCAGCGATTCAATAACTTTTGACGAATAAGACGCTCTCATCTGTGACATTCGAAGCGAACGGGATGGGGAGAAAATGACGATTTCACGAAGAGGTTTTCTGGAGTCCAGCGCCATTACGGCGGCGGGGCTAACGATTGGAAATATCCTCGAGCAGGCGAGCATAGCCGCTCAGGCTCCGGATCCGAAGAGAATCAACTCGTCTGCATGGCCACGCAAGCCCGAAGCACGCCAGCAGTTGTGCTTTAACCGGGACTGGAGCTTCATCCGGTCCAATGACGCGCCTGCCAATTTCGAGCGTCTTTCCTCCCAGTTGCAAAGAGGCGCAAACATCGCCGTTTTCAACGATACTGCCTGGGAGCGCGTCGCCTTGCCTCACACTGTGCGCATTGAACCGCTCGATGCAAGCGGCGGACGCAATTATCGCGGAATCTGCTGGTATCAAAAACACTTTGCCGCGTCATCGAATTGGCGCGGACAAACCGTGCACCTGGTGCTTCAAGGTGCGATGCAGGTTGCCGATTTATGGCTGAACGGCAAGTATTTGACCACTCATTATTGCGGCTATCTTCCATTTACCGTGGACATTTCAAAACATTTGCAATTTGGCGAGCATGCGTCGAACGTGATCACTGTACGCCTGGACAATTCGGACAATCCTGAAGTGCCGCCAGGCAAACCGCAGGACAGCCTTGATTTTGTTTATTTCGGCGGACTTTATCGTGGCGTCACGCTTGAGGTGCTGGACAATCCGCACATCAGCGACCCGATCCTGTCGAACAAGACTGCTGGCGGGGGCACATTCGTCACCTTTCCAGAAGTCTCGGCTGGCGGCGCGACCGTTCAGGTTCAGACAGACCTGGAAAACCTCTCTGTCGATCGACGCCGCGCACGCGTGCGCCAGGAGTTGTTCAGTGCCGACGGCGTCCTGGTTGCAACTACGGAGAACGGACTCGAGGTCGATTCAAACTCATCGAAGTCTCTGACTCAGCGCATTGAGGTACGAACGCCGAAATTATGGCATCCGGATCGCCCTTACCTTTACTTGCTGCACACCACGGTCCTCGAAGATGGAGGCGCGGATGCCAAAATGATCGACGACCAGTTCGCGCGCATCGGCATCCGAACCTTTCACATCGATAAAGACGAAGGACTCAAGATCAACGGTGAATATTTCTTTTCTCTTGGCGCCAACCGCCATCAAGACCATCCCTATGTTGGCTACGCGCTGCCTGCCTCTGCGCATCACCGCGATGCAGTCAAGCTGCGTCAGGCTGGTTTCACTTCCTATCGCTGCCATTACCCCCAGGACCCGGCCTTCATGGATGCATGCGATGAGCTTGGCATTCTGGCCATCGTCTCCAATCCGGGCTGGCAGTTCATGGGGGACGAGCTGTTCCGTAAACGCGTTTGCCAGAACGCACGCGAGATGATACGCCGCGACCGCAACCATCCCTGTGTGCTGCTCTGGGAAGCCCAGCTAAACGAGACAGACAATAGTCTTGTTGCGGCGGATCTTTACCGTATCGTTCACGAGGAGTTCCCTGTCGAAGGATGCTATGCTGCCGGCGACCGCATCGGCAAACCGATAGCCGGCTTTGAAGGATGGGATGTGGAGTACTCGCGAAACAACGGCACCAAGCCCTTGTGGATTCGCGAGTGGGGCGATCAAGTGGATAACTGGACAGACCAGCAAGGAAGCGTGCGTGTGGCGAGGGAATGGGGCGAAACTGCGATGCTGACACAGTCGGCACGGCATCTCGAAGCTCTCGATGCAATTTATGCCAAGTTGGACGCTCCTCCCGTCCCAGGGACCGCACGCGCAGCGGGAGCCGATCTCTGGGCGGGAATTGATTACTATCGCGGTTACCACCATCAACCCTTTTATGGCTCGCCTCTGGACTTGTTTCGGCTGCCAAAGTTCGACTACTACCTGTTCCAAAGCCAGCGCCCGCTGAAAAAAATGGAAATGAACATCGGTAGCGGACCCATGGTATACATCACCAACTTCGCAACGTTTCAATCTCCGGTTACGGTTATGGTCTTTAGCAACTGCGAGGAAGTGCGTTTATCACAGAACGGCAAAGAGATTGCGACACAAAAACCCGACTCTGGATTTCATTTGCCGCATCCGCCGTTTACATTTCGGCTTTCTCAATTCAGCGAACCGCATTCCATGCTTTTTGCCACAGGCATTGCAAAACCTGGAACAGCCATCGGTAACGTAAAGGCGGAAGGGCTCGTAGGCGGCGAGGTAGTTGCAGTTCACGAGCTGCAGGCCCCTGGCGTTCCGACCCAGTTGACGCTGGTCCTGGATGGTTGCGGCCGCGATCTTGCCGCAGATGGATCAGACTGGGTGCGTGTCTACGCGCACGTCTGCGATAACCGAGGCACAACCTATCCATACGGCGACGACCAGATCACTTTCAAAGTGAGCGGGGACGGGGAACTCATTGGTGGTCGTAGCGGTGTTGGGAATCCGGTGCGAGCTGCCGCGGGAATTGCCACTGCATTGATTCGCTCCACAGGCAAAGCCGGAACGATCTCTGTTGAGGCTGCTGCCTTCGGGCTGACAACCGCGATTCTGAAGATTTCTTCGCGCGAGATCGGTGTTTAGCTGATCTGTTTTGGCGTTGGACGTGCCCATGAGACGATCCCTAATCCTATGCGTCGCCTTCGCTCTTCCCGGAATCGCTTCGGCTCAAAACTCGTCGAACATGCGGCCGCCGATCACAGGCATTGCCCACGTCACGCTTTATGCAGACGACATGGCGAAGTCGCAGCAGTTCTATCAGTCCTTGCTTGGCTGGGAAATGGTGCCTGGAGGCCATGCAAGGTCTGGAGTCCGTTTTTATGCAAACCATCTCCAATACATTGAGCTGATCTCTCCACCGGATCCGGGCCCCATGGACAGCCTGGACTCTATCGCCTTTGCCACAATCGACGCGGAGTCCCTGCGGCGCTATTTGGACAGTCGGCAGGTAGTCGTGCCGCGAGCTTTGACCATCGATCGTGATGGATCAAAAACTCTTCTCGTCCATGACCCGGAGGGAAACCGGATCGCATTCGTCGAGTCAGGAACGCATTCTCTGTCGGAGCCCAGGCTGGAATCGAGACGACTTAGCTCGCACATCATTCATGCCGGCTATGTTGTGCGCAACCGTGCCGCGATGGATCACTTCTACAAAGACATTCTCGGATTTCACCTCTATTGGCAGGGCGGTGCCAAAGAGGGGGACATCGATTGGGTCATGATGCAGGTTCCAAACGGAACCGACTGGATCGAATACATGCTGTATTTGCCTGATCGGCCAACACGCGCACAGCTAGGCAGCGCGGATCACTTTGCGCCGGGCGTGGTGAGTGTCGCCCACTTGCAACGCCAGCTCGAGCAGCGCGGATGGAAACCGGCGCCAGGCAAGAATCCACAAGTGCTCGGAGTTGACGGCAAACTTCAATTGGACCTTACCGATCCCGCAGGCACGCGGGTTGAATTCATGGAGTTCCTGCCGGTTAAGACTCCATGCTGTTCCCCTTACACCGGAACTCAGCCCTCGCCGGATCCCAATCAATGGTAGCGGAGGAGAAACAGATGGGAATCGTGTCATTGGTGGCGAAAGGCAACGATCGAATTGGAACAGCGAGGACATGTGCATTGGCCGTCGCACTGTGTTTCATATTCGCGAGCGCAACCGCTCAGCAAAGTCCGTCTGCCGTTCACGGCAATCCCGCACCGTCGGCTGGCCTGGATGACGGCCGCCCGCTTCACGTTGCAAAGTTCGATCGGACCGCGGATCACGCCTTGCTGGCCATGGAAAAACGCGCGCATGAACTGGGAATTCAGGGCGTTGCTGTTGTGGCGTATTTCGATGGCGACAGTGTTCGATCGTGGGTTTCGAAGATGATCGTTGCAGGTAATGGGATCGAGGATCAGCCCGCGCAGAACCAAAAAGCATCCAATTTGCTCGCAGTTGCTTATTCCAAGGCGTCGGAAATGGCCGATACGTTGAAAAACAGCGGTAGCCACGTCCGACCGCCACTCACTGGGGAATTTGGCTGGAACGGTGGTGCAATCGCGCGGGGGAAACATGGTTACCTCGTTGCGGCCTTCAGCGGAGGAAAGGGAGACCAGGACTTCAGCGTTTCCACGGCCGGCATCGAGGAGATGAAGAAGGGCTTGTAGATTGCGGTGAACAGCTTCTTTGCTAAAAGAAATGAGGGATTATGAAATCAATTTCTCGGCGTCCATAGGGCCTCATTATGTGGGGTAATGAAACCCGTTGAGAACAGTTACGGGCGAGAAAAAAGAGGGATGGTTATGAATCGTCGCACATTTGTTCAGCTCGCTGCAGGGGCAACACTTGCACAACCGGTGCTCACCCATGCTTTACACGCGGACACCACTGCAACAAGGTTCCGGTTTTCGGTCATGCTGTGGACACTAGAGAAACAATTTCCCTTCGAGCGCTGCGTTGAAATCGCAGCAGAGGCGGGTTACAACGGAGTTCAGCTCGTCGGAGAGTTTCAGAAGTGGACTGCGGAAGATACTCAGCGGATCATGAGCCGTATCCATTCTCTAGGCCTCGTCGTCGATTCCATGAGCGGTGTACGGGCCGGCTTCTCGACCACTTCCGAAACCGAAACCTTTATCTCGCAGTTTAAGGATCAGCTTGACGCGGCGAAGCGGCTTGATTGTCAACAGGTCATTCTTCTATCGGGCAAGCGTGTGCTGGAGTTAAGCCCCGCTGCACAAACGCAGACCGCGGTCGAGAATCTTAAGCGCGCTGCAGATCTCGCAGCCAATGATCATATTGAGATCGTAATCGAGCCGATTGATGCGCTCGAAAATCCCACCATCTTTTTGCAGACAGTGACCGACGCTTTCGAGATCGTTGGGCAGGTCGGCAGGCCAAACGTGAAGGTCCTGTATGACTTCTATCATGAGCAACGCGGGTTCGGTAACTTGATCGAAAAACTCGCCAATCACGTCGATCAAGTCGGGCTCGTTCACATCGCCGATGTCCCGGGACGGCACGAACCCGGAACAGGCGAAGTGAACTACGCGAATATTTATCGCAAGCTCGCGGAGCTTCGCTACGAGAGATTCATTGCAATGGAATTCTATCCAACCGGGAATGCCGTCGATTCGCTCAAGAATGCTCGCATTGAAGTCGCGCAAGCGATGCAGGGCGGTTGTCTTTCCACGCGAGATTGAACCGGTTTCTTTTGTTTGGGCAGGATTTTGGGGCTTGTCAAGTGGAAGCCTTGTTCTCGGGTTGAGGCCGCACGACCTCAGGCACCATGCGATAACGAAGTTAGCTGAATCGGCAACTGACTCCGAACAAACCATCATGGCAATTGCCGTGCACGTCTGAATCGAATTTCTTCGCCACGGCTCGCACATCCGCCAAGATGCGAAGCGGAAAACCGTAGGCGCCCTCGACAATGGCACAATTACGTCACAATTGAGGAAGTGAAAGGCCAAGTCGGAAGAAGGGGGGAAGCGGAACTGCGAGAAATATAAAGACTTAATGGTCGGCGCTAGAGGACAACTTCAGAACCTTTCTGCTCCGCCCCGAAACTCTTGAGACCCGAGAGCACACTCAAGCTTGAATCTGGTCGTGGAGAGCCAGTCTCCGGTTTGGCTTTATCCGTCCAGAGCCCGCAAGCTGGGACATTCCCGGAAGCGATAATCAACGTGTGCATCGGCGATTTAGGGCGAAGCGAGAAACATCTGTGCTTTCCGTTTTACGGCAGCCGTTGACCAAAAGGTAATTAATGGGATGGTCCGCCGCCTGAACCTCAGCGGAGGTATAAGGGGTGAACAGGAGGCGTCCCCAAGAAGATTCATACGATTGGCATCGATCTGGCTAAGACGGTCTTTCACTTGGTT